>JACRMW010000001.1 GCA_016219465.1 Candidatus Aenigmatarchaeota archaeon | reverse complement strand
TCTGCATAATCTTGCACCATTCTGGTGCTCCACAATTGTTTATCAAACCCGCACTGCTCCGGACCTTTTATCAAATTTGATCTTAATTTGGTCATCTGTTTTTCATTAAGTTTTCTTGGTCTGCCTGTCTGTTTTTTGCTGAATATCATCTTCCATGCCTATCTTTTTACAGGAAAAGCTTTTAAACCAAAAAGTCAAGAATTACCATTTTTCCACACGAAGTTCTTTGATGCGCTCAAAATGTTTTGAATTTCTTGTGACAATAACTTCATTGCTGACAATTGCGGCAGCTCCTATGACAGCATCAAATGCGTCTATTGTCTTTCCTTCTTTTTCAAGATCCTTGATTATTTTTGCAGCAGTTTTTGATGCCAGGAAATCTATATTCATTTGTTTCAGACTTTCAACAAGTTCTTCCACTAACAACAAATTCTTTTCTCTGTTTACAGACGCGTAAGCTCCCTGAAAAAGCTCAAGCGCATTTATGCTCGTTGTTGACAACGGTATTCCCATCTGATGTAATGTCATAATCTTTCTCTTTGCATCAGCATCGTCTCTTAGCAATCCAATCAGTATATCTGTATCCAGGAGAACCATTTAAACACCTATAGCCCAGTCTTTCTAATCTTTGTTAAAAATCTATCTTCAGCGATTTTCTTGAATATTTTATCAGCTTCTTTTATATCGCCGCTCCATTTGCCGGCGAATTCCAGAATAGATCTTTTATTGGATTTTGAAACCAATCGCACAACTGCTTTTGAGAAGCTTTCATTCCTGTCTTTGATTGCAGCAAGCTTTTCATAAGCCTCGTCTGAAATTGAAATTACTTTAGTCATATTATCACTATATACATATATACATGTATGTATGTATTTAAATGCAAAAGATTAGACATATTTAAATATATGTATACACATACATGTAGAGATTGTTTACAGGTGAAGCATATGACAACAAAGACCATAACAATTATAGAAGATGCTTATAACAGATTAAAAAAAGAAAAGGAAAATGATGAAAGCTTTAGCGATGTTATTATCAGAATTACAGAAAAAAGATCTGTATTAAAGGATTCTTTTGGAAAATGGGAGACAAACGATAAAGAAATGAATAAAATATCTGATGAGTTAAAAGACAGTTGGAAGAGATTTGGAAACCATGAAAATAGAATGTGAAAACAAATTTCACATAGATTTTCATAACAGATATAGATATAGTGAGCCAACAAAAGAATACAAACAAAAGGTTGCTTTTGTTGTACAGGAGGAAATATATTTTCTTCCTTGTACCGACATGAATTTGTTGCCTCCCATATGCTCAAAGAACTCTTAGTTCTTTAGCTATAACAGCACAGTTTGGATGGCATATTATTGCAGATTATCTATAGTCATCCCATAAAACAATCAGGATTGTTTTATGGGCGACAGTACATGCAGAAGCATAGCTTCTGCTATATATGCAAACTGCGTTTATTAGCACTCTAAGCAACGCAGTTTGCTATATTGGTGAAATATTATGAAAATACTAGATAGTGATATTTTAATTGCAATACTTCGCGGAGATAAGTCTGCTGAAACTATCGTTGATTCATTGGATGAAGAAGGCAAGGCAGCCACAACTGTTATAAATTCATATGAAATATTATTTGGCGCAAAACGATCTTATAAAAAAGAGGAAAATCTAAAAGAGACAAGAAGACTTCTTGCAAAATTAAATGTTCTTGATATGGATGTTGAAGCAAGTGAAATTTCCAGCAGCTTGCATGCGCAATTATTGGAAAATGGGAATATGATTAATCTGAGAGATATTTTTATTGCATCAATAATATTGGCAAATGGCTATAACACTATCATTACTAGAAACATAAAAGATTTCTCAAAAATAAAAGAACTGAGAATTGAGAAATGGTAAAGCCCCTTTTATTTGCATAATTTATGAAAAAGCGGCTGCGGAAAAACGCATGATTTTCGCTATGCTCAATCATGCATGCCTAGCATGCCCCTTTTATTTGCATAATTATGAAAAAGCGGCTGCGGAAAAACGCATGATTTTCGCTATGCTCAATCATGCATGCCTAGCATGCCCCTTTTATTTGCATAATTTATGAAAAAGCGGCTGCGGAAAAAGTTCTATTTCTTAAACTCCCTGACAATATCAACTATCTGCTTTATTTCCTCTTTCTTTAGATTGGTTCTTTCTTTTGAGAACAATGCTTCTACTTCTTCTTCTGTGTCAGGCATGATGTCCAGAATAAGCGCAACATATCTTGGCTTAAGGATTTCTATCTTTTTCAGCATTTCCACAAGGTCGTCAAACTGTTTTTTTGTCAGTTTCTGGGTCTTTTCCAGATATTCCACACATATTTTTTGTTCGTCTTTCATAGGCCCTTCTTTCTTCCTTGCTTCCATTATTCTCTTTGCTTCTGCAGCTGAAATGTCTTGTTCATTTATAATCTTAATGTTAATCACCTAAATATTATTTAGAGCTTTTTCAGATGTACTGGGTTTAATATTGCCTGTTTCTCAGCATTCTTGTCAAGAAATTTTACAACATAGGCATTTCCCATTCTTTTGACAATCTCGCCTGATGCGCCATGGAATTTTATATATGGATAGCCTTTGTTTTTCAGGTTCGGCTGCAGCTTTATGCATACTTTGTCTCCTATATGAAATTCCTTTAAAAAATCAGATGGAGTTGCCCTTCTCTTTGTTCTCATCTTGCTCCTTGATCTTTTTCTAGGTCCGCTTGATTTTTGCACCATGACTATACCTTATAAATAAAATTCGCTTTAGAACTATTGTATAGAAATGTTTAAAAAGCTGCAAGAAACGATCTAGATAAAATCTAGATATATAGTGGACCAACAAAAGAATACAAACAGAAGCTTTGCTTCTGTTGTACAGGAGGAAATATATTTTCCTCCTTGTACCGATACATGGTAAAGCAAGCTTTACCTGTACAGAAAGAACAAAGAGGAATTGCGAAGCAATTCCTCTAAGTCTCGTATAGGAAAATATCATAATAAATATACTTTCCTATACAAGAACAAAATGACTTTCTCCGAAAGTCATTCATCTTGTCAAGGAAAGAAATATTATACTTTCCATTGCCTTTAGAAATCATATTATTGCTTCAAAACAGCTAAACACACACAGGCAAATTAATTTATTTCTTAGAGCCAAGTATAAGAGCTCCTCCTATTATTCCAAGAATGCTGCCAATGATAAATCCTCCTCCTGATATGAATGCAAGGGCTGAGAATACAATTATCAATATGCCTCCTGTCTGCGAGGTCTTTGGCTTTAGCGAGAGATAAAATCCTGCCAAGACAATAAATCCTGACAACACTCCCAATGAGGCAAATACATAGAGTATTTCATAAGGCATTCCTATTCCTGTCATTGCAGTCATCATCATTGGTATTCCTGTTGAAATCAGTCTTTTCATGGTGGACATGCGTCCACCTGAAAATTCAAGTCAATTTCATTGACTATGAATTTGACCGATGGATTCGTGGTCAAATATGATTTGACCCGAATCTTCAAAATGACATATTGTCATTTTAGAAGATACACGAAGTCTTTTCACATATCCATTATGGAACTAAAAGGAAAAGTATGCAAGGGACTTGGTAATTTTAGCTGGTTACCTAAAGAACAACAGAATTTTTACAACAAAGAAACAAGTGTTGTTTTAGCAAAAGGCAGTCTTAATGTTTCTTTAGAAGAGCCTATTGATTTTAATATTTCTGACTATTCGAAATTCAAGCGTGAAAATACACCACATGAAAATGAATATGTTTTAATAATACCATGTAAAATATCAGCTCTTGGAAAGACGGCTGATGGATTTATCCAGAGAAGACAGAAGGTGGAAGAAAGCAATGGTCATCCAAAAAATATAATAGAAATAATATCCAGTGTTCATTTTTCCTATGCCTTTGTGTCTATAATCTTTATGAATCAATAAACGTGCTATTCTAAGAGCAGGAAAATCATAAGGAAACGTCTTCTCAATATCAGCCCTTTCGTTTTCATCCACTTTCACACAATCTGTCGAGAAAGTTATATAACCCACTATAATGTCTTTCCAAACACATAGGTATGTTATTGCTGTCTTGTATTCATCTTGATATGCTAAAGCATTATTTTTTTAGAAATTCATCTAAATCTTTGTCATCGTCTGTTTCAATCCCATCAAAATTTGATAAATCATGAATTCTGCTCAATTTCATTATAGAGGACTTTGAATAACATGTGTTTTGGTCAAAGTCCTTATTGAGAACTTTCACATGGTGTACACAAAGACCTCTAGT
>JACRMW010000006.1 GCA_016219465.1 Candidatus Aenigmatarchaeota archaeon | reverse complement strand
GGTCTGAGCAAATTTCTGGTTAAAATATACAGGAGAAATTTGCGAACGCCTGATTTTTTGAACCAGAAAACTATAAATTCTAGGAAAACAAAAATATGTTATGAATAGACACATTTGTTTCCGATGGAATTGTCAGAGAGAGAGAGAGAGATAATAAATTTTTCTAAATTCTTTATAGTCCTGATCAACAGGATAGACCTATTAGGCAAGTTCAAGGACTTGCTTATCGTGTCTTTGAACCACATGCCAACTTATAGAGCATTTTTCGATGTTTGTGTTTTTGAGCCATAAAATACAGCTACAACATTTCTGTTTATCAGAAATAAAGTAGTGGTGATGACAATTTTGTTTTAAATTGTCTTTAATAAGTTGGCTAGAAATTCCTGTCAATCGCTATGCTAACACTGACAATGGCCCGGTTGTTGTCAATGCCAACAGGGATTTCAGGAATTTCGGCAGCCAGAATGACAACATCGGTTGTCTCTTTGCCAATGATTCAGTGTTGGTCATCTTAAAGAAATTTATTTCTTTGAGACCTCAAAAACCTGTGGTTTTTGCAGGGGACGTTTTTATTCAAGGTGATAGAATGTCCTACACAAACATTTTTCAGAAAACATATGATTTTGTGAAATGGATCTATCCAACCATAAACAAATTTCCAAAATCTCAGCGTTTTGCACTGGCGCAGAGAATTGAAAATCTGAGTTTTGAATTGTTGGAAGATGCTGTTGAACTAATGTATAATGATAATAAAGCACTGCGAAAAAGAATTGTTCTGGCTTTGCATAAGCTTCGCATATTGCTAAGAATTAGCAAAGACCTGACATTTCTTCCATATAATAAATATGAATATGGCGCAAGATTGCTTTATGAATTGCGAAAGATTGTTGATGAACAAGGAATGGTGAAAGATGACACATTGCAAAGATTTGTATGATGAGCTTTGCTCGTTCAGGAATCTGTATAGAGCATTTGTCAAAGCGCGAAAAGGCAAGAGATTCAAATCAGGCATTGGTGAGTTTGAATTAAATTTTGAGGATGAATTATTCAGATTGCAAAAAGAACTTGTGAATCAGACATATTCACCAAGACCTCTTCGCAGATTTGTTATTAGAGATCCAAAATCTAGGGTAATACATGCATCTGCTTTCAGGGACAGATTAGTGCATCATGCTTTGATTAATATACTACAACCCATCTTTGAGCCTGCATTTATTTACGATTCATTTGCAAATCAGATTAACAAAGGAACACATAAAGCGTTGCAGCGTTTTGACAATTTCAAGAAAAGGGTTTCGTGCAATGGACAGCTAATCAAAAATGCCAGATATAGCAATCAGATCATTGGTTATATATTGAAAGCAGACATAAAACATTATTTCCAGACTGTTGATCATGATGTTTTGATGAAGATTATTTCTAGGCGAGTAAAAGATGAACGAGTTTTGTGGCTGATTGAGAAGATACAACAAGCCAATTCTTTGCAAATGTCTATCTCAATGAATTGGATTATTTTGTAAAACATGATATGAGAACAAAATTCTATATCAGACATGTTGACGATTTTGTGATTTTGCATAGATCAAGGCAGCATTTGGAATGTTGCAGAAAACAGATAGATTGGTTTTTGAGAAACGCATTGGATTTGGAACTGCATCCAGACAAAACAAAGATTATTCCAATATATCATGGAACGCCATTTCTTGGATTTCGTGTTTATTATTATCACAAGCTGTTGAAGAAAAGCAATATTAGAAATTTTATGAGGAGAATAGAAGAATTCAGGATATTGCATGAACAAAGGGCGACGACCAAAGAAACAATTGATGAAAGCAACGAGATCGATGCCTTTGGCGTCAGTTTGTGTGGCTGGATGGCTTATGCAGTTTATGGAAATACATATAATTTAAGAAACACTATTATCAAGAAGTTTCTATATCAATAATATTGAGAACTTTGATTAATCCTGTAATTTGTAAAAAGACTTCAGGTATTCTGAAGTCTTTTTACACGCTGTACACAAAGACTAAAGGTCTTTGTGTACACCATGTGAAAGTTCTCAATAAGGATTTGACCAAAACATATGCTATTCAAAGTCCTCTATTTATTTCCCCCTCCAAATTCTCTGCGCAGCCTTGTTCTTGCCTCTTATCTTTTCATAAGCTTTCCAGAATTCCCTGTCAAGATTGTTCATAGCCTCTTGCATTGCTGTTGTCAGGTTATATCCCCAGACCTTTGAGACAACAAAAGTTCCTATCTGGGTAGGCAGCTGCGCTTTTATAGAATATTTCACCTTGCCGCCTTTTCCATGGTGTTCAATATACAGGTGAAGCGGCTGGATTTCATTCACCTTTGCTATTGGCTTGATAGTATCTTCTATGATCTTGTGCATTTTTGCCACAGTCATTGAATCCTCGTCTTCAAGGCCAGCTATCTGGAAATAAAAGCTTTTCTTTGGCTTTGAAATTAATCTAAGCGCATCCTTTGGCGTTATAATTCTTATATCGCCATTTACAACAAATATTTCTTCGTGTTTTTTCATCAAGTTCAATATCTCTTTTGGTTTTGCAGTCTTTCTTGCAATTATAGCATCCTTCATTATAGTGCTTGCAAGCATTGCATCCTTGTTTAGCTTTTCCTTGAACGACTTTCCTTTCAATCCCCAGCCACGGGCTTCATCCAGTTTTTTGCCCTGTTCAACAATGTTTGCCAGTTCAATTGTTCCAACAACGCCAGCAATCTTGCCGTCTTTTATAACAGGAACCCTGGAAACATTTTTCTGGACAAATATATTCTTTACTTTTCCAATGTTGTCATTAAAGCTGACAGAATAGCAGGGCCTGCTTATTTTCTCCAGATCAAAATCCACACTAATATTGCTTATTATATCTGTTTCAGACACAATGCCAACCAGATCACCATCAACAACAGGCAATGCCCTGACATTTGCATTGACAATAAGGTCTGCAGCATCTTCTATGCTCATGCTGCTGTTTGCTCTTGGAACAGGCTTCATCATATTTGATACTTTTGTTACAGACATGTCAGATTCTCTTTTTATAATATCATTTAAAAGCAGCATGCCTTTGAGTTCTTTTCCATCCATGACAAGTATCTGGTGCACTTTGTTCTGGCGCATCTTGCTCAGCGCCTGTGATATAAGTTCATTCTGGTCGCAGCTTATGATATTCTTTGTCATTATCTGGCTTATTTGCATATAATCGCCTTTCTTTCATTATTACTCAGAAGAATTTAAAAGCGTGGTATTCAATCACGGCTTTATCCTTAATATTTGGTAGAACGTACAATCAGATTCATTATCAACAACAGCCCATAACATTTTTGCTCTTATGTTATGCGCAAGCCTTACTGCTCTTGATAATTCTGCAAATGACATTGTAAAATCTTCTGATACTGCAAAAACAATCCATTTTGTGTGCTCTTTTGCAGATTTAGGCCCTTTCTTTAATTGCACGCCTCTTTCATAAACCCTGTAATCACAGCCAAATTTAAATCCAGTTCTCACAACAAGACCCCTTTCTCTCAGGTCTTCATATACCCTGTATTTATGGGGAAATCTCTGGTCTATTGAACATGCATGTTCATAAAGTTCCTGGAACGACATTTCTTTTTCATTGTGGATAGAGATTGCCTTATCTGCAGCAGAAGTGTCCTGCAATTCCACGTTTTCGTCTTTGAAAACCTTTATCCGTACTCTTTTCAACAGCAAGCACGCTTCTACAAGAGACAATTCTAATCTGTCTCCAAGCTCTTTTCCATAAAAACCAGGCTCATAAACCTGATCCATTTTATTGAACACAATTACTTTTTCTCCTTCAAGTTTAGTATCAATAACTTCCTTTGGCTTTTCCTCTTCTATTCTAGGCATATCTTTGATATCTTCATCTTCTTTCCATTCATTGTTTTCATGGTGCTCGTGCTGTAGATGTTGCCCGTGTCTTTTATGTTTTTTGCTCATAAACAAATCACTTTCTTTTTATAGAAGTAAAGCATGCTAAATATTTCATGCAATGACGAAACAAATCAGCGAGACTGTGCAGATACACAATCCCTATGCTTTACTTTTTCTTTAAACTATAGTAATGGACAATACTATCTAAGACTATAATACATTGTCCTTACTATATGTGAAAGACATATTATTAATACTCCAGATAGTTATGTCTTTCACTATAATTGCATCAATAGCTTTAAAAACTATAAAATGGGACAAGAGGGAATTTCATAACCTTTCCATTCTTTGACAGCTTGCACAAAAAGGTTAATTTGAACCCTCGACACCTTAACCTCTGTTTTATTACAGATACGGTCGCTGCTGCTCAGCTGAACTTCAGCTTCACATCAAACAAGATGCACTCGTTCTATCGTGTGCTCTCCCAGGCTTTGCCAATCCAGGTATAACCCTAAGATTTTGAGCTATTGTCCCATTCTTAATGAATTGTATATCAAAACTATTAAAATAGAAATCTTTGCGATCAGAACTATCCATGATACATCTTTCCAAATTTATAAATAAAAAAAACGCCCCCGGACGGGTTTTCGGCCATCTAAAAGCTCTCGAACCGTTAGTCTATGCCTGCCGCAACAGAACATATTCGACCTTTTGGTTAACAGCATCATCTTGTCTATGAAATCATAGACAATCAAACGCTCTACCTATTTCTCGCCCTAACCATTTAGGAAAAGGAGCTCTGAGCTACAGGGGCAATGCCATGTTCTCACTTTAAAATATATGATGTGTTCTTAAGAACACATGTTTTCTTTTGGGTGACCTTCAGCCTTTTCTTTTTTAAAAGAAAAGGGTAAGTGAGCTACAGGGGCATGTAACTATAATCTTCTTAAGAAATATTTAAATTCAATCTATTTTGATACTTTGGATAATGTCCTGTATATTACCATTGGCATTCCAGAAGGTTTATGCGTATCTTCAATTTTCTCATATCCAACAGATCCTTTCTGTGATGGTGTTTCATTTCCTGTCAATTGCTGTGAATATACACCAACCTGAAATACAACATCCAGTCTTATTCCAGATCCAGTCATTCCAGGCCGGACCGAGAATATCTTCACAACATTCCTATATATATTAGGATCAGCCATTGCCCTGTTTTTTGTTGCAAGTTCATCTGTTGTATAGCCTGGTTCAGGTATATTAGTGTTTACATCTTCTGTAAACAATTCTGTTTTCAACCAAGCATCAATGCCATTTATCTGAGAAAGCCTGTATTCAGGAAATATCATTACATCCTTGCCTTGATATTGTAGGTTTATCCATGTGCTTGTATTTTGTGTTGCAGTAATTCTGTATTCTGGCTTTGTTAATTCATCAATAGCAAGAGCAAGAGCCTGTTGCTTGTCATTTATTATTGGCTCTGGTGTTGATTGTGGTACAGCACCACCAGCAGGACCACTGTTTCCACCACCACCACCTCCGCCGCATTCTGTGGAGCTAAACAAAACACCTAGTCCAGTTAATCCTAACAAAGTTCTTGTCAAACAATTATTAAATTCTCTTCTGCTCATCCTATTTGTCATATCTCTCAGAAGAATAGACACGAGAAGTCTTTTAATATTGAGAACTTTGATTGATCCTACAATTCATCAAAGTTCATAATAAGGATTTTGACCAAACACATGTTATTCAAAACTCTCTATGGTTAGAAAACGGTCTTGAAAAAAAGCTATAAATTCTTTTATTCGTCATCTGCTCCAAAGCTTATATTCTCATCATCATCTTCAAATTCAATTTCCTCGTCTTCATCAGCTGCTTTTTTCTTTGAGTCCTTTAGCTTGGCGCATTCTTTGCATAATCCTGTCTCAGGATCTGCCTTTTTCTTTGTGCATTTTTTGCATATCATTTTTAAAACCTTATAATATTTAAATGGTTTCAAAAATTAGATGGAGTACAATTCCATCTTATTAAAACCACATTCTTAATAATAGAAATATTCATCTTGGGTTTTATAAGCATTTCTATAGTCAACCACATAGTATTGAGAACTTTGACTAACCCTATATTTAGACAACAGTTATAACCACGTTTCTTCTATTGTCATTCTCATTTCGTTCTATTAGGGAATTGTTAAGATCAACTGAGATTGTTGCAGTATAGTTTCCAGGCGCAATAGTATTATTAAATCCATACAACTGGGCATAGACATTTATTCTCTGGCCAGGCTCAAGAGCCATTGGATAATTGTTTCCATACCCAGCGCCAAATCCAGATATGTTTATTCTCCAATATATGTTCTCTGCTCTTGCAATTCCATTGTTTGTTATGACAAATCTCATGTTATAATGCTCTCCTGGTATTACAGCAGCGTTGCCAATAGAGAGATCAGCGCCAGAATCAGTCAGATTAAACCATATATCTGCCTGGCCAATGTTTCCAAGCGTGTCATTTGCATAGACAATCAGATGATTAGTGATATTGACAATATCAAGCAAAACCCCTGGAACAAACACAATGCCTGAATTATTATTCAATAAATATCGCCATTTATCAACCTGCTCATTTGCAGACACATTAAGAAGAATTCTTGTTGTATTGTACGACACAGTCTCTGGAGAATGTATTGTTATAACAGGCGCAATACTGTCAACATAGAATGATACAGACGAATTGGCAACAGATCCATGGCTGTCATTTGCATATACAATCAGTTGATTGCTGCCTTGTTCTGCAGCAATAGTTGTATTAGGAGCAAACATAACAGCTTGTCCATTGTTCAAGCTATACCACCACCTGTCAATTGCCTTGTTTGCAAACACGTTTAGAGGAATTGATTCAACGCTGTATGTTCTGTTTTCAGGAGATGTTATTGATATAATGGGCCCAGTCTTGTTTATTCTGATTATATTTGATTCTCTTATTGCCTCAATGTTTCCAGTGCTGTCAGTGGAATAATATCTTATGATTTTCTGGCATTCGTTTCCTATGCTGCATGCTGCATAAATGCTTGTTCCTGATATTGCTGGAATGCACTGCGCATCGCTGTAATTATATTCGCAGTATTTTGTGTCAAGAACACCAGAGCCATTATCATTTGCAGCCAGCGCAATTAATTGATCATTATCATGCCACTGAGCATCAGAATTGTCTGTTGTCAAAGGAGGTTGTTTGTCAATCCTGAATAGCATGCTTGTTGACAGGGCTTCTACATTTCCAATAATATCAATGCTTCTGTAGCATACTCTTTTTTCGCATACACTATTGCACATCACTGTATCAATTGTGCCATTTATTAAGTCAGAGTCATTGCATTGATTAAAGGCATCAATTGTCTTGTATTGTGTTGTTCTGCAGCCACTGTCATCACTGCACACCAATGCAAACAAAACATCATTATTGACCCAGTTAGTTCCATTTGGATTGATTCTTGTCACAGGCGCGCCAATATCAACACTAAACAATACATCTGCCAGGCCAATATTTCCAAATGAATCATTTGCATAGATTCTGAGGACATTCTGCCCACTCTGCGCAGCAATCGTGATATCTGGCGCAAATGTTATGTTCATGCCATTGTTTAATCTATACCACCACTTATCAATATTTTCATCCGCGCCCACTGACAGGCTTATGTTTGTAGTGTTGTATTCAGTTGTTATTGGAGAATGTATTGTAATATTAGGCCCTCTGTTGTCTATCCTAAACAATTCACTTGTCTTTAATTCGCCAATATTTCCAACACGATCAATTCCTCTGTAACATACCTTTTTCTCACACACAGCATTATAGCATGTTATTGTTCTATTGGATGTCTGATTTACAAGGCCATTAGAATCACAAACAGCAGAACTATCAACAATTTTATATTCACTTATATTGCATCCGCTATGATTGTCAATGCAATCTATGCTAAATGACACTCCGATCTGTGCAGACATCCACTGCGTGCCATTGGGCAATATTGATGATAATGGCTGTTCCCTGTCCAGTGCAGCATAAACAGTCCTAATAGTTTCATTATTCCCAGCTCTGTCAGACGAATAATATTCAATGCTATGATTGCCTGTTTGTGATATCTCTGCACTGTTTCCAATACGCCATTGGCCAGCATCTATATGATATTTTGTATAATTGCATCCAGACCCGTTGTCAGAGCACGAAAAGTTTATGTTTAATACACTGCCCTGCCAACCGCTTGGAGCATTGTCTGCTGTTATTGGCGCAATCATGTCAGAATTATTAGTTAGTGGAAGAAAGTCTATGTTGTTTATCTCTATTGTGTAGGGAATCTCGCATATATAGTCTCCTGTATTGTCCCAGCAGGTTTCAGAATATCCAGTTCTGTCTGGTTTTGCCCAATAATTGCCGCCAATGAACATGCCTCCTATGATATTTGTTCCAGTGTGTTTTGTCGCATTCCAGTCATTTCCAATTACCGGCAGATTATTGTATGTGTTATTAAACAAATTGTTAGAAAATGAATTATTATACCCGCGAAAATCAAGACCAATTGTATTGTTTATTATTCTTGAATCTATTGCAGTAAAATTGACAACATGATCATCAGACATGTGCAAACTTAATATCCCATAGTATCCAGATTCAATCGTGACATTTCTGATAAGCGCATTTCTTGCCCATCCAATTACAAATATCCCAGTATAGTTTGATGATAGCACAGTATCTATAATGTTTGTAGAGCCTGACATGACAGCTACGATTACAATACTAGTTGACCAATTGCTGATAATGCAGTTTTTTATAGTGATATTATTTAGGCTGGTGGACAGCTCCATTGCCCATCCTCTTTTATTCACACCATCAATTCTATGATTCTGGCAGTCTAATGTAATGTCATTATTTTTTATGTAAATACAGGTGCTGTTTGTGGAATTTATTATATCAGATGTCAGATAATATGTTCCTGATATGTTAAGTGTTGCGCAGTTATTCACAACCCTTGTAACAGAGAATTCCTGCGACCTTGTAGTTTCTATGTTATTGACAGTGTCATTTGACCAGTATCTGATGTATGATTGCCTGTTTGTTTCCAATTGAAAGCTCCCTGAATATGTTATATTTGGAGAGCAGTTGTTTGCAGTGTCAATGCAATATTGTGTGCCAGAGCATCTGTTTGCATCATTGCATAACAGCGAGATATTTATAAAACTGGAATTTGTAGGCATGCCAAATGTATAGTTGCCATTCTCATCAACTGCATTGATTGTGGTAATTGGCGCGGCATTGTCTGAGATGATTATATTTATTATATCATCTGATACCCTGCTCCTGTTATCGCGCACAATACAATGCATTAGATGCGATGAGTTGTCTGTCCACTGTGAATTGAATGAACATGATGGATTTGATGCCTGGTATTGGCTGGTGCAAAGATCACTGGTGTTTGCAGCTGTTCCACATTCCAGCCTAATATTGTCTTCATCAGGATCATATGATACAGAGGTTATGTTGATAAAATCTCCTTGCTTTACAATCCCTCTTGATGATATGTTTGCAAGAACAGGATATCTGCTATACCACATCTCAGTATAATCATTGTTGTTTTCATTGTTCTCAGGAACATTATTATTTATATCAGCCCTGATCATTATTTCATCCTGTTCACCAGATATTCCAATAAATCCAGCATAAGGAAATATATGTGTTATCTCCTGGCCAGGCGCGATTGTTTCTGAAACTATTGTTGATGATTTGTATTCACTGTCAATATAGAGACTGTTTGTGAAATTTCTGCTAATACTGACTGCGCCAATATTCCTTATTCTATAAAATATAATCCAGTCCTGCACAAGAAAGACATCTGTTACAATTATATCTGGCCTGTCTACTCTTACACTTAGAGCATCTGACCACACAGGATTTGATATCATGCCCCATTGATCCCACACCCTTGCCTCAATATTATAGTCGCCTGCAACTGGCCATGAATGCGAATAATTGATATATTCACCTGAAGCAGAATAACCAGTTTGCTGGATTGTATTGCCCCAGTTCCATTCATATCTTACCCTGTCATTGTCAGAATCAACTGCCTGTGTTGCAAAGAAACAATACTCGCCTGTATAGCATTCTACTGGTCCAGCTGGCCTGTCTGCCTTGTTCGGCCTTGTTGTATAGAACACCCTGTCAAGCCATGCAGCATCATTTCCAGACTGCCCAGCGCTATCTTTCCTATATCTCCATAGAAAACTATGAGTGCCTGGATTATTTATCTGATATGTTTCATCTGACCAGGACTGTTCGCCAGAAGCATTGTATTGCCATTCATTGTCAATATAAAACATAATGCTGTCATGGCCTGTTTCACTGTTTATCCTTTTTCTATGAAACAGTGTTTTGTTTCCTGTTGTATTTGCTTCAATCCATGATTCCTGATTATCTGATATTGTTCCGCTTTTTACAGAGCTTGTGCCATATGAAGAAACAGTATTGTCAACAACCCATGAAGAATATCCACCACTAGACCATGTATTGATATTGCTGTCTGTTGCATCCATGAATATAGAAGCGCTTGATATGATTATTTGCGCTGCAGTGCTAATACCAGACTCAGTTCCTCTTTCATCCCTTGCCTTTACAGTAATGTTATAAGTTCCTATACCCTGCCATTTATGAGAATAATTGCATGATGTGCTAGAATTAACATATCCAGAATCAGGACATTGATTGCTTGTTCCGTCTCCCCAATAAAATATATATTGCAGTTGATCTGAATTAGGATCATTTGTCTGGCTAGTGTATGTATACCATGTTCCTATGTATCCAGACAATGGTCCTATTGGAGCTCCTGGAGTATTTGGCGCATTGTTTGGTCCATATATTATGACAGATAGTGGAGCAGACCAAGATGAATTCTGTCCAGTGGAATCCTGTGCAATCACTCTTATGTTATTTGCGCTTGCAATAGTCCAGTTGTGTGATGCAGATGCAAGAGAGCCCGAGGTGTAATAACCTGTCCATTCATCAACTATCCAGTCATTGTTCCAGTCCCAGCCATATCGTATGAGATTTAATTCAGGATCTGTTGAAGATGTTGTATATGTATATTGCATATTTATGCTGCCTGTTGACGGGCCTGTTGCCTGCATAGGTGCGCTTGGCGCATAGCTTGTTGCAAAACTTACTCTGTCAATCCATGCAGAATCTGCAAAACCAGAGCCAACAATATTTTTTGCATATTTCCATATAAATGAATGCTGGCCAGCAGATATATTGTATGTTTTTTGCTGCCAGCTTATATTGCCGCTAATGCGGCTATTGTATCCAGATGTTATTGTGCATGCATCATTGTCAATACAGAATAAAAGAAAATCATAATTTTGCTCAGAACCAACTTTCCAGTAAAATGATAATATACCAGGACCAGTTGCATTCATTCTTACCCATGATTGTTGACCATTTCCAATATCACCACTTTTTGCACAATCATCATCATAACAATTAATAAACCAGTTTTTCCATAATTTATTTCCGCCAGATTCCCAATTCCATACTGCTCCTGTATCAAGATCATTTGCAAGCATAGTGCTGATGTTTGAAACACCTATCAATGAATAATTCTGGGATCCTTGATTTACATTGGTTCCATACACGCGAATTGTCCATAATCCTGATTCAGGATTATTTACAACAACTTGTTCAACATTGTTTATATTATCCTCTCTGTCTTGCGTTGCAGCAGAACTTGGCGCATACTGTCGCAGTGTCCATGGATAATATCTCTGGCCGTTTGGAGACAGTATAACAAGATCAATGTCATTCACAAGTTCTCTGATAGTATATGGCTCTCCTGGATAATCATCCCACACAAGCGTGAATTTTATTTCATTCAATCCATTGACTTGAAAATTATATTCATCTGTTTCACTGTTTCCAACACTGCTTTCTATAATCATGGTATTGCCGTCTTTCTCATCTGTTTTTATAAGGTCAATGGCAGCAGTGATATTCAATCTGCCATAGCCAGAAATATAATCAGGCCCTTCTGTTGTTCTTACCCATTCACTTGTGTCATTTATCCAATAGCTTTCATTCCTTAGGTCAATGGCAGTGTGCAGCAACACAGCTTTTATTGTAGAAGGAAGAGGCTCGCGTCTATTATACCTTTCTTTGAATTCCTGATACACCAAAGCAGCTGCGCCAGCTACAACAGGCGTTGCCACAGAGGTTCCTGCCATAAAACCATAACTATCTCCAGTAAGTGTTGAATACAACATGTCACCAGGAGCAACAATATCAGGTTTTATTCTTCCATCATCAACAGGCCCCCATGAACTAAAGCCTGATACAATATTTGGATTGATAATATCCAGCATGCCTGATTTGCTAGAACCAACTGTTATACTATTCTTGGCACTTGCAGGAACAACTATCAAGCCATAACCAGAACCACAATTATCTCCTCTTTCATTTCCAGCAGACCACACAGCTGTTATCCTTTTGCCAAGATTTCCATATACTATCCTGTCAACAGACTTTGGTATTGAATTATAATCCCCAAGCTGGCCGCAGGACATTGGCACAGAGTATATTGAATTAGAGCCAAGACTTATGTTATAATCCCTGATTGCATTGTAGTAATCATTTTCAATGTCAAAAAAAACAAGAGTTGTGGATGAAACAATGCTAATATTAGGAGCAACTCCTTTGTATGTGCCATTGCTGAGTGTTCCATTGCTGCCAAGTGTTCCTGCAACATGCGTTGCGTGGTTGTCAATATTAGCTATATCAATCCCAATAATCCTGTTGTTGAAATCATCATGGGTCCAGTCAACAATGCCAGTATCATACACCATTGCGGTTATGCCAGAGCCATAAAGATTATACGGCGCTGCTTGCGCAACATCAGCGCCAGTGATCTGGCGCATGTAATAATTTGCAGATACAGCTGGCGCCGGCGCCTGCTCTACCCACATAACCTCATCCAATTGCACAATCTCCTGTATTTTATTCTTATCTATTCTTATGACAAGCGCATTGTCCATGATATTTTCTTTTGTTATTGCTCCAATAGTTTTCATTGATTCATTTGCCCTATCCATTGAAACATCTTTGTAAAAATATACAATAATATTCACTGTTCCATCGCTGTTCAGGCTGTATTCATGATATCTATTTTGTTTGATATATGGCGAAATCTTATAATCAGGCTCTATCTTGCCAATATATCTGATAACGTTATTTTGCAGTATCTTATCTAGTTTCGTTATATTATCTAGTTTCGTTATATCAATAGACGCATACCATGCTTTGTTTGGAACATATGACAACAAGTCAAGTCCCTGTGATTTTAAAAATTCCTTTTCCTGCTCATTCAAAGATCTTTTCATCTGAACAAGAACGTGTTTTTTGCCGCTGGTTTTTGCAGTGCCTATGTTAATGCCTGGTTCAGGAATGAATTGTCCTGATGACAATAGGATGTCATTTGGAATATTGTCATAGTTTGACTTTAATTCAATTCCTGTCTGCGAATTCTGCGAAATACAAACAGTGTCATTACTGCACGAAATATTTGGAGAATAATCGATGTGGTCAATCGGCAAAGACAATCTTGTGATTGCCTCAGGATTTTCATTAGTGTTATTATCATTTGATTTGTTTTCAATCACAGTTGTTGGCAGGCTGGTGATGGTAATTGTTTTATTGTCTGTCTGGTTATATACTTCATTGTCATAACCAAAACACTGCCATGCAAAAACACCTTCATAAGAAAAGTTATATTCAAAATATTCATTATCGTCGGGCCATTCTTTTGTGGCATTGTATATCAGATTGTTTGTGGAATTCCATATATACAATCCAAGACCGGCTGGTCTTTCGTCTGCAATGCTGCATGAAAACATCTGAAACACATTGTCTGTTGTGATATTGTCGTCAGGAAAAATCTGGAAAACAGCAGGCACACGGTTTTCAAGGCTCATGTTGCTGGATAATTTTATAACAGATTCGTGCGGTTCTTGTGGTTGTGCGCCACTATTGGCATCAAGGGCAGTTGTGCTAGAAGAGCTGCCTCCGCCACTTCCGCCAGCAGATGAACCTATTCCAGGTCTGTGGGATATTGTTGCCCCAGGATTTATCTTATTGATAATATTTTCATCAGGATTGTTTGAAGAACCAGGATTATCAGAAATAGCAGTGTTATCAATCACACTATTGTCATTTGTGTCAGTCAGAATATTCTCTATCGTGCCTATGTTTGTGTTGTCAATATTATTCAGAATGTTTCTATAATCATCTATAACATAGGTTACTGCTCCGATGCTAAATGCAGATGCAAGCAGCAAAAAAGATACTAGTATGCTGCCATATCCCGTTAAAAACAATCAACCACCCACTATAAATAAGCTTGCAGAAGGCTTTTAATATAATTATACAAATGTAAATTAACCAAATAGCTAAATTTCTCCCAGAAATTTAGTTATTATAATGGACCAACAAAAGAATACAAACAGAAGCTTTGCTTCTGTTGTACAGGAGGAAATATATTTTCCTCCTTGTACCGATACATGGTAAAGCAAGCTTTACCTGTACAGATTGAATTATGTTCAATTCTGTATAGCAAACCAA
>JACRMW010000005.1 GCA_016219465.1 Candidatus Aenigmatarchaeota archaeon | reverse complement strand
TAGCTAAATCGCTTTTTGATTTGTCTTCTAGCGATTCAGTCATTTTATATTGCTTATGAATTTTCATGAAGTTACCTGGCACTCTTCCAAGAGCTTCATGAACTGCATGGCCATATTCATGCAGTGCTATGCATTCGTTTTCATCCCAGTCGCATCCAGGTGCAATAGACTGCGACATAAATATCTTTTTTTTTTTTTTTTCATATATGCCATTGAGGTCGTCTATTGACACCCATTCTGGATAGCCTCTTGGAATTGTTTCTTCTGGAATTGCAGATATTTCACTGAGTTTTCCATCAAATATTATGATTTCAGCCCCATAATCATTGACAATCTTTTGGTATGCATCAGGCACATTTTCAAGAACATATAATATTTTTTCAACAGCTGTCCTGTCACCGCGTTTTGTCTTCACTGAGAAAACCGGTTTAATATTGTCTGAAGAATATCTTCTGACAATCTCTCTTTTTGGAAAACAATACTGGCATCTTTCTGCATAGGTCTTGTAGTTTGATGAGAAGAGTAAAGAAAACATCAGTGGGATTGCCAATAGTTTTGCTGTATTTCCAGAGTTGTTTGTTTTCATCATTTCATTCTGTCCAACAAATTTAAGTAATGATATTCAATCTCTATTATGGGTCTGAAAGAAAAGATTGCTGAGAAAGCAGGCATTGATGCTGATAAAATACCTGCAAGATTTCAGATAATTGGCGATATATTTCTTGCAAAGATGTTTTTCTTGGATAAGAACGATAAAAAGCAGTTTGCATTGGCAGTAAAAGAAATTCTGCCATATATCAAGACTGTTTGCGAGATTAAGGAGATAAAAGGCGAGTTGAGAAGACCGAAGGTTGTTAAAATATTAGGCAAGGGACTGGAAACTATCCACAAGGAGAATGGTATTTTCTATAAATTAGATGTTTCTAAAATAATGTTTTCAAAAGGAAATCATTCTGAAAGAAGAAGACTTATAGATATTATTAGCAATCATGCCAATACCCAGCAAGCTAGTCATGATACAAATACCCAGCAAGCTGGTTATGATAGAAATAGCTATTTCTTTTCAAGAAATAGTCATAATACAAATAGCTATTCTGTTAAGCAGACTGAAAAGCAGAATAGTCATAATAGTGATTTGCTTCTCAAATCTCATGATACCAATAGCCAGCAAGCTGGTCATGATACCAATAGCCAGCAAGCTGGTCATAATATAATCATAGACATGTTTGCTGGAATTGGATATTTTTCGCTTGGCCTTTCAAAAAAATGCAAAAAAATATATGCTATTGAGAAGAATCCTGTTGCATTCAAATACCTGAAGGAAAACATAAAACTGAATAAGATTAATAATATAGTTGCTATAAAAGGGGATTGCAAGCGAATAGCTTCATTTTGTTCTTGTAATGGAAAGTATAAGATATATCATTATTTCCATTGCAAGATTTGGCGAGCTTGCGAAGCAAGGTCGCTTTGTTCAGAAAAATCTAAAATAGCTAACCCACTTCATGGTTTAGCTAAAACAAAAGCAGACTGTGTTTTAATGGGATATTTTCCTAATACGCAGAAATATCTGCCAAGTGCATTCAGGTTTCTAGGAAATCAAGGAACGATAATTTATCATAATCTTTATAATAGGCAGGATAGGACAAAACCAATAGAAGATGTGGAAAAAGCTGCGAAAAAAGCAGGTTATAAGATTGTTTCGTTTAAACAAAGAACTGTAAAAGAATATAATTCCAGAAAAGATCATGTTGTGTGTGATGTTGGAGTTGAGCGGTTTACTAAATAGCTATTTCTTTTCAAGAAATAGTCATAATAGAAATAGCTGATTTGCTTCTCAAATTAGCCAGATTACCATTGTCTCAATCTTCAGAAACCAATTCTTTTAATACAGATTCTGGATCTTTTGCTTTGAGCACAGCAGATGCAAGCAATACGCCGCGCATGCCTAGCTGCATTGCGGTTCTTACGTCTTTTCCATTACTGACGCCTGCGCCGCATAGTGGAAGAGTTCTTGAATCTTTGAAAAGCTCGCTGAATTTTTTTACAACATCAGGCATTGTGTGTGTTATTGATATTCCGCTTCCTATGAGATCCTTGTCTTCAAGTGAGAGATAATCAGGCTCGTATTTTATTATGCTTTTTGCTTCTATGATGTTCTGCACACAGACTATTGTTTTTAATCCAATGCTCTTGCATCGTTCTATTGTGGCTGGAATGGATTTCAGGTCAATCCTTTTCTCAGAATGATTTATCAATGTGCCTATTGCGCCGTTTTCTTTTATGCATTCTGGAAGAACATAGCCTGTTTTTGAGCCAAATCCAACTGGATCAACATGCTGGCAAAATATAGGGATTCCAAGACTTGCTATCCTATGCACATCAGCAGTCTGAACAGCTGAAAATATATTTGCATCATATTTTTTAGAAATCTTATTAATCAGGGTTGCAAGTCTTTCTGCGCTTGCTCCAGTTCCTTCTTTATAGGTCTTGAAATTGATTAGAATAAATGGCTTCATAATAATCCTTTGTCTTTGGAGCTATAACAAATTCATGGAATGAATTTGTTATAGTGGTTTGAATCTATTTTCAAGTTTTTTCAGCACATCAGGCAAAGTAGTATATTCCATGTTGTTTGCATCAAGTCTGCCTGGTTCAAATGGGCCGTGCCGCCTCATGTAATCAGCTACTTTATTTGCCTGATGCCTTACATGGTCAAATGAAACGTCATCAAACATGTCAACAGGGCCTAAAAGCTTTCCATTGTTCAACTGGAATCCAAGACAGATTACTCTTGGAGGGCCGTCAAATCTTGTTGGATTTGCCTGCTTTTGAGCGCATGGCATGAATGGGCCATGATGGCTTCCTCGCATCCATCCTGCGACAAGATGGGGAAATGTAAATGGTTCAAGAGCTTCGCCTACTGCTGGAAATCCTGACTGGGTTCTTACGATCATGACAGGATCATCTTTTCCAACATATCTTCCTGCCATTAGATTAAGTCTTTGGGTAGAAGTGACTGCACCTATTTCATTGTCACTGCTGCGCCTTACTGATTTTATCACATATCTGCTTGGCTGGCCAATAAGTGCAAGCATGTCATACATTTCTTTTGGCAGCGCGAAATCAACTTTCTTATTCTCAATGACATCATGTATTTCAAATATAAAGCCATCATGGATTTTTGGATCTATTACAAGACCTGCTGTTGTAAATGGATCTGCAAACATTTTGAACACAGGCAGATTCCATGCGCCTGGCTCTGTTTTGTCTGCCATGAATATTAATATTGGTTCTGATGGACGCTCTTCAAATTCTATTTCAGCAACACCAGGACCCATTCCTTTTATGTTTCCTGAAAATGTGTCTTTCAACAAGTCTTGTCCAGCTCCATATAATTTCAATTCTTTTGCTTTTGCAGTACATTTTTCAAAAACATTCCATGCAAGCTTGTGAATATCCTGATTGTCAACTCCTTTTTTATGGGTGAGAATAAGCTCAAGGTCATCACCACAGCTAGTGATATGGCTGTCAATCAGAATATTATTGCTGCTCAGAATGCTTTTTGCAGTTTCAATCAATGCAGGATGCATATGCGAATGTCCTACATAACCTCCAACATCGGCTTTTATTACACTTAGTGTTATCATTTTCTCAACCTAGTTTTTAGTAAATAGCTAATCCTTTCAGGATTAGCTATTTTATTAATAGCTGTTTTATTTAGAACAGTTATAGATAAAAGACATCTATATCTTTTTAAACAGATCTAGAGGAATTGCGAAGCAAGGCCGCTTTGTTCTAAAAAGGCAGATTAGAAATTTATAATAAAATCACGATTTTATTATAAACGCAAAAGCAGCTATCATTATCACCAGCATCAGAACTATTGCTATCACAGTCGGGCTGATGACAACATTGATTGCTCCTAATGCCATGATAAAGACTATTATTCCTATTCCTATTGCAGCTGCCAGGGTTGCCTGGCTTTTGGCAAGCGCGTCAATGCTGATTCCTGACATTGCCATGAACAGAACTATGACAAGTATTCCTGCAATTATAACAGCTGCTATTCCAAACAAATTTATGAAAAAGTTTGCAAGCCATGGCCCTCCAAATCCCATTACAAAGAATCCTGTTACTATTGAGAATACTGCTATGAGCTTAAGGTCTTCTCCAAGAACCTTTGTTTTCACAAGCAGGCCAAATGTGACTACAAAGACAAATACCCATGGCAGCAAGAATCCAAAAAATCCCAATTGATTGAGATTTGACACAAATATCTGGAATGGGTTCATTGATACACCTTTTATTTTGTGGCTAAAACATAGACAATAACTGATTTGTGGAACAAATCAGTTAAATTACAAAACCTATTTGTGATTGTAGGTTTTTATAGATTTTATAATCCAAAAGAACTAGACATAAAAAGAATTATTACTTATTTCTTTCCTTCGCCGCCTCCGCCAGCTGCAACTGGCTCATCTTCCTTGACAATCATATAGACTGCTGCTATTATGATTATCATGACAATTACAAGCGCAATAATATCAGGGCTTAGCAATGCCCAGTATCCTATTCCTGATGCAGCGCCTGTTGAAATTATGAACAGCAACACGCCTATTATTATCAATACAATTAAAGCAGCATTGTTCTTTTTAACCTTGTCCTTGACATCATAACCAACCATTGCCACTAATAATACTATCACAAGTATTCCTGCCAAAACTATTGTGGCATTTCCAAACAGCATTACAAAAAACGATGTCAGGGCTCTTCCTGCAAATGCTGTTACAAAGAATGCAGCCACAAGAGCCAATGCTCCTGATATTTTCTTGTTTACTCCTTTATCAAAGAGGTTGACTGTCATCAGAAGCCCGTAAACAACTGCAAAGGTAAATACCCATGGCAGCAAGAAATCATAAAATCCCAGTGCTCTGAGGGTTGAAACTATTTCTGTTGCAGTCACGACCATAATATTTTCCTCTGCTGTTTTTAATAACTATTATTTATTTGGTTCACTATATATAGTTAACCCAGCAAAGATTCAGGCATAATACAAGAAGGTTCATTGAATCTTCTGTACACAAAGACCTTTAGTCTTTGTGTACAGCGTGTAAAAAGACTTCAGAATACCTGAAGTCTTTTTACAAATTACAGGGTTAATCAAAGTTCTCAATATGCTACTATGTTGTGCCTGGCGCTTTTTCAGAGCCTTCCCAGGCAGAGTATGCTGCTGCAAAAATAAGTGTTATTATCAGGATGCCAATAAGCCAGAGTACGGTGTCTCCTGGAATTGTGGCAAATCCAAGATAGCCAGATATTTTGTCCCAGAATGCATTTATCACTATTAGCATTACACCCATTCCCAGTATTGCAGGCCAGACATCGTGTTTTTTGCCGTCTTTTTTGTCTGGAAAAAACAGCTTTTTTACAAAAAATATGAAGAATATGAATACAAAGACAATGGCTGCTATTGGAATGATATTGAGCATGAATAACACAGCTGGCTCAAACAGCGCAGTCACAAAGCCTATCACTATTGCAATCATTGCAACTGCTTTTTTTGATTCTGGGAATATCTTTGCATAAATCATCAGCGCAAAAACAAGCGCAAATACAAATCCAAAGACTGCAAGAAATCCTATTAAATCTGTGGATAAGAATTCAATGACCATAAGTTATCTACCAAAATATTTTGTCTGGAACTTTCTCATACCCTCTTCTATATGTCTGATATTACTGGTATTTTGTTTTTCAATCTCCAGTTCTTCTTTTAATTGTATTACTTTTGATGTTAGTGTATTGTAAGCTATAGCATATACTTTAGTGTCCCAGCCTTTTGTTTGCGCATTCATTATTTCTCGCTGCAATCTTTCTTTTTCAGCTTTTAATTCACTTGTCTGTTTTTCCAATGTGAATAAATGTTTTCTGTCTTGACTGCTAACATTTCCACTGCTCATACCACCCAAACCACCAGATGAGTAAGCAGTTGGTCCTCTGCCATCCTCTGCAGGTTTTTTGTGAAAGTGGTCTAGTATGAAATAGAGCAGTCCTAGTATGAATATCAGGAATATGAAATATGGTCCTGCTATTCTTGCAAATGTGCCATAATATCCGCCAAATATTATGAACAAGTATGCGCCAAGCCCTACCAATAGCCTCAGGCCTGGGTGTGCTCCTACTACTCTTCCTACTGCCATATATAATATAAGAATAATGAATATTGTTGGTATTAGAAAGAACATCACAAGGTCATTTAGAATTATGCCTGAGAAAGGATAGTTTGGGTACTCTGCCATTTTCAGAACATCCCTGAATAACACCATTCCTATATCAAGCGCCATGCTAGAATATTGATATGTCTGGAATAAAAAGATTTTATAGTCTAATTCCTAAATTTATGATAATAAGAAAGCTCCCTGTCCAGGTCTTTTAACGTTTTTGCAGCAATTATTTGCGCTTCTTTTTCATCGCTTGTTTTTTGATGCGCAAGCTCATGAGCAAGCACAAGCGGACCAATTGCTTCTGTAGTTATGTAAATAATATTTCCATCCTTCATTCCTTTATATGATCCAGATGAGCAGTAGTCTCTGTTTCTTAATCTCTGTTCGTCTGTAACAGGCCCATACATTTGCAGCATTTGTACTGGAGAAATCTCTTTGACATACAATCCCTGGTCTTCTGCGCTGTCTTTTAAGATTCTATATTTCAATGTATCACTATAATTACTCAGACAGTCGCCATCTGAACTATAAGGAGCAGTTGGTTTTGGTGCGCTTGTTGGAGGAGCACCTGTGCCAAATAAATTTGTTAACCATCTGTCATATTCTTTAAACAGGCCTTTACTTTTTCTATTAAGCCAATTGTCAAATGCAGATAAAAAGCCACCTATATATTTTGTGTTCTCTAGTTTCTCAAAGTCCTTTGGAATGACAGAAATGCCAGCCATTTTATCAGCTGGCCTGACAATTGTTCCCTTGTACATGTCGCTGAATATCATAATCACACCTAAGATTATATAGCCTTAGGCAGTATATAAAGATTTCGTCACTCCAAAGTAGTTTAAATACCATGAAAAAAGAAAGAAAATCGGGCATTTTCAGCCCATTCTTAGCCTGACTTATACTATTTTTGGCAGCTTTCTGTCATAGTTGAAAAAGTTGCTGTCAGCCATCTGGTGGTATGGACCTCCTGCTCCGAAGATACCACCACGGCCAAATAGAGATTCTGCAATTCCTCCTACAGGACCGTAGTATGAATATAGTCCATTGTACTGCTTTGTCATGGATGCAATTAGCGAGCCTGACAAACTGTCATAGAGATACATATTTCCGTTAACCATATATGGCACTATGTTCATGCTCTGGTTATTGACGGCTTTTTGCATTGGTCTGTGAGAATTCTCATAGCCAGCTCTGATGCTTTTTGCAAGTCTTTCTGCTTTCTGATATAATATATTATCAGACATTTCTTCATTGCTTTCGCTGGAAGAATATAATGCATTGCTTGTTTTCAGATTTCTTTGTATTTCTGAGAAAAGAGCCCGGTCTTCGTTTGTTCCATAATCTAGGAAATTCTTTTCTGTATTTAGAAAACTCCTTAATTCATTTGCATATGATGCTGATACCATAGTAATCGCCTTTTTTCATTGTAGACAAAGAATTGGCAGAATACTATGGCAAAAGCCAACCAAATTTATGTTTGGTTTGTTTATTTGGTTAGCTATATATATCATTCAGTATATAGTCATCCAGGGGCAGAGCCAGACCTGTTTATGCTTTTGCTAATATTATTGCCAATCTTTTCTGTTTTCTTGTACAATTTCATTTCATCACTTCAATCTTCTATGAATTCTCCATGAAAACAGCGCTAGGCGCTGTTTGCAATAGTATGAAATATTGGAACATCAAATGTTATGAGTGAGAGGGCGAAAAGTGTTGCGACCTTTGATGCAAGATTCATGAATAGCAGCGCTGTGCCTGCTGTTTCAATGGCAGCAGACACTATTTTACGATTGTGCTTTCTCAAGAAATTCGTTATAATTTCAGTCATGCAGCTGGCGCTGCCAGAAAGCATGGCATTTGGCCAGGCTCTTCCTGAATAAGAATATGATACTTTCTTGAATACAATGTCTGCCATAATTGACACCTTTTTTGGAGTTTGATTTGTTTTTCACAACATTCACCGAATTTGGCTCTGCAAATAACTAAATCCCTATAGATTTAGTCATGATAATAACTGATTCTAATAAGAATCAGTTATAGGTAAATTTGTCTCTTTAATTGCCTATTTGTGCTAATGGATTCATGAAGTATATAAGGATTCCCAGTCTGGACAATAGAAAAGTGTTGCTATTCCAGAATTACATGGTTTGTTAATAATAATTGGCTATTTTGTATGATTTGGTTGTAGTAGAAGAGTCTGATTGCATAACATATGTGTCATGATATATATTTCCAATTCTATGGAATAGGCTTAAATATAACTGCCTGCAGTGCACTACAAAATTATTTTTTTTAGTTCTTCTATTTCCTGAAAATGCCTATCTCGTGTTATCAGAGTTAAATTATATTCTATTGCCTGGCTTGCTATCATCAAATCAGAAAGAGAGAATACTTTTCCTAGTTTTTCATATTTGTACTTAAGGTCACTCAATGTTATCGCTGTCTTTTTTGTTGCTTCAAGAAAATGGAAAAGGTCTATTAATCTCATAGCATTGTCTTTGTTTTTCGGCAGCTTTTCTCGCAATCCATGCACAAATTCAAAATATGTAATAAACGAAATACTTGCTGGAGATGGATGCAGTTTTGACAATTCTTTTAGTTCTTTGATTGTTCTATTGTTTTGCTGTTCTATGTCTATGATTATTGATGTGTCAATCAAAAGCGGCATTTATACACCTTTTCTAAAGCCATGCTCTTTTCGCAGCGATTCTGTCACTGCTCTTATTTCATCTGCTTCTTTGTCTGACAATATTTTCTCTCCTTCTAGAACAATTCTCCAGAAAACATGGCTTCTTTTCTCGTAATCCTCTGCCATGTTCTTCAGCAGCGCAGCCATTTTTATATTGCTTTCTGCAGACATTGTGCGCAGTTTTCTCCAGGTTTTCTCATCAACGTCCTTGATTGTTTTTGTTGCCATTTCAACCCCTGTAATAAGTATTACAGTAATACAAGTATTTAAGTATTACAATGACTATGGCTGATTTGTTTTGCAAATCAATTATGCCAATGACTGTTTTCTTTCAGAAAACAGTCAAAATATAGCTATACAACAAAATAATTAGTTGTACAGTAGATTTTTTGCATAATTAGAGGCCAAAAAATCTACTATTGTTGAAGAATAGTTTATTGCTATAAAAATAATGGCATGCAAATAATGTCATGGAATATTCTGTTGAGATTCTTGGGTTATTGAAAAAATGTTCTGTAAAGATCGGAGACAGGGCAGTTGTTAACAGTGGAAAAAAGGAATATAAAGGAATTATCATGCCAAATACAGGCGATTCTGGCTGCCTTGTTCTGAAGCTTGACAATGGATATAATCTAGGAATAGAATTGGACAGCAAGGCAGAGATTAAGAAAACAAAAGAAGAAGGGGCTGTAATGAAAAAATGCAAAAGAGAAAAACTGCAACACGATCCGTCAAAACCAACTATTGCTATATTACACACAGGCGGAACAATAGCCAGCAGGGTTGATTATAGAACAGGAGGAGTGACTCCTGTTTTTGATGCAGAAGATCTTGTTTCAATGGTGCCTGAGCTTGCTGATGTTGCGAACATAAGGTGCAGGCTGATTTTCCAGATGTGGTCAGAAGACATGGAGCCAGAGCACTGGCAGATAATTGCAAAAGAGATTGTAAAGGAAATCGAGGAAGGCTGTGATGGCATTATTATAACACATGGAACAGATTATATGCATTACACAGCAGCAGCACTTGCTTTTATGGCTAGAAATCTTCCTATTCCTGTTATATTGACTGGTTCTCAGCGCAGTTCTGACCGCGGCAGCAGTGATGCTGCAATGAACCTGATATGTGCTGCGAATTTTATTGCAAATTCTGACTTTAGTGGCATTGCAATCTGCATGCACGGCTCTTCTTCAGACGCTTATTGCAATATTCTTCCTGCATGCAAGACAAGGAAGATGCATACTTCTAGGAGAGATGCATTTAAGCCGATAAATACAAAGCCGATTGCACGCGTAGATTACAAAACAGGCAGAATAGAATTTTGTGAAAATAGCACTTTCTTTTCAGGAAAGAATTACAATGAAAAAGATTTCAAAAGAATTCCTGTTCTGGAGATAGGGTATAATAAGAAAGTTGCATTGATAAAATCTTATCCAGGCATGGCTGCTGATCAGCTGGATTGGTATATGAACAATTGTGATGGCGTTGTTTTTGAAGGAGGGGGGATTGCAGGAAATCTAGCAATTAATGTACTGGATGACCTGACAAAACATCATGCACTGATGCTGAAAAAATTAAAAGACATGACAAGCAAAGGGATTGTGGTATACATGACTTCCCAATGCATCTATGGGAGAGTGAACATGAATGTTTATACAACAGGCAGGGATATGCAGTCAGTTGGATGCATGCCTGCATACATGATTCCTGAGGTCGCGCTTGTGAAATTAGGCTGGGTTCTTGGTCGGTTCAAGAATAGCGCAGGAAACAAAGAGAAAATAGATGAATTGATGCAGAAAAATATAGCAGGCGAGATTATTTCTAGATCAGAATTGGATGAGTTTTCTGATGAGATCTGAAAAATCAGAATGAATATATTGCAGAATTTTTTGGAAAAAGCATCCTGAGCAATCAAAGTGATTAAAATGGATAATAAAATAGATTATCAGAAAATTGGATTCAGGTGCGGCATTGAGATACACCAGAGGCTGGATACTCATAAGCTGTTTTGCAATTGCGATTCTGGGCAAAAGAATGAACCCAATATTGAGATTGGCCGCAGATTGAGGCCTGTTGCAGGAGAGACAGGAGAGATTGACAGGGCTGCTCTGTTTGAATTCTTGCGCAGCAAGGAGTTTGTGTACAAAGCATCTGCTGATGAGTCTTGTTTGGTTGAGGCTGACTGCGAACCTCCTCATGAGATAAATAAAGAGGCTTTGTATATAGGATTGGAGATGTGCAAGATGCTTGGTTGTGATATTGTTGATGAGGTTCATGTGATGAGGAAAACAGTGATAGATGGCTCTAATACCTCTGGTTTCCAGAGGACTGCAATACTTGGGATGAATGGGTTTCTGAATACAGGCAAGGGTGGTGTGAAAATAGAGACTGTGTGCATTGAAGAAGAATCTGCAAGGATTGATGAAAAAAGCGAAGGAAAGATTGTGTATAGATTAAATGGATTGGGAATACCATTGGTAGAGATTGCAACAGATTCTACTATAAAGAGTCCTGAGCATGCAAAAGAAGTTGCTGAGATGCTTGGCATGTTGTTAAGGAGCACAAAGGTGCAGAGAGGCATTGGAAGCATAAGGCAGGATATTAATATTTCTATAAGAGGAGGATCAAGGATTGAAATAAAAGGATTCCAAGAGCTTGATAAAATGCCTGTTGTTGTTGAGAATGAAGTTAAGAGACAGTTATGCCTGCTTGGTGTAAAGGATGAACTCAGGAAAATAGGTATAAAAGAAAAGGATTTTATTGCAAAGAAATGCGTGACTGACATATTCAAAAAAACAGAATGTAATTTCATTGCAAAAGCTCTGAAAGATGACGCAGTTATTCATAGTCTGCTGCTGCCAAGGTTTTCTGGAATGTTGAAAAAGGAATGCGGCGATAAGACACTTGGAAAAGAGTTGAGTGGATATGCTGGAGCGCATGGATTTGGAATTATTCATAGTGATGAAGAGCTTGAAAAATACAAATTATACAACGAATTCTCAGAACTGCGAAAAGAGTTTGGCGCCAGGCAAGAAGATTTGGTCCTGATAATTGCTGGAAAAGAGCCTGGCGTAAGCAAGGCATTGGATTCTGTTCTTGAGAGATCACGGTATATGTTAGTCGGTGTTCCAGAGGAAACGCGCATGGCTCATGAAGAAGGCTCAAAATACATGAGACCATTGCCTGGAAAAGCAAGGATGTATCCTGAAACAGATGTTCCTAGCATGAGAATAACAAAAGAATATCTTGATTCTATTGCTGTGCCAGAAAGTCTGCTTGTGAAAGAAAAGAAATATAGCAAGGAGATTTCTGAAGAATTGGCCAGCCAGATTATAAGATCAAAACATCTTCCTATGTATGAGGAATTTAGAAAAGAATTTGAGCCAAGACTTGTTGCAATCATATTGACAAATACGTTTAAAATGCTTAGCAGAGATGGCCACGATATTGATAAAATCAAGAAAGATGATTTATTCTCTTTATTCAGTCTCGTGAAAAAGAAAACGATTGCAAAAGAAAGCCTTGAGAATGCGCTGGTTGATCTGATTGAAGGAAAACCAATCAGCTATATAGAATCGCGGTATAGAATAATGGATGATGAGAGGATAAGGGAGATTGTAAAGGATGCTATAAAGCACAATCCAGGCGCTCGGGAAAGTATTTACATGGGTGCGCTTATGCAGAAATTACGAGGAACTGTTTCTGGCGAACGTCTTGTGAGAATACTTAGGGAAGAAATGAAATAAAAATTTGCCCTGCAAATATTTATTATGGCTGAATCGTTTGGCAGGATTTATTGAATCTTATAAAATCTCAAATTATCTGTTCTTTTGTCAAAATATTCCTTTGGCAATGATATAGTTGATGAAACAAGGCCAAATGTTGGAGAATATCCTATGCTAATTTTGCCGCCAATTGATCTGGCAAGTTCATGGCAAATGTTCAATCCAAATCCTTGTCCTCCAACTGCTTCACCTGTTGTATAACCTCTTTCCAGAGCTGCAGCAGGATCAATAACCCCTCTATTAACTAAGACAATATCTTTGTTGCTCCCATCTGAATAAAATTCTATCCATGCATGAACTTTACCGTTCTTACGCATTCCATATCTTGCAACATTTGAAATAAGATTTTTCAATGCGTGACTTAGCAGAGCATCGCCATAATTTTTTTCAAAAACCCTTTTATCAGATTCAAGCGACATTTCAACAGTTTCATAATAACTTAATACATGGTTAAGAATGTAACACATCCTTTTTTTCTTATCAAGCAATAGATCTGTGAACAGGTCTGTTGTTCTTGAGAGATCATAAAGTGAATCTAATGCCAGATTCAATTGTCTGGAATCTATGAAGTCTGTTCTATATTGATTCTCTATATATGCTTCTAGTTTCTTAATTCTTCTTGCTGAACTGACTGCGCCTAATTTGTTGTTTCTCAGAAGTTCTGTGATGTTTGTGCATTCAGCATTAAGATCATCGAGAAGTTTTTTCACTGCAGCATTATTATTAAACTTTTTCAATATAGCAATCCTGGTTTTTATTATAGTGATGGGTGTTGAAAAATCATGTGTAAGAACATCCTGAAGAGTTTTATTATCGTCAGTGGACATTAGATAATCAGTTGCAAGCATGCTTTCACCAGTTTTAGCGTAACCTTAGATACGATTCAAACTATATAAAATTAACCTTTTGGTAAAAATGTTAGAAAATATGATTTCTTTCCTAGAAACATCTGAAAAGAATATTTATAGTCGTCAAACAAATCTATAGTTATAGTCATCCCATAAAACAATCAGGATTGTTTTATGGGCGACAGTACATGCAGAAGCATAGCTTCTGCTGTAGCATAGCTAACTTAGATTTTCAGGTCGAACTATGTTCGACCATGAAAAAGAATCTGGATACGATTTTGTTTGACTCCATATGCTCAAAGAACTAAAAGTTCTTTGGTGATTCAAAAAGCTCTGCTTTTTGCAAGCAGCAAAACAAGTATCATGTCCAGATTATTTATTTGTTTTGCTATATATATCACACGAATCCAATTTTTTATATGGTTGACGCAGGAACTATAGCAGGATTGATACCAGTAGGAGTGCTGCCGCTTAGCTTGGCAGGCATTATTGGACTGCTTATTACAACATTTATTATCTTTATAGCATTGGTGATTGCAGACAAAGTAATTGCGCATGAGATGAATATCAAACATGTGCTAATAATGGCATTTCTCTGCGCATTTATCGTGCCAATAATAACAACAATAGCATTGCAATTTCTATCAATACCAGTTGGATTTAGCCAGATATTCTATTATGGTCTTCCATTGCTAAGCTGGGTGGTTCTTGGCGAAGTCTTGCTTGGCGGCGAGTTCAAGGAGAAATTAGCAGTTGCATTTATAGCATTTGCAGTATTCACTGCATTGCAGATGTTTGGAATATCTGCAATGCTAATGGGATTTTTGCCGATTTAAGAAACTATAGTCATCCCATTAAATAATCCAGATTATTTACTGGGTTTACTATAATCATAATATCTTTCCAAACAAAATCTTTTCAGTATCAATAATCTTAACATTTATTATTTGGCCTAATTCCAATCTTTTGCCATTAACCAAATCCTTATGGGGTTTGGTTATAACAATTGGTTTATATGCATAATTTCTTGCCAGATAACTGTTCTTTTTTTGATTGTGTTCTTCTATGATTGCTTTTCCAGACCAGCCAATCCATTGCTTATTCTTTTTTATTGTAATTCTTCTTGTGAGTTCTGACAAGACAGAGCTTCTTTCATTTATTATCCTGTTTGGAATTTGCTCCATTTCTGCAGCAGCAGTGCCTGGTCTTGCTGTGAATCTTGAGACATTTGTGAATTCAGGCGCTGTCTTTTTTAATAATCCTATAGTCTTTTGAAAATCATCTTCTGTTTCGCCAGGAAGGCCTGCTATAACATCTGTCCATATATGAATCATTGGATATGCTTTCTTGAATGCATTGATTATTTCTATGAATTCACTGTTTGTGTAACCGCGGTTCATGCTTTGCAGCAGTTTGTCAGAGCCTGACTGTACAGGCAGGTGCAGGAATTTGAATACTTTATCATTGGAATATGCTTTTATGAGTTCTGGATAGAATTTTCTAAGATGCATTGGATTCATCATACCTATTCTAAGGAAAAAAGTGCCTTCTAAAGATGCTATTCTATTTATCAAAGTCGGCAGATTTGTATTTATGTCAATAGCTGATTTGTTTCTCAAATCAGTTATTTTACCAATAGCTAAATCTCTTGATGAAGATTTAGTCATGATATCCATTCCATAGCATCCACAATCCTGTGCAGTTAACCAGAATTCTTTGCATCCTTGTTTTAATCCGTTCTTTATTTCATTTACAATAACTTCTGGGTTGTATGATTGCAGCTCTCCTTTTGCTAATTTTGTGGCGCAATATGCGCATGCTGAGGAACAGCCGCTTGAAATAGGCGTTATATGGACAATGTCGTTTGTTCTTATTCGTGGATGCAACAGTTTGCAATTAGATGCTTTTCCTGTTAATACGACTCTTTCTATTGTCTTGCCAATAGCTGATTTGTTTCTCAAATCAGTTATTTTAACTCTAGCTAAATCTCCTGAAGAAGATTTAGTAATTTTATTAACAACATCCACGATTTTATCTATGTGATGGGTGCTTATCATGCTGGCTTTTTTTTTTTTTTTCTTTATAATTTTCTTTCTTATTTCTGGCATGCATCCTGCAATTATCAGTTTCTTGCCAGGATATTCTTTAACAATGCTTATGATTTCATCAATGATCTTGTTCTCTGTCTGGGATTTTACAACACATGTGTTAATGATAATAATATCAACTTTAGCAATAGCTGATTTACAATTAGTCATTCTATTTCTAGCTGAATCGCTTTTTGATTTGTTATCTAGCGATTCAGTAATAATATCATATCCATTCTTTGAAAGCAGGCCTGACATAATTTCTGATTCAGCCTGATTATTTGGACAGCCATAGGTTTTTATAAATATACTGTTATGCATGATTATCATTTCAGAAATAAAGAATTAATAGTCTCTTTTTCAGAGCTGTTTGCCAAATTTCAATAAATTGCCATAAAATTCAAGTGTTTTATCATATGCTTCTTTGAAGTCTTTTCCAAGAATTATAAGCCCAAACCCACCATCATGGTTTGGCATTCCTATTACAGGAATATCTTTTGTGTGTACATATCTCATATCCTTTACTATTCTGAATATTTCATCACCACTTTCCTTTGTCTTGCTTCTTAATTTTGTGCAGGGAAGCTTGTTTTTCTGGAAAAAATCCAGAACATGCGGAGGGAAATATGGAGTATTTTTATCTAGCGCATAATTTTCATTGACTATATGTCCATGGATAACAGCGCCTATGTTTTCATCAGCAAGATATGCTGACAGGTGTATAGGTGTTTCTGATGAAGGAGATTCTGCGCCAATATATCTTATTTCAAATTTGTCGCTGTCATAATCAATAACCAGCGCAAAATCATGCATACTGATTTCTGGTTTGCTGCTTGTTTGTGAACATGAGAGAAACACCCCTTTTTGCTCTTGAGATGACATAGGCATTCTAAAACTGATATTTCCATAATCATAGCCAGTCCATTGTCCTTTTTTCAATACTCCTATTAGTTCATGATTCCATAGTTCGCGCCTATATTCTGCAATTTCTTTGATGTCAATGTATGGAAGAGGACCTTGAATAGGTGTTCTTGTAAAATTTCCGATTGCATTCTTTGGCATTACTATTTGTGCAGTACAAGCCCTTAAATTGCTTTCAAAACAAATTAAATTATGTTGTATCAGCTTGGATTAGGATTTTCTATCATAGCAGGAATCATGGCAGTTATGCTTTTTTATCTAGGGCTTTCTCTTGGAAAAAAAGGCAGAAGCCACATGATATTAGCTGTGCTGTTTTTGGGCGCAAGCTTTGGCGGACTTGAGTGGGTATTTTACTTGCTTGGATATAACATGTTCACATTTTTTGTGTTTCCATTAATGGCTTATTTTGCAATATGGTTTGCATTCATAGTGTGGGCATTTGAGAAAATAGGAGAGCGAAGGATCTGGATAGTGTTCCTAATTGCTCTTGTTGTGCTCACGATTGTTGCAGTGAATTGCATGAATTGCGTGCAGTTCTGATCTTTACCAGATTCTATTCTGTTATTTCTGTGACAATGGCATTGTTCAATCTGACAACATCATTGGTTTTCAGCTCAAGAAGTCTGGTTCTTTCACCGCCACCGCCATATACTGATTCATATTGAATTAATTTCTTATCCAAGATTACTTGCATTCTAATATTGAGAACTTTGATTAACCCTACAATCTGTGAAAGTTCTCAATAAGGACTTTGATCAAAACACATGTTATTCAAAGTCCTCTATTATGATGAATCATAGGAGTTGCTCCAGGTAGATATCCTGAATACTTTTCTGTCTCATCAAATGGAACCAATCTAACCTTTTTTACTCTACTCACTTCCCTGACTCTAGAAAAACTTAATTTACAGTTACCAGGTATTATGCAGAGAATTGGAATTCTGTCCTGATCCAATAAAATCAATGATTTTGTAATTCTTTTCAATTCAATTCCAGTTTTCTCAGCAGCATCCGCAGTGTGAATAGTTTCAGGTTTGTCTATAAAATTATACCATATTCTTTCTTGTATAAGATATTCTTCTAATTTCATAAGTGATTATCACCTGAATTAATTGTATCTGATGTTTTAATTCTTTTCTGCTAATCTCATGTTATGAGACTGGCAGCGCTTGTTAGTGGAGGAAAGGATTCTTTGTATGCAATGTATCTGGCTATGCAGACAGGTCATGATGTAAGATATATAATTTCATTTATTTCTGAAAATCCTGACAGCTATATGTTTCATGTGCCTAATGCTGGATTGGTTAAGAAACAGGCAGAGCTTATTGGAATAAAACATTTTGAGATTTCTACAAAGGGAGTCAAGGAAGAAGAGCTTGCAGATATTGAGAAAGTGCTGAAAAAGATTCTTCCTGAAATTGATGGTGTTGTTACAGGTGCAGTTGCATCCAATTACCAGAAAATAAGGATTGATGCTATATGCAAAAACCTAGGTTTGCAAAGCATTGCGCCATTGTGGGGCAGAAATGACGCTGATATGCTTAGAGAAATTGTAAATAATGGATTTGAGATAATGATAGTTGCAGTTGCTGCGCCGCCACTTGACGAGTCGTGGCTTGGGTGTGTGATAGATGAGGAGCGCATCAATGAGCTTGCTTTTTTAAACAAGAAATATGGAATTTCTGCTATGGGTGAAGGAGGAGAGTTTGAGACGCTTGTAATAGACTGTCCTATGTTCAAGAAATCGCTTGTTGTAAAAGGCGAGAAATATTGGAATGACAGAATAAAACATGGTGTGTTTGTTGTGAGGGATTTGAATGTTATTGAAAAATGATTATAATGAAATTGCTAAAAACGGGTTTACGTATCTTGCACCAATGTTTGGCGTATATGATATAAAGCAGCCACGGATCTATTTTGATGTTTCTAAAGCTGTGGAGGATGGGATTGTTGCAAAAGATACTTCAGATGATGCAAGAAGTGGCGGATATCTTCCTACAAGAGATGTAATTCTTCTCTTTGGATTGGATGTAGTAAAATTAGAAATTGCTATCATTGTGATTGGCGAGGAGCTTGGGCATTTCTTGTATGAAATGAGAAAGCAAGAGAATAAATATGCTGTAATTTTTAGAGAAAAATCGATAGGACATTATATAGAAAGAATTAGAAAAGAAAGACTTGAGAGAGAGACAATGCACGAGTGTATAGGGTTTTATTCAGGATTATCATTTGCGCAGCATTCTGGATGTTATGATGTTATTGGTATTTCTCATAGAATGAACAGAAAGATGTTTTCTTTTTCTGAAAAACTAAAGAGAATAAAACAAAAACCTAATTTAAATGTTTCTGGAATTATTGATATCTTATTCAATGATCCGCATGAAATAGGCTATGGAATAGCGCATAGGCTGTTTGAAAAATTTAGTGATTCCAGATTCAAAGAAGTTATTGATGCTTATACACTAGATGATGTGAAAAGATTGCTGTAATGGGATTGGCTCTTATTGAAAAGCGCAGATTCCATCGTTCCTGAATATATTTGCATTCTTTTTATAGCGAGCAATCCTTTAGGGCGAGGAGGATGTCATTCGTGAGCAAGATATTGTTGGTCTTTCAGACCAGCAGTGGAATTGCTGATAATAACGTCGCCCTCTAGCGACGCTATATTTTTTCTAAAATAAATATTTTGTGCAGATTGCAATAGGCATGTTGAAAAGCAGAGCAGCGCAGAATATTTTTCTGAGGAAGCCAAATTTCAGGAAGTGATATCCAAGAAATGAGTTCTGGTCTAGATATGAACACCACGAATCATTTGGCAAAGACACAGATTCTGTAAATAAATATAGAGGACTTTGAATAACATGCTTTTTACTCAAAGTCCTTATTCCGAACTTTGCCAAAATATGGGTTAATCAAAGTTCTCGATAATCAATGACGGGTAGAAGTCACTCACAAATTTTCTATCCTAAGGATGAGCGAACTGGAATACGGCAGTGGTTGAGCTGATGAATTTTCTAGGAAGCGAAACCCTGCCGATGTAGCTAATCAAATTTATGTCCGGTTTGTTTATTTGGTTAGCTACATATTGTTTTTATCATTTTCTTGATTAATAATTTAGAATTCAAAGCTGAGTATTTCATCTCTTGTGCTCTTTCTTGTCCTTCTTTTTATATCACGAATTATCCTGGATTTTATTGCATATGGAAGAAATTTTTCAAGCAGGTCTTTTATAGTTCTCCTGGCGCCGATGTTAGCTATTCCATTTCTGCTGAAAACACTCACAATGACCTTTGCAAGCCGCTCTGCAGGCGTTGTTGCTGCCTTTTCAGGCCCAAACATCTCTGCCTGCCTGAGGGTTAGAACACTGTTTATAAGGCCGAGATGGCTGAATGCCTGTGGAAAGTTTCCAATATGCTCTTTAAAATGCGGCTCAAATTCTTCTGCATATAATCCAAGAGGCGTTGCATGTCTGACAATATTATCAATCCATATTCTTGCCTCTTTTGTCCTGCCCATTATTGCGAGATTGTCAATCAGCCAGAACACTGGCAGGAAAAACGCCCCTTCTCCTTCCTGTAGTTTGTTTGTCCTGTCATTTGTCCTTAGCACAAACCAGTCAATGACAAGTTTTTTCATTATATTTTCTACAGTTGATGCCATTTTCTCATCATTAGCAGGAAGCATTCCTAGTATAGATATATTCAATACACTTGTGTCAAGGCTGTCTGAACCATAATATGCCATAAAAGAGTCTGTTTCATTGTCATAACCTTTTTCCAGTATATCATTCTTTATCCTTTCTTTCTCTGCGTTCCATTTCTCAATGTCAGTGTCAATACCAAGCCTTTGTGCTATCTTGATTCCCCGGTCAATACCTACCCAGCACATCAGTTTTGAATAAACATAATGTTTTTCCTCACCGCGGCCTTCCCATATGCCAGAATCCTTGTCTGTCCAATGGTTGCAGCAATAGTCAACAAACTGTTTTATGAACAGTTTCATCTTTTCAGAGAGCCTTCCGCCAGATTCTGTGTATATGTTTATTGCAGAAAGGATCTCGCCGAAAATATCCAGTTGTTTTTGTCCATGGGCAGCGTTGCCGATTCTTACTGGTTTTGAATTCATGTAGCCTTTTAGATGATTTAATTCATATTCAGTCAGTTTTTCTTCTCCGTGAATATCATACACAATTTGCAGATTGTTCAATGAATTGTTCTTTGTATATACTTTTTCAATCCAGTGCATGAATTCATCAGCTTCTTTCAGATAGCCAAGGCCAATCAATGCATATATCATGAATGATGAATCCCTGATCCAGGTGTATCTATAGTCCCAGTTAAATCCACTGCCTATCTTTTCTGGAAGTGATGTAGTGGGCGCTGCGATGATTGCTCCTGTTGGCGCAAAAATCATAAGTTTTAGCACAAGAGCGCTTCTTATAACTTCATTGTAAAAAGGGCCTTCATATGTGCATAGCGATGCCCACCATTGCCAGAAATTATATGTTTCTGCATATAATCTTCTTGCATCTTTTTCAGTGAATTCGTTTATTGCAATGGTTGTGTTGATAGCTGAATCGCTTCTTGTCTCTAGCTGAATCGCTTCTTGGTTTTTGTTTAGCGATTCAGTCATATTAATAGCTTCGCTGCGCTCAGCTATTTTATAGAAACCAAACCCAATGCTTTTTTCTTGGCCTTGTTTTAGAATAAATTCTGCTGTTATCGTATCTTCTGTTATGTTAATATCTTCCATGTCAGCATAAAGCACAAAGATATTGTCTCTGTGCCTTGCTATGATTTTTCTGTCTTTCTTATCAAGTTTAATCTCTTCTCTGCAGAAATCAGGCGTAAGCTTTAGGGTTAGCTGGATTTTATGGTCTCCTTTTATTGCTCTCAGCTGCCTTACAAACTTTATTCCAGACTCAGGGATATTATTCTTTTCTTCCTGTTCTTTTGAGAGTGGCATGAAATCCACAAGACTCAGACTGTCATTCTGGTTGAAAAAGAGGGTCTCAAGGATATTTGTTTCATTGATATATTTCTGGCTTGATTTATAGAATCCAACAGGCACTATCTTGAAAAACCCGCCTTTTTCATCATCTAATATTGCGCATAATTGGCTAGGAGAATCAAAATCAGGAAGACATGACCAGTCAATTGATCCCTCGTCAGAGACAAGGCCGCAGCTCCTGCAATTGCCTATTATTCCATATTTAGAGAGTGATTTATACATGTTAATGCCCAATAAATTTGCAGTGAATCTAGCTAAATCATTTCATGATTTAGTCATAATAGTTGATTTGTTTCTCAAATCAGTTATTTTACCAATAGCTGTTTCTTTTCAAGAAACAGTCATAATAACTGAATCGCTTATTGATTTCTTGCAAAGCGATTCAGCTATTATACAATAATTTGGCAACAAGGCTCTTAAGCTTAGCTATCTATTAGTAAATAGCTAAATCCTTGCAAGGATTTAGTGTGCTAAAAATAAGTGATTATTATGGAATGTTGTAATGTTAGAGATTTGTCAAAAAGAAAGGATCCAGAGAGTTATCCAACAAACAAGGCTGCAGAAGATGGGTATGCATGGAACAGCTGTTACAGTGGCAGGACAGATGCATTTGATTATAGGGCAAATAATTTTTCTGGACAAGGATATGTGATAATGCCTCAGAAACCAACAAATGTCATTGAGAGCAGTTATCTTTCTGATATGCTATTGGGGTTTACCCGCGGAGACTGGACAGTTTTTGTCAATAAGAATTATCCTAATAAAAAATATGTCATACAGCATGAGGAACGTCATTGCAGGTTTAATCATGAGCCTAATACGCCAGAGCATGAGGACATGACAAGACTGCGCGATAATATGGGTGTCTATCCAAAGGCAATATATGCATTTCCTGTAAATCATGATTACAGGAAAATCATAGATTTTCCTGCAAATGATTTGAGAGCTTCTAGAAAACCTAAATATACAGGACTTCTGGATGAATTGGAGAGAGCTGCTTAGTTCTTGTTTGTGCCTCTAGCTAAATCATTTCGTGATTTAGTCATGATATCTG
>JACRMW010000055.1 GCA_016219465.1 Candidatus Aenigmatarchaeota archaeon | reverse complement strand
GCTCTGCTTTCTGTGTGAGTGAACCAAGTTATTAATACCTGATTATCTGGTGGAACAGAGTTCCACCGATACAAGAAGGAATTTACAATTCCTTCTGTACGCAAAGACTTGAGAAGTCTTTGCTGTACAAGAGAAACTATGTTTCACTTTGTATTTACTTGGTTCACTATAACAACAATCATCCAGAAAATGTATATTCATTCAATGGATCAAACGATGTCGTCAGTGTACTGATAGAATCATTCTGAAGTCTTATACACCTCATCATTCCTTTGACATCTCTTGAAAAGGTTTTTTTCTCAGTTCCTGTCATCCTAAGGCACTCAAAATTCTGACAGTCTTTGTCATATAGAAATTCTGCAACAGCTCTTTTAGTAGACAGTGTAGTTCCCTCACCATTGATAAAAACAGCATATTTTCCATTATGCGGTATTATTACAGGAAAGTCAGTGTGTTCTGAATATCTATTTGGTGCATATTCATGCCAGATTTTGCTTTCAATTGTCGTATAAACTGACACTAATTTGCCTGCTCTCTCTGACATAAAATCAAATGCCTTGCTATAACTGCCTTTTCCGAGCAGGCTGTCAAGGTACTTTGCCAGACCAATCCTATCTGAGAATTCTTCAAAACAAATAACCCTGTCAAACATGTCTTTTCTTGCCACAGAATGACCGCAAACTGTCCTTGTTATCTCCCATTCAACATCAGGAACATTACCTCTTAGAAATCCTCTCGTATACGAGCTCTTGGAACCAGTGTCGCCTAGCAAAGCGACAGTTTCTTTATATTCATCCTGCGTTCCTAAATCCATAATGCCCACAAATATAAAATACTGCAAAACTACTTAAACATATGTAAAATATTTGCACATATATGTAACTATTTGACAGGTGTTATTGGTTTAAATATAGCAATTGACAAATATTTATCAGGTAGTTATGGCAAAACAAAAGAATGGAAACATGCTAAGTTATCTGGCAATAGGAAAAAGCGAAGTAAAACTGTTCAATATCCTATCAAAACAGCCAATGACAATAAAGCAAATAATAAAATTCTCAAAGCTGTCAGAACGAACAATACGCACATGCTTGACAGATCTTGTAAAAAAGCAGTTTGTGAAAAAAGAGGCCATAATAGAAGGTCAGTTAAAATACCTCTATCACACAAACTCCACAAAATCTATAATCGACAATATTCAGGAAAAATTATCTGAATTTGAGAAAGCATCAAGATAATCAAATCCTGAAAGGATTTGATTATTGTTATCATAACTGAGCGTAGCGAAGTTATTCTCACTAATAGCTTGTTGGTATTTTTATCCAATCATCTATCCAATCAATGCCATCAACTGGGTTATGAATAGAACCACGCCAAGTATGATTATCACAAATCCATCTAACGAACCTCCTGTAGAACCAAACCACATCAGTGCTATAGCTATTACAATAACAATCAGATTTGAAAGCAGATCAAATGCTCCTCCTACTCCTTTTAATCTATTATTCATGCAATCACAATGGTTATTATTAAAACTCTTTTCTGAAAAAGAAGAGTTTTTATTCATAGCTATTTCTTGAAAAGAAATAGCTATTTGTATCATAAGAAGATTCGGTCTGCGAATCTTTACTATTTGCTTTGAAAATCAGCTATTTGTATCATAACCAACTTGTTGGCTAGAACCTTGACCAGCTTGCTGGCTATTTGTATCATGACCAGCTTGCTGGCTATTATAATCTATCTATTAAACAGGAATATAAAATTGGCAGGCAGATCGTGGCATCGCACCTGATATCTGCAAAGTTTGCGTCCGCTGATATCTTCCCCCATGATATTGCCTCTTGGGGAGTTGCTCCACTAAGACCGCCATAGTCTTCCCTGTCTGTGGTTATCTGGACAAAGTATTTCGCAGAATTTGAGAACTGAAATGCCTGCATTGCATAATTCTTTGGAACCCCTCCTCCTATAATAAATACCCCTAGTTTCTTTGCTGTCCATGTAATGTCAAAGATATTTTTCAAATCATTCAATGCATTTACCTTCAATTGTTTGTCCTGTATATAGAACCATATCTGTATCCCAATTCCAGAATCGGCAAAAGCAGGGCAGAATACAGAAATATTATTTCTTGAGCAAATATTCAGTATGGAATTCTCAGGACAGTGTTTTCCAAATTCGTGGAGAAATTCCTGGATACTCATCTCTTTCATAGGCATTTTATCTATAGCAGACTGTATAAACTTCTCAAGCTTTGTATAGACCTCTCCTGGCATAAAGCAGTCATATATCCTATATATGCTTTCCTGAGCAAGCTCTTTGTCATCATATTTATCATAACTTGACACAGTCAAGCTATTTATACCATGACTATTCTGCGAAGTAGAATAGCTATTTTCATCTAGCTGAAAGTGGTGATATTCAAGGGATTCTACAAGATCGTGCGTAAGATTTGCTCCTGTTGTAATAAGCGCATCAATCCATTTCCTGCCAAGCATGTCATGGACAATGCCCTTCATGCCAGCAGGTATCATTGCTCCTGCCAATGTCAAAAATGTTTTGCATTCCGGGTCTTTTATCATGTTCTCCAGAATATCTGCTGCATGACCCAACTTTCTTGCATTGAATGCAGTATCTTTCATCTGTCTAACTAATTCATTGACATTCTGGCCCCTGCCTATTGCAAGTTTGCTATACATGGTTGAACAAAATTCAACCTGTACAGCAAAGACTTCTCAAGTCTTTGCGTACAGAAGGAATTGCAAATTCCTTCTTGTACAGCAGAAGCAAAGCTTCTGCTTGTATGTGAAGCAAGTATTATTATATCTGATTATTTACTTGCTTCACTATATGATTTTTACAAAATCAAATTTTGCAGTATTTAATGTTCTAAATAGTTTTGTCAATTACTATATTTGTGGAACAATGGGATTTGACGATGCTATCAAAGATGAAATAAGAAAGCTTGAAACAGAGATCTCTCTTATAGACGATGAACTGGAAAAAATGCACTCAAAGATACTCCAAATTCTTGCTCTCAGGAAAAAGAAGGAAAAAGAGCTGAGAACCCTGAGGCCTGCTGAAGAATCACATGAAACACAGACCTCTCTTGCAAAGGTCATGAAAGAGATCAGGGAGTATAAATAACTATTTGCTTCGCAAATAGTTATTGATGATTTGGCAGATGATTGGATTATGGATATACAGAACAAGAACCTTCTGACATGGCTTCTAATATGCGGATTTATTCTTGCATTGGGCTATAATGCAAATAAGCCATACCACAACAAAGAAACAGATCAGCCAAAGAACAAGTCAGGCTATGGTATTCATGTTATAGACCATGACAACAATGCAAATGATTATTTGAATGAGTCGTTTGAAGAAAAAGAATATCAGACCGAAATGAAACAACATAAAGAAAGATTGTTCAAATATTGGTCAAAAAATCTAGAGTATTATGGAGTAAAGAAAGGAGAAACACGATGATATAGCTAAGACAACAATCAATAAATTTGTTTACAAACAGCGTCATTTTGAAAGTGATAATGAATTCTGGAAAGAATTTCTAGAGAAAATCAATGGCACAACAGAACCACAGACAGGAGAATCAATAAAGATTCCAGCAGTTAACTGGTTTACTGATTCTGCAACTTTAACAAACGAATCTGGATACAGAACATTTGAATATAAAACAAAACCAGGAGACACGTCTCTAAAAATAGCACTTGAATTAGAAGTTGATTATCATGGCTCTGGACACTATACAATAGGTAAAATATCATGGCTATAGTGAACCAAATAAAGAATACAAACAGAAGCTTTGCTTCTGTTGTACAAGAAGGAATTTGCAATTCCTTCTGTACGCAAAGACTTGAGAAGTCTTTGCTGTACAGGTTGAACATGGTTCAACCATGTATAGCAACCAATGAAATATTATATGTAATATATGTGGTGAAGCATAGCTTCACCTATACAGGTGGAACTATGTTCCACCATGTACCTGATTATTTCATTGGCTTGCTATAAACTAGGAACAAAATTAAAGCTTCCGTCTACATATGAAACAATAATAAATCATCCAGAACTCAATAAACATAATTATTGGTCAATTAATCCAAAAAGAGATCATTATTTTAGGACTTTGTGGTTTGATCCAAAGGAAATAGGATTAAAGCCGGATGAAGTGTATAAAATATTAGCAGAGCCATATATCATGTTTCAATACAATCTTAGAGATGAGCCAGAAGATAAAGAAGAATATTGGGCAGAGTACATAAAGAAACTCAATGAAGGAAAGTGTCTGAAAAAAGGCGACAAAGTAAAGCTTCCTGTCATTGACATTAGAAAGATCTGATTCTTTGGATTTTCATCAAATTAAAACACTAAATACAATCATAAAATATGTTTGAAGAAATATGGATGTGGTTTGCGAACGCCATCATGGCCATCAAGGCATGGATCATTGGAACAATTGCTTCTTATGGAGCAACTGGTGTTTTCATAGGAATGTTTCTTGAGTCATCAATAATTATGGGAAATAACATTATTCGGAGCCCTTGGTTCAACAGCAGGAGCTGCAATTGGTTATTATATAGGCAGAGGGGGAAGACCTACAATAAACAAGTATGGAAAATATATGCTGTTGACAGAGAAAAGATTGGAAAATGCAGAGCAATGGGCAAAACAGAGAGGCAGATGGGCTGTCTTAATAACACGGCTGATACCATTCATGCCATTCAAGGTATTTTCTATCATATTTGGTGTGATGAAAATAGATATAAAGGAATTCCTGCTCTTCACATTTATTGGAGCCCTGCCGCGGGCATTCTTGCTTGCATTGCTTGGATCAATGATCACTGGACTAGAGCTCCCTGCCCTGATTGTAATTGGAATTGGCTTTATTGTCCTGTTGATTATCTGGAAATTCAGGCTGCATGAAAAGTTCATTGCTGCAATAAAAAGCAATTCAGCTAGAGATAAAAAAATTGAAAAGGTTGTCTAATGGCAGAAAATTATTGCAGAGGATTATATGCAGCAGTGGAAGAAGAAAACAGCCGCCAAAACCTGGAAAATTATCAACAGGGTTCTCTCCTGGTTTTCTCAAAGACTATAGAGATAAGATTTCTGGAATTGATAATCTAAAAAAAGTATTAGATATTGATTCTGTAGAAGAAGGTGGAATATACACAGGCAGAATTGTATTAATAGATCCAAGAGATTCAAGAAATGTTGAGGTGGAATACAATGGAACAAGGATATCTTTGGAAAATATTGAAAAAGAATACAATATGGAGGATATTGTAAGATTTGAGATCACAAAACTAACAGGAAATAACTTTGGATATGGGATTGTTGTAAATGGCTCTAAATAGAAAAGACTTCAGAAAGATTGGTTAGAAATCTGTTTCTGAAACAAATCTTCTAAGATTCTCATTGACAGGATATTTGCCGCTGACTATATCTTCTTTCCTAACCCATTCAAACCCTTCAACATCATGTTCTTCTTCTGGATTATTGGATATATTAACTGAATTCAATAAGGATTTGGTTATTTTATCTGATTCATCAGAATCAGCTATTTCCTTGTTTCTTGATTTGCATAGATATGTTGTGCAAATTATCTGATTTCCAAGCTTTGTTGAATGAAAACTCCACACACCTAAGGGCTTTATCACATCAATATCTAATCCAGTCTCTTCTTTTATCTCTCTCATCAAGGCATTTATTGGTGTCTCAGAACTCAAGACTTTGCCGCCTGGAATATCCCATAATACGAAGAATATCCTGGGCACCAACAAGCCTAGGCTCTTCTGTTATTTCCAATCCGGTTTCTTCCAAGACCTCTCGTCTAAGATTAACCATTAAGCCAGAACCAGCGTCAATCCTTCCGCCAACTATATCCCATGTTCCTCCTGCTTCTGGATATTTTTCACTACTTCTTTTAAGAAGAAGATATTTTCCATCCCTATTCTTCAGAAGAATCTTCACGCCAATCTGCAATTCAATGCTCATTCTAGTAA
>JACRMW010000098.1 GCA_016219465.1 Candidatus Aenigmatarchaeota archaeon | reverse complement strand
TACATATAATATTTCATTGGTTGCTATACATGATTGAATCTAGGATTCAATCTGTACAGGTTGAACAATAGTTCAACCATGTATGTGAACAAATAAATATCATAGCCGACGTAGTCGGTACAAGGAGGAAAATATATTTCCCCCTGTACAACAGAAGCAAAGCTTCTGTTTGTATTCTTTATTTGGTTCACTATAATATACTCATACTTGTGTGGAGAGTTATAGTCGTCAAACAAAAGAATCTGGATATAATTTTGTTTGACTCCATATAACAAACCCACAATTCATGTCCGTAATCTTTTGTGGGTTTGTTATAATGACAGAAAATTATAAAATAACAATTGACAGAAAAGATGCTAATAAAGTGATAAAGAGATACAAGGAATTTCTTTCCAAGAATGATCTTGGAAAGATATTCAGCATGAGCATCAAGAATCCAAACAAGGACTTTGAGACCGTGCTCAACGAATTTCTTGAAAAAAAATATTCCATAGACAAGCTTGAAAAAATACTGAACAAGAAGCGCATTGCTTCATACAAGAAGATCATGAAAATTATGAGATTATCAAGGAGCAGATTTTATTCCAGGATGAATTATATAAAAAGGTTTGTGATAAAGCGCAAACTTGGCTGGGTTGTAAAAAAGGGAAGAATAATCAAGATTGGCCACAAATCAGATGAAAAACATATCAATGATTTATTGAAACACAAAGGGTCTGAAAAGAAAATATTGTTGACTCCTGGGCCTGTTCTGACAAGCTTCAAGGTAAAGGACGCGCTTATTCAGCATGATATTCCGCATAGGGATGAAGAATTTGAAACTCTAATGGAAAGGCTTCAGGAAAACATGCTTGCTGTATTTGATGGGGATAGCAATTATAATGTGCTGTTTATTACTGGCTCTGGGACGGCAGGGTTGGAAGCTGCAATAAGCTCTGTTGTTCCTGAAAATAAAAAATTGCTGGTGGTATCAAATGGTGCTTTTGGAGAGAGGCTGAATGAAATAGCGCAACTTCATGATATTAACACAATCTATATAAAAAAGGAATGGGGAGAATCTATTGATTTGCCTGTGATCGAATCTATCATTGAGAAGGATAAAGATATCTTTGCAATAGCAATGAATCACCACGAAACCTCTGTTGGTATATTAAATCCAGTCAATGCTGTTGGCGAGCTTGCAAAAAAATATAATAAATTATTTGTTGTTGATGCTATATCAAGCCTTGGAGCCGAAGATCTGTCTGTCAGGGATGATAATATTGATATCTGTGTAGTCAGCACGAACAAATGCATACATTCATTTTCAGGAATCTCTGCTGTCTGCGTAGCCAACAGAGTATGGAAACTTATCAAGGATGTCAAACCACGGGTATATTATCTTGACCTTAAGAAATATTACAAATATGCAATTGAAAAAAAACAGACTCCATTCACACCTGCTGTCTCCATGTTTTTTGCGTTTGACAGGGCTAGCCAAGAGCTGTTAAACCAGGGTATAAAGAACAGGATTGAAAAATACAAGGAATTAAATGATTTTATAAGAACAGAACTGAAAAGGCTTGGATTTGATATACTGATAAATGATAACCATTCACACAGCATACTTACTGCAAAGCTTCCTGGCAACATAAAGTTCAGGAAATTCTACCAAGCCATGAAGAAAGAAGGATTTGTTGTCTATCCATGCAAGCCTCCTCTGTCAGATCAATGGTTCCAGATAGCAAACATGGGTGAACTAAATAAAGCTATGTTGTATGATTTTATCTTCACTGTAGAGAAAGTCTTGAAACAACTGAGGAGATGATATGTTTTTCAAGGCAAAGGATATCATAACAGCTGGAACAATATTATGTGGTTTCTTGGTTCTGGTTTTTGCAGCAATGGGTTATTTTTTAACCGCATCTTTGCTGATTCTTCTTGGCGCTCTTCTGGACATAAGCGATGGGGTTTTTGCTCGGCTGACAAAAACCGGAAATGCGTTTGGAAAGGAGTTTGATCTCATTGCTGATCTTGTAATCTACAGCATGGCTCCTGGAATCTTGCTGTTCTTTGTTTACCAGAGTTACAATATTTACATTGCTGCTATTGTTGGCATGCTTCCTTTGCTTTTCGGCTGTATAAGACTTGCCAGGTTCAATGTAAAAGGCATTGAATATCCTGGATATTGGTTTGGTTTTCCACGGCCTGGCTCTGCAATAGCTATCGTGGCTTTTGTCAATTCTTACCTGTTCAACAGTATTGATCTCATACTCTTTGGCACTGTGTTTATTGCTGTAATGGCTATCATGAATATATCACTTGTGCCTTATATCGGACATCATAAAAGGATATTTACAAACAGGCAGAAAATATTATTTGCAGCAGCAGCAATTGTTGGTATTGCTGCTGCTGCCCTTGGCTATGGCTGGGATGTTATATTTATTTATGCAATTGGCTATCTGATATCCCCTATTTTCATCTCACGAACCAAAAGGATGAAAATAAATATTTTTATTGAAAAATGGAAAAAATGAGTTTAAATTTCTGCAGAATAGATGAATTTATGGATGCTGAAATTCTTGAAAGTTATATAAAAGCTGGAAAGGCTGTTTCTGCTGTAATGAACAAGAGCCAGGAATTCATAAAAGAGGATATGCTGCTGGTTGACATAGCTGAGAAGATAGAAAATATGATACAAGAGCATGGCGCAATGCCGGGCTGTCCTGTTAACCTTTCATTGAACAACAAAGCTGCGCACTTCACGCCTGCAAAAAACGACAGCACTGTTTTCAAAAAAGGCGATATGCTGAAAATAGATATCACTGCCCATATAGACGGATATATTGCAGATGGGTCATACACTTTATGCAGCGATGCGAATCAGAAAAAACTATTAGACGCAAGTAAAAAAGCATTGGATGCTGTCATTGAGATGTGCATGCCTGGCGCAAAACTTTCTAAAATATCTGCAATGATAGAAGAGGTCATAAAGGGCGAGGGATATAAACCCATTGAAAACCTGACTGGTCATGGGCTTGATAGGTTTGATCTCCATGCTATTCCACAAGTGCCTAATGTTTCCTTCAACGGAGACTATTTATTGGAAGAAGACCAGGTGATTGCAATAGAGCCTTTTGCAACAAATGGTGATGGAAGAATACGCGACACTGAAGAAGTCATGATATTCAGTTTTTCAGAACTAAATCCAGTAAGGAATATGGACGCCAGAAAAATAATTGATTTTGTGCAGCAATATAATGGCATGCCATTTGCTCAGAGATGGATTGAGACAGGCCTAAACATGAATGAATTCAAAACAAAGATTGCGTTAAGAGAGCTTGTAAAGAATGGGGTAATAAATACCTATCCTGTTCTGGTTGAGAAAAAAGGCTCAATGGTTTCTCAGCATGAGCACAGTGTTATAGTAAGGGATGATCCTGTTGTTCTGACAAAATAAGTAGCGGCGCCTGAGTTTCTCTCTATATCTCTCTATATAATAATTATAGTTGGAATCGCCATTTGCAGAAATAGAAGGGAGTATTTATATTTTATTTTACTAAATAACATTATGATTGCAATAATAGACAATGGGCAGAATGCTGATAAGATTTCTGCAATGATCAGAGGATCAAAAGTATTTTCCTTAAAAGATAATATCCCTGATGCAGATGCATATATTCTCTCTGACGGCAGTATGGATGCAAAAACTGAGAAAGTTAATACAGACCTGATCAACAGCACTGACAAGCCTATTCTCGGAATAGGCATAGGTTCTATTTACATGGTAAAAGCATATGGAGGAACTGCAAAAGAACTGAAGATAAAATTGAATAGAGTTAATTTGAAAAAACCCTCTCCTATTTTACTGGATTTCAAGAGAATGTTCTCTGTTGTGGACAGTCAGAAATATTTCATAGAAAAATGTCCAGAGTGTTTTGGCGTGCTTGCAAATGCTCCTGGATATGATTATGCTGTAATTCAATATGGTGCTGATCCTGAGATAGAAGCAGACCCATTGCCTATATTTGGGGTTCATTTTAATCCAGAACTTGGGCTGGATGGGTTTAAGATTCTTAAGAACTTTGCAAGTTTTGTAGAAATGTGGGGAAAGTATCACAAATAGAAATTTACACAGTAAATTTCTATTTCAGGCATGCTCAGCTATCCTGTATAATCAACTGTTTCCACGCTTTCTGCCTTCTTTTTCCTTAGCATTGATTCATAGAATTTGTTCATATCTTCACTTACAGACGGCCTGACTTCTTCAAGGGCTTTTCTGAAATCATGCAGTGTTATTTTATCAGCATCTATGCTCTTTCTCAATGCATGAAGACCTGCTTCTCTCACAACAGCTTCAATATCTGCTCCTGAATATCCTTCTGTCTGCTCTGCTAATTCTTCCAGATCAACGCCTGCCAATGGCGTTTTTTCTGTCATTATTTTGAATATAGCCAGCCTTGCTTCTTTGTCGGGTGTTGGAACAAGTATTTGGCGATCAAACCTTCCTGGTCTTAGCAGCGCTGGATCGAGAATATCTGGACGATTTGTAGCCGATATAACTATCACATCATTCATCTCTTCAAGCCCGCTCATTTCTGCAAGCATTTGAGAAACCACTCGTTCTGTTGCCTGGCTTCCTTGATCAAGTCCTCTTCTTGGAGCAAGGGCATCTATTTCATCAAAGAATACTATTGATGGCGCCACTTGTTTTGCTCTTCTGAAAACATCCCTTACGTGGCGCTCCGACTCGCCTACCCACATTGACAAGAGTTCTCCTGCTTTAATATATATGAAGTTTGCATTGCTCTCATTTGCAACTGCTTTTGCAAGCATTGTCTTTCCTGTTCCAGGCGGGCCATAGAGCAGGATTCCTTTCGGAGGCTTTATTCCAAGTCTCTTGAATGACTGTGGATTTTTCAATGGCCATTCCACGCTTTCTTTGAGCAGATTCTTGACATGTTCAAGGCCTCCTATATCAGACCACTTGATGTTTGGAATCTCCATCAAAACTTCGCGCATTGCAGATGGATGGACCATTTTCATTGCATTCTGAAAATCGTCTGCAGTGACAATAAGTTTTTTTAGAATTTCCGGTGGAAGAGGTTTGTCTTCTTTTATGGTTCCTATTTCTGGAAGTATTCTTCTCAATGAATACATTGCAGCTTCTTTGCACAATGCTGCAATATCAGCACCTACATATCCATACGTGATATCTGCAATTTTGCTGACATCAACATCCTTTGCAAGAGGCATTCCTCTTGTATGAATCTGCAACACTTCTTTTCTTCCTTGTTTCGTCGGAACACCTATTTCAATCTCCCTGTCCAGCCTGCCTGGCCTTCTAAGAGCAGGGTCAATTGAATTTGGTATGTTTGTTGCTCCTATAACTATTATTCGTCCTCTTCCTTTCAAGCCATCCAATAACGTGAGCAGCTGTGATACCATTCTCCGTTCTACTTCTCCTTTTACCTCTTCTCTTTTTGGCGTTATTGAATCTATCTCATCAATAAATATGATAGACGGTGATTCCTTTTCTGCCTGGTCAAACACTTTTCTTAAGTTTTCTTCTGAATTGTGGGCAAATATACCGCCTATTCCACCAACAAAATTTTCACATGGCGAGACTGATACATCATACACATATCTGTCCTTACACTCAATTTCTTTGATGCTATCCACAACATCCCAATAAATATCACTCTGCGCAACTGCTTCTAATTCTGGGAACTCCATCGTTTCAACAACACCTGCTCCTATTGTATCTGAATTTTTCCATTCTGGGAGAGAGTGTGATATAAATTCCCTCACTTCTCCTGTTATAGGTATTTGTGATGTTCTTGTGAATTTTATTGACTTTATGTAATTATCTATGTCCTGCATTTTCATAGAATCGGAAAATCCTATATGTTTGAATTTCTCTAGATTTTCTGCACCTGCGAAGCAGACTCTTAGATTTAATCCATCTTTTTGTTCAACATCATACTTTTTTGCAACAATTCCAAAATGCAGCATTAGATACATCAGGTCATTTGCAAGAGACTGGCTTTGTGTAGAATATTCTACTGTTATTGCACCTCGTTGGTTTTTGTATAAAGAACCGTCTCCACTAAAGCAACCTTTTAGGAAATATGCTATTTTTTCTTTTGGTAAATTAAACACCAATTCTGGTATCTTTTTACTATGCGAATCTCCATCAAATCCAAGAAGCTGTATTATTGCGCTAAATGCTCGATTGTTTATATATATGTCTGTTCCTTCTGTGTCTTTTTTTCTATAAACAGTGCATGTTCCAAATAATTTTTCACAGAGTGGTTTTACATAGGCTGCTTCTTTTTCATTTATACTAATTCTCATGGATTCGCTGATTGTTCCTTTGTAATTATATGATCCTTCTGCTATCCACAATCCTAGAAACTCAGCCAATTCGTTTGTTATTTCCAGAACAGCTGGAATTGGATTGAATTTTGATGATATCTCTATATTAACTGGGTCTATCTTGATATTGGCTTCTTTCATCAACTGAATAAATTTTGATATTCTTACACCAATATTTTTGGTGCATATATCATATACATATTTTTCTTTCATATCAAGAATTGCTGCTGTTTTCTCCAATCCTATTCTTTTAATAGCTGTTTTTATCATGTCTGGCTTTCTTATAACAAGGCCATGGTCATCTTCTTTCAATAGCTCCAAAAGATCTATCCTGGTTGTTGGATCTTCTGACTGTGGTATTGTTTTTGGCACTGCTATATATGATTTGCCTGGAATCAGTTCATTTGTCTTTACACTAACTACTTTTGTTCCGTCTAATGTGAACAACGAATGGCAATCTGTTGCTCGTATATTTCTGCCGCTTTTTGTCCTTATTTCCATCATTTTATGTGCATTTGGATGAAGAATTAGTCCACCGATTGGAGAAAATTTTACTTTTCCGTTCTTATCAAATACCAAAACTTTTTTGTTTGTGTAATCATTCTTTTCAACAAGTTCTCCGATTTTTACAAATTTTGTTTTTCCCTCATCAGATATTAGTATTCTTTCATCGTATGGCAAAGAGCCGCCGTACCATTTGCTCACAATCTCTGGCCCGTTTATCACAAAGAATTTTGCTCCACTTTCATTGGCAACTGCTTTTGCCAATAATGTTTTTCCTGTTCCTGGAGGACCGTGCAAAAGAATGCCTTTTGGTGGATCAATTCCAAGTCTTTCAAACAATTCTGGATGTTTTAATGGAAGCTCTATCATCTCCCTGACCAACTGGATCTCATTGTGAAGTCCTCCTAGATCTTCGTACGTTACTTCTGGTATTTTTTCCTCAACCTCAACATCTTTTGCCTGAGGAAGGACTTCTACTTCTGTCTCCTTTGTTATTCTTACATGACCTTTTGGATCAGCTGATATTACTACAAATTTCTCTTCGCCAAATGGAGTTAATATGAAATCTATTCCAAAGAATTCCTCAAACATATTAAAGCTGTTCTCTCTTCTTGATCTCAATATAGGATTCGGAACTATGATATCTCCTTTTGAAAGAGGCCTCATCAGAATATTTCTCTTAAATAGCTCGCCTGACATGTGGACAACTATTCCTTTTCTTGCAGGTGCAATCACCACTGTCTTAGCTTCCTTGACATCTGCCTTTCTTATACTCACTTCATCGCTTATGCCTGCGTTGCAGTTTTTTCTTACAAGACCGTCCATTCTCACTATATCCAATCCAACATCTGCTGGATAAGCGCGGACAGCAATTGCAACTGTCTTTCTTTTTCCTTCTATTTCTATGACATCTCCTTCTAAGATGCCAAGTCTCTTCATGTCTTTTGCAGATATCCTTGCTATACCGCGGCCATAGTCGCTCCTCTCTGTAAGCTCTCCTATGCGCAGTTTTAGATCATCATTTTTCTTATCAGTCATTTCAAAACACCATCAAAGGTAACATGACTAAATCCGGAAAGGATTTAGCTATTTGTATCATAACCAGCTTGCTGGCTAGATTATATTTGGTCTTGCTCTCTTCTTAAACGTTTTAGCATTCTCTCCCTTTCCAGCACAACTTCTATCATGTCGCATTCCACTTTTCTCCTCCATTGATCAAAAAAATCCTCTATTCTCTTCATATGCTCCATTGCCACCATGAACACCGAACTGCTTATCCTTTGATGTGGTATGCCATCAAGCAATCCAGGCCTTCTGTAATTGTAGCTTTTTCTATGGCCAGGCACTGTCTGCTTCCAGCCATAAAGATCCTTGAAAAACTTGTTGCGTTCATAATCTGAGTCAAACCTGTCGCTAAGCGTGTCAAAACTCACTATGACCACTTTTTCGTTTTTCCTGAATATCACCTTCATGTTCTCAGCCGCTGCCAAACAACAAAGACTCAGAAAGTCTTTGCTGCACAGAAGAAGCAAAGCTTCTTCTTGTGTTGAACGAATATATAGTGAACCAAATAAAGAATACAAACAGAAGCTTTGCTTCTGTTGTACAGGAGGAAATATATTTTCCTCCTTGTACCGACTACGTCGGCTATGATATTTATTTGTTCACATACATGGTTGAACTATTGTTCAACCTG
>JACRMW010000097.1 GCA_016219465.1 Candidatus Aenigmatarchaeota archaeon | reverse complement strand
TTGGTCAAAGTCCTTATTGAGAACTTTCACATGGTGTACACAAAGACCTTTAGTCTTTGTGTACAGCGTGTAAAAAGACTTCAGAATACCTGAAGTCTTTTTACAAATTACAGGGTTATTCAAAGTCCTCTATTATCTGAAAAGAAAGGCGAAAAATATTATTAAAAACATATATTAACCATTCCAAGCCATATTTATAACATGAATATAGGTGTGGCTATTAGCCAAAGCATTAGATATAGCATTGGGGCTCGAAAAACAATCAAGATAGCAGTTTTATTGGTTTTTGCAGTTTTGGTTGTCATGGCAGTTCCTGTATTTGCAGCTGCAGCAGATACACCAACTTATCTTGATTCAGCAGGATGCAATAAAAACTGCCAAAATAAAGGATATGAATATGGATATTGCAGTGCAGAAGGAACCTATAATCAATATTATCAAGGAAGGCAAATTATCAATGGCAATCCAACAGAAGAAAGATGCAAGTCTAGAGATACAACAGGATATTGTAATTGTATTAATACAGACACAAAATACCTTAGCGAGAATAATCTTGCCCTGACTTCTGTTGTTGACACATGGTGCAAATACAGTGTACAAGGAGGATCTGGATATTACACACTTTCTATAACATATCTGTCTCTAGGATTGAATTCTTTTACTGTTCAGGACAGTGTATCAGGCAGTGCAACTAGAATGTTTTCTGGACTGCAGCAGGATGTAAAACAGCTGTCAAGAACACAGGTAGAAGCTGGCAGGCCAGGGCCTGATTATGATATTATTGTAACATGGAGGCCGCCTGCAAGCATTTCAAACTATTTATGGGGACAGCCAAATTCAAATTCATTGTCATCCTATAATAGATTAAATAATCAGGAGCAGACAATCAGGGTTAATTGCCAGGGGCCTTCAAGGTCAGGCGGTCTGACAGTTCCTGCAATAGAAGGAGCAAAGGAAATTGGAATAAAAGATGTCAGGTGCGCTGGAAAAGAACTTCCTAATAAATGGAATCTGGTTGATTTAGATGAATCCACTGGCGAATCTGTCTCAGGTTCTTGTGATTTATTGTTTGATAATACATATGATATTAATGGGATAATGATAGCTGGCCAGCCTGGCATTGGAATAAGCTCAATAACACTCGGCTCAAAAAAATACGATGTGAATGAAACAATATCAGGCGCAGGAAAGATATTTGTTCCTATTCCACAGGAAGCTGGAAAGCCTGTAAAAGCAGGCTCTGTAAAAGTGAATTTTAAGAATACTGGAACAGTGACTGAAATAAATCCGTTTCCAGACACTGCAATTCTTGATCTTGCTCTTTCTACAAAAGACCTTACAATTGGCGGCAGTGTTGTCATAGAAGGAAATGCCACCAGACGGGTGTATGCTGCAACAGGACAATATGCTGTGTGCAGGTCAAATATTGAAACAGCATGTGTGCCAAAAGATGCTTCTGATTTATATGTTATTCCATTGCCAGTGACAATTTATAATAAATTAAGAGATATTAGCATTGGATTTCCAATGTGGGGAGGCGACAAGCCATGGATAAATATTGACAATACATTGCAATTGGTATTGCTGGGCGCAGGCATAGTAGGAATGTCGGTATTCAGCAGTTCTGGCGATAAGCAAGGCAAGATAGACATGATAAAAATCCTGCTGACAGGCGGATTAGTATATTACACTGCAAAAGACGCAAGAGACCATAAAGCAGAAGAATGCGTGCCAATAACTATAAAAGACAAAACCGGCAATGAAAAAATCCAGTTAAAATGCAAATTCAGGATAGCATTTATTCCATGGTTTTCATATACTGTTGCTCCTGATCCAGGTCCGCAATATTATAGTTTTGATTATGATTCCTGCAACAGGCCGAGTTTCACAGATTTGATGTCAGTAAACCTGCCATTATATCTTGCATTTGGCGAATACTGGAATCAGGCTGAAGATAAATATAAGACAGAAACAGATGAAAGAATAGACAGGGCATTTAATTTAGTCAGCAGCTGTGAATCATGCCTAAAAAAAGGCTCTGATATTTCAGGCAGGCTGTATTGCAATGATGTTAATCTTGATGGAGTATACAAATACAAAGACGGAGCAATTGATAAATATGTTGTTTATGAAAAGAATTCTCTTATCTATACAACAATTGACGAAACATATATAACAGCAAATTATTCTGATAAAACGATAACAACTGTTAATACAGTGCCAACAGATCCAAATATAGCATGCGCCCAATATTCGCCATTTTGTGAATGGAATACTGCAACAAACAAGTGCATACCAGTCAGCTCAAAAGGAAAATGGTGCGCAAAATCAGTTGATGTCACGATTTCTGGACAATCTACAACATATTATTATGGTGATACAACAGGCACAAATGGCATTTGTATGCAGGAAGGAGAATCATGCCCAAGTGGAAAATCAGCAATAACAAAACTCACAAATAGTGGAAAATGCTCATCAGATGGCACAAAAGAAGATGTGCTGCCAAGCACTGATATAAGTAAATTGCAGAACGAGGGGAGGTGCAATCAATATAATACTGATCAAGATGGCTGTCTGAAAAAAGATGATGGAAAAAATTGCAAGTTTTGCATGAAGCAAGATAATTTGGGTGATTCTAAGTGCATTGCTTCTTCTGGCTCTTGTGAGCAAGGATATATTGATATGACAAGTTCTGCTGGAACAGAATGCAGTGAGCTTGAAATACAAAATTGCAAAACAATTTCAGGCAGTTGTTTTTGGTGTGGTGGATATGTAGAAGCATGCTGGCCAAATGCAAATAAAAGAGCATGTTCAGAGCCTGATAATTCCAGACTATTAGAAAAAGATCAGGTATGTAGTGATAGATTCAATAAAGAAAATCAACAGGTTTCTGGTATTTGCACAGATTATGAAAATAAAGACATAGTAACATGGCCTGAGAATGGTTATATAAGTGGAATTTGTAAATCTAATTTAGACTGCGCAGTTGTCTGCGGAGCGTCAAACTCTGTTGGTGATCTGACAATTGTTGATAATGCAAAAGATTGTGTAGAAAATACAAATATTGGCCAGACTGCTGGTGGAAAGCAATGCTGCAAGCCAAATGCGTATGGGACTATTGTTGTGCAGATCAGTGATTGGAAACCAGGAAGCGATGAAACACCAGACAGTCTGGCAATAAAACTAGGCGACAGCCAGCAAAATATAAATAAAAATAACAACAAAGCAGAAGTTGTGTTTAATAATCTTGGTTTAGGTTCTTATACAATCACTATAGAAGGAGGCAAAAATACAATTACCAGAACAAATATAATATTGTCAACAAATGATGAAATAGAAACAATAATAATACCATTTAAAGATATAGCCAAAGCACCTGCTGATATATCATATATATTTGACATAGAAGTAAAAGATGCAAAATCAGGAGATCTTATACCAGGCGCAAGAATTTCATTAGAATGCGGAACAGTTGATTATCTGAAAGATGGAAAAACAACAATGGTTCTTGAAGGTGGAATGATAGAAAATACCTATACTACTTCCAATCCAAATGACATATGCATTGCAACAGCATATGAAATAACATCTAATAATAAGAATTATAAAAAAATAATGCAAAATAAAAAAGTTAGTGACATTGGCTCGGTTTGGACAATTGAAATGACAAGAATACAAATACCAGCGCCAACTGCGCAATTATCTCCTGCAACAGCTTCGCCATCTGGCACAATATATTCTGGCTCTGTAACTGCTGACACAGGCATCTCATATCAATCATCCCCATCACCAGCATTTGTTACACAAACTGGCGAAGAAAATATTATAACTAAACAAAGTGAAGAAAATATCATGACTGAATCTGTTCCAGATTCAGTTATTGGCATAACTACAACTGCAGCTGCGAATGATGAAGTGTTTGCCTCAAAGTGCAATAATGCTGTCAAGAATGGCAGGTATTTCTGCGTTGATTCCAGCATTGTGATAGATACTTTGAATGTAAAAGGTGTTGGGGTTTATAACAAGGCATTGGGCAATGAGCTATATCTTGGAAATGGAATATATTGCGCATATCCATATGTGACTGGCAGGGAAAGTTGTGATGCGCTTGGCAACCTGCTTGACAATTATTATAAATATGATTACAACAGCTATGGTGGAATTGATTTATGCAATGATGAGCCAGAGCTTACAGATAGATTAAATAAACTAGGTATTGTTCAAAATAAGTGCAATATTTTATCTGATTCAATTATGACTAAATTGCAAAGCAATTCAGTCATTGCTGAAATAGATTCAGCTAAATTAGAAGAATTAGAAAAAGAAATAAACAGCGCTGATTCTGAACAATCTAGTAAATCAGGTATATTATCAACTACTGGTGATGCAACAGGAGATTATGTTACTGGAATGTCTAGTGATTATGGCGGTGGTGGCGCAGATTCAGGATCAGGCACTGGCAGCAGCAAACAAGACAATAAACAATTAGTATTGCAATTGTCGCAGATGCTTGTCAGAAAAGAAAAGATGATGCAGGCTGCGCGGGCAGGAGCTGGATATTATTACAGAGAATGGAAAACAAAGCCAGGGCTTGCGCCTGTGTGCGGCGACAGTGATACTCTTTTGAAGGGATATAATTACAGGCCATTAACAGGATCATCTGGACAGACTCCGACAATAACAGCAAATGCAGTGTCAGGCGCATCGTCAAATTTAGTTGATTATGGAACAGGAGGGGTTGGTGGTATAGGAGGAAGTGCTTATAGGGGAATTAGTGTTGTTGATTTGCAGGCAGGAAATTATCACACAACAGAAGGAGAGATTACACAGGTTAATCGCACTGTATATATAACAATAACAAACAGCACAAATTCCACTCCAATGGATTGTATTATAGGCAATAACAATACAGGACAGCTGTGCAAAGACATTCCTGTGCAGACAGATGAAAAAGGATATTTCAAATACTTTTACAGGCCAATGATCAATGGCACATATAATGTCAGTGCAAAGGTTCATACAAATGCAGGAGATATTAATGACAAGACATCTGGTCTTGTTGTTGAGAAACATGATATATTCAAGGTCCAGCCATTTTCAATCCCTGAAATATATTTCCAGAAAAATGAGTCATGCACTCTGCCTGCTTCTGCGCATAATTTCACGCCTGCATTGACAGACCTGGCAAAATTTCCAATTGTTATAAAAAATCCGTCAAACATAACGCTTGCTTATGTAAGCTATAATTTTAACATAACTCAGGAGCCTGATCAAAAATATGGAGATGCTGGATTTGAATACTATAATGAATCAGGAGACCTTGTGCTGGTAAATAATATTTCATATAATCTAGCGCCTGGCGAAACAATCATAGTTAATCTGACATCTGGAATGATATTGCCAGAAACAACTGATATAAGAACATATTACATAACAGCAGTTGTGTCAAACACTACTTACAATGTTTCAAAAGAATTCCAGTTCAACCATACAGTGTTCCTGAAAACGCCTGCAATATTAAACATGGTAACTGAGCCGTCATTAAGGCCGTTTGATATAAGGCCTGAAACATATTTCATACGAATAACAAGCCCAATGCCCCTGCATTGCGGATTTACTGATTACAAACTGCTGAAAGAAGTTCCTAAGCTGTGGTCTGGTTCTGTTGAGATTGATGGAGAAACAGATTTTGTCAGGCTGAATGCAACAGAAAGTGTAGAAGCAAGATTTATACTAAGCCCTAATCCAAATGAAATAGAGATAGGAAAACGATATGAATCAAATCTTATTGTGACTGAAAAACTGCCTGATGAAATAGGCGCGCTAAAGGGATCAACTGACTTATTAGGAATAGATGTTGATCCAAGAATGCTCTATATTGTGACAGATTCAAGAATTATTTTTGTAAACAAGACAGATTTTAAGACAATATCATATGAGGCAAATGGAGGACAGTCAATTGCAGCAGATGCAGGACCTGGAGGCAATATTTATTGGTCAGAGGATGATGAGGCAGAAGGAAGAATATTATGCTCGTCAAAACTTAGGTTTAGTCCAAACAGGCTGGCAAATAACATAGGCCCTGCAAAATTAGCAGTGACATATAATTATCTATATTTTACACAGGAAGACGGCATATACAGGGTAATAAAGAACTGCATTGCAGAGCAAAAGCCTGAGAAAGTTTATTCTTTATCAACTGGGCAGATAGCTGGCTCTGGACAATCTGGAGAAATAGCTAAATCTGAAACAGATTCAGTTATAATAACTGGCTCTAGCCAGACTGAAAAGCCAGTTATAATAGATATCAGCGCTGATCGAGATGTCATATACTGGCTTGAGATGAATGGAACAAAGACAGCAGTAAAATCAGTTGGAGAAACACAGATAGGATCAAGCGGCGCAACTGATGTGTACACACTTGCAGAAAGAGACGCAAGCCTGCTGTATATTCTCAAAGGCTCTGGACGCATTGGCGATATGGGCAGGTTTGGTGTATTCTATGCAACTAATTCTTCAACAGCAAGAATAGCAAAATTAGGCTCTCAAAGAGATTATATTGTAATAGGAGGAGAAGGAGCAGAAAAAATCGTCAGCGAGCCGGTTGACATGGTACTGGACAATGACACAATATTCTGGATACAGAATGGAATAAAAAGAATATCAAAAAATAATCTTGCAAACTACATATCAATGTATTATGAATATACGCCAGATGCGCCGCTTATTACTATAAATCCAATGAATGCAAGCCTGTCTCTTGATGAAGAAAGATATTTTACAGTTAATATAACAAACAAGGCATTTGTTGATGTGGATTACCAGATATTTGTTGAAGGAATAACAGAACACTGGTATACTGACATGGACATAATAGAAACTATATTCATGCCAAAGGAAACAAAGTCATACACATTTATACTAAGGCCAAATAAGACAGTTGAGGAGAATAAGACATACAGCATCTGCATAAGAGCAAAGAACACAAGAATATGGCCAAACTCTGACACAGCATCGCTATTTTCAAGATGTGTAGGAGTAGAGATAGGAAAAAGAGCTCTTCCTGAAATAACATTGTCAATAATAGATGCAATGAGAACAGAGAACAACAAGGCAGTAACATTGCCAGAAAGAACAGTGTGGTATAATGTCATTGCAAAGAACATGGACAAATCAGATTTTAGCATAAGCGCATTCAGGCTGGCTGCAACAGTGCCATTGAAATGGGCACAATCATTTGAAACAAATATTCTTAACATAATGCCTCTGGAAACAAAGACAGTAAAACTAAAGATCACTCCAGTGCAAGATGCAAATGATGGAGAATATGAGATAAGAGTAGATGCAGAAAATACATTGGATAGCAGTGCCAGATCATCAGCAATTGCAAATATTATAATAGACTTGTGTGGAAATGGAATATGCAATCTTGAGAGAGGAGAGGATAATGGAAAATGCCCAGCAGACTGCCCAAATCCAGGATATAATAATTTCATTGGTGTGTACAATGTTCCAAGATGGACTGGCTTATTGCAGCATGACTATAATGGATCAAACAGCGTAAACTTTTCAACACAGCTTGGACTGTCAATGGACAGGTCATTGCAGCAGCAGAAAATATTATTCTGCAGACAGTCTGCGTCTCCACAAGAATGCAAACAATCTGACTGCGGATTAGGAAAACAATGCCTTGCAGCAAAATCATTGCAGCAGCAAGAGAGTATTCCAACACTTAACATGAGATGTCCAACAGATAGCACAGAAGCATATTATATGTTATACACAGGAAGAACAATCAATTCACCAGACAGGGATTATATCAGCCCTAATTATACATATTCATGTCCATTTTACAACACGACTGCTCTATTGTCAATAAAGGCGACAATGGAAGAAAAGACAACATTGTGCCAGCAGGTATTGTTTAATTACAATAATAGTGTGTTCAGGCCTGCTGCTGGAAAAACAAGAGAAGACTGTGTAAATGCATGGTCAAAAATATGCGCAATGGAGGACAATTTCCTGAAATACCTGAATCTTGTTTTGGATCCAGAAGTTATCTCAATAGAAAAAACAGGCTATACTTTTGAATTATACAGCAAGTTGAAGAACCAGGGCTGGTTTGCTGACAACAGCCAGTGCGAAGGAGTCACTGCATTATTCATAGAAGACGTGAGAATTAACTAAATCGCTATTTATTTTTGCGAGCGATTTAGTTATAATTATTCAAGAACAGACATAAAATAAATAATGAGGGAAAGAGAATGATTAGAAATAATTTGATGAATATAACATGTGTCTTTAATAAGAATTTGCTTTGTAAATTTTTGCTGGCAGTAATAATTTTATTGGTTTTTGCCAGTCCTGTTATTGCAGAGAATAATACAATGCACTTGTTTGACAGAGTAAACACAACTGTCCTGGTGAATAATACTGCATTATATGACCTGAATACTTATGTGGAATGCAATTACATTGATCCAGAAGACCAGCAGGTCATTGCAAGAAGCAGCTGTGAATTGATACAAAAAAACAGCAAAAAAGAATATATTTCACAATTAATATTAACAAAGCCAGGTGAATGGAAAATACATTCTTGCGTGGTTTATGGCTCATTGCAGGACATGTGCGAGAATGCAGTTCCCCAGCATGTGTATAGATTTGATCCATTGCTGACAGTGAATGCAGAGCCAAAGCCTAATTCAGTTGAAATTATCAATCCTGCTGACAATGATGCATTAAAAGGCATTGCAGAGATAGCTGCTGTTGTTGCCGGAGATTATGAAAAACTGGAGTTTGGATATGGACAATCCTGCGACAGTGCTCAAAAACGGCTGGTTAATTTCTCGTCAATACCTGTTGCATTTAACTGGAATACAACTGCGGTAGAAGATAATACATATAAAATATGCTTGTTCTTGTCAGGTTATGGGTTTGAATCAAATGCCGCAAGAACAGTGAAAATAGAGAATTATAATTTCACGCTAAATCCAATAAAAGCATATAACCAGAGTGCGCTTGCAGGCCAGTCAATAGATTATACATTCATGATAAAGAACACAGGCGGTGTTTCTGATAATTTCAAGCTAAGCACTGGCACTGATGCATTAGTCGGAACCTGGAATGCAAAGATGTTTACAGAAAGCTCTGCAAATGAAATAAAAGAAATAGTGCTTGCTCCTAATGAGGAAAAAAATATTATAATAAAACTAGATGTTCCGTTTATAAGCATGGGATCAGATGCGCTGCTTAAATTAACCGCGGCAAATTCAAAGAATGAAGAAATAGAAATATCCCAAAGGATCGTGATAACAGGAAGAATACAACGAGTTCCTATTATATCTGATATAACCTATCCTGATCCAGCTGACCAGGGATTTGAAGCATATTTTACTGCAAAGATAACAGACCCTGACCAGGATGCAATAATAGGTGCAAAAGCATGTCTTGATGAGAACTGCACCAAGGCATTATGCGATCTTAATTATGATGCTGGACAGGATTTGTACGCATGCAATTCAGAAGGGCTTTCTTCATTGATAGTAGGGGATCACAAGTTATTCTTCATTGCCACAGATTCTACAAAAACAAAAGTTGTGCAGGAAAAAATATTAAGGATAGCAAAGCCAGAATCAGTCAATATTCTAACACCATATCTAGGAGAGCATGTTTCTGGAAATGTTGTTGTAAAAGCAGACTTGTATGTCAGGGGTTCACCAGCTGCGCTGTTTGGCATTGGAACAGATGCATCATGCGCTGCAGTGTCATATAATCAGATGAGAAAAGATCCTTCAACAAGCGGAACCTATGTGTATTCGTGGAATACTGAATTAATAGACGATGGAAAATACTTTGTTTGTGTAAAGGCTGTAGAGGATGGACAGGAGAGAATTGGATCCAGACTGATTTATGTTGATAATTACAGGTTTGAAATAAATCCAATATACAGGTCATTGAGCATAGGCTCTAGCATTGATCTTGACTATGCGCTAAAGAACAATGGCAGAAAAACAAGTTTTGAGATATCTGCAAATATTTCAAATGATTATCAGCTGCTTGGACTGACAATCGCAGGAAGACTTGTTGAAAAAGAGACTGTGGTAGAATTAGGCAGGGGAGAAAAAGTAAATATAAGCGCAAAGATAATTGCAAAACCCAATGCGCAGGCAAATGATTTTTTCCTGACTATCAAGTCAAAGGATGTTATAAAAAGCACTGCCAGGCTAAATCCAGCTGCATCAACAAATAGAGAGCCATATATATTAAATCTGGCGCAGAATCCAGATATTGTTGATGCAGGCAGTATATTAAAAATAACTGCAGATGATATTTCTGACAAGGAGAATGATTTTATATCACAGAAAGAGGCATGCAGGGATTTTGAATGTTCTGAAAAGATGTGCATACTTGAATTACAGGACAATAAACTAGGATGTTCTTACAATGTAAAACAAGAGTCAGGGCTTCATAGATATTTTGTCGCGCTCAAAGACGATAGGAATAATAGAATAGTTTATATGAAGGAATATTCTTCAAGAGAGAGGATAGAAGAGCCTGTGTGCGGAGGCACTACAACAACCGGCTTTTTTGAATGCAGGCAGTATTCTGAATGCAGTGACAAAGAATTCCCGCCTCCTTGCTATACTGCAAATGCGCTGGGAACAGATGGCTGTTTAAGAGGAAAGGTATGCTGTAAACTGGACCAGAAGCCATGCACTTCAACAACAGGCTGCAATAACAAGATAGTCTCAAAATCATGCATCTATGATGCTGGCACTGATACATTCAATGTATTCACAGGAGTAGACTGGTATGGAGGAACATGGTCTGATGTCTTTGCTGGAACAAAGAAAAGCCAGAGATATGACAGCTATTCTTATATTGATTCAGAGACACTGAGCCAGGATGGTGTCATAAGAATAACATCAAATGTCTATGGCATTGACAACAGCCTATATTGTTCAAATGAATCCTATGTATATTGTTATAGGTCAGACAAGCCAGTACCATTGACAGGAATAGAATTTATGCATCCTGTTGAAGCAGGTTTTGTAAAAGGAATTGTTTCTGTTGAGGTTGGATTAAATGGCCTTGGAATAGCAAGCCTTGCGGTTTCTGGCAAAAAAGACTGCGCAGACGCGAGGTTTGATCCAATGTTTTGCACAGGAAATGTATGTAAATTGAATTGGGATACTGCTAATCTAGACGACAAGGGATATTATCTCTGCGCAAGAGCAGAGGCTGACAGAATAATCACTAAATCAGTATTTGTCAATGTAAAGAATTATGATTTTGCTGTCAATAATCTGATATCAACCAACTATGTCACTGCAAATGACATTTTCCAATATCCTTTATATATCAAGAATACAGGCGGCAAACAAGACACATTTGTAATCACAATATCTTCTGACAAGTGGAATGCCTCGCTTTCAAAGACCATTATCAATCTTGCTCCTGGAGAATCCGAGAGTGTGAATATTGTCTCAAGTGTACCTAATATTTTTGAAGGCCAGACAATGATTGCAAAGGCAAAGATCATGTCAAGCAAAAAGACAATTGAGACTGAGAACAGTTTCATTGTGAAGAACAACAACAATTATGCGCCTCTTATAAAGCATGTGGCTGATGTTGAAGCAAAAGAAAAAGGCGAAGAGATAGTATTCAATGCGCTGATTGCAGATTCAGAAGGCGATAAGATAACAGCAAACGCATGCAAAGACAGCAACTGCTCACAAATATACTGCGCTATGAAGACAGACGACAATGAGAGGTATTATTGTTCATATGACACGTTTGATGATTATACAGGCAGCCATAAATTCTTTGTGTATGCAAGTGATTTTGAAAAACATTCTGTTGCTTCTGAATATGCGTTTAATGTAAAGGAAAATGCGCCACTGATAACACCAGTTAATATAACAATAAACAATCCTGTATCAACAATGACTATAAAAGGAATAATGACAGCAGAGGTCAATGCAATAGGCACAGACAATATTGAGATGGCATACAGCAAGGACAATAGGAAATGCGCAGATGCTGAGTGGAAACAAATGCAGTGCACATCCGGTGTGTGCACACTCAGGTTAGATACCTCTGCTATGGATGATGATGCGTATTATTTCTGCGCAAGATACAAGCATATAATAGAATCAGTCAATCCTGTCTATGCAAAGAATTTTAATTTCAGGATAGATCCTGTTTTTTCAACAAGCGGACTGAAAGCAGGCGCTGTTAATCAGATTGGATATAATATAAAGAATATAGGATCTCTCCAGGACAGATATATTATCAAGGC
>JACRMW010000100.1 GCA_016219465.1 Candidatus Aenigmatarchaeota archaeon | reverse complement strand
TAAATTTCCGTATCTCATTAAATTTCCGTATTTCTATAAATTTCCGTATTTCTATATCTGATTTAAATGTCCTACTAACACCGCGCGCATTTATCGTATATTCTTCTGTATTTCCAGTGCTTGTCAATATCTGCCGATGTTGGATTGGGATTGCTGGTATAAGATGTTTTGTATTTTGTATAGTTCCAGAACCAGGATTTCCAGATGCAGGCTGTCCTGCTAGAGATCGTGGCAAACCACCAATAGTAAATATTCTGCTATCAAGAGCCTGAATCATCTCTTTTGCAGATTCAAACCTATTTCTAGGATCATACTCCATTGCTTTTTCAACTATTTCTACCGTATTTCTAGAAACATCCCCTCCTCTTAATTCAACAAGTCTTTTGATAGACTGTGGTGATTCTGCTGTCAAGAATGAAAACATTGTTGTGCCTAGTCCAAATATATCTGACAATGGAGTTGTGCATCCATGATATTGTTCAGGAGCTGCATAACCAGGAGTTCCTATATTTGTTGTCTTTGCAACAGGACAATAGGTTCTTGCAATGCCAAAATCAATCATTCGCATTCCTGATTCATCTTTCATTACATTTGCTGGCTTAAGATCCCTGAAAATAATCTGCGGCTTATATGAATGCAAATATTCCAAAACATCCAGAATCTGCCTGCTGTATTCAATTGTGTCTTTTTCCGAGAAATATCCTTTCATAAGCATCTTTTCAGTGTCCTCTCCATTAACTTTTTCCATCACAATACCATGAAAACCATTTTCAACAATTAAGTCATGTATAGTAACTATTCTTGGATGATTTAGTTTTGAAAGCAGTTCTGCTTCGCGCTTAAAATATTTCTCTGCTTTCTGGAATTCCTCATCTGTAGTCAACTGCGATGTATTCATTATCTTGAGAAGATATTCTTTGTTATGAAGCCTGCCATCCGTTATAACATAGATATCAGACATGGGTCCAGAATGTATACTGGTGGCTATCTTATATCTGCTGCCAATAATTTCTCCTTGCTCCAGTAATCTATATTGTTGCATCCATATAGTAACATTTATAAGATTAAAAACTCGTGTTATAGATGTTGTAAACAGCTATTTTGCTATAACTGTCCAGAGTGTGGTTATTTTTATCATGACTTGCTTGCAAGCTATTTCCTTAATCTTCTATGAATCCTGACCCCTCTCACAATTATGCTCCTAAGAACAGAATTCTTCATAAGAAATGCCAAAAACCTGTGAAATCTTGTTGTGCTGAATTCCCTGCCTATTTTTTCAACCATGATTTTGAACTCGTCAAACGGGATATTAGTATCATTCATGTAAATAGCATTCTCCTTGCTCACACCCATGCTGCACAGCATTGGATTTAATTTTGTAAAATCAGTGTTATTGTTCACAAACCCGCCTTTCTCAGCAAACTTCCAGATGTCTGTTCCTGGAAATGGAACAAAGTAATAAAATCCCTCTATCTTGAATTTTTTCTCCTTGTTTTTCCTTAAAAAATCATATGTTTGCTGAAGATCGTCTCTTGTCTCTCCAGGCACGCCAAACATGAATGATGCAGAAACAGGAATATTATACTTGTGGCACAGGTCAATTGTCCTCTGGCCATCTTCTATGGAAACAGTGCCTCCTTTCAATATCTTCAACAGTCTTTCAGAGCCTGTTTCAGCACCAAACCTAATTAGAACAAAATTCATTTCCTTTAATTTTCTAACAGAATCCTCATCAACAAGATTTGCCCTTACAAAAGCCCTGAAAGCTACTTTTTTATTAATGCCTTTTTCAATGATCTTAATATATATATCATCAAATCTTTTCTTGTCAGCAAGAAAAAGATCATCTAATATATGGATTGTGTGTGGATTGAATAGCTCTATCATCCTCTCTATCTCGTCAATGACATAGTCAGCAGAATGTGTCCTAAACTTCCTTTTCCAAAAATTCTGCGACGAGCAATATATGCAGTTATAAGGGCATCCTCTTGATGTGAACACACCGACAATTCCAGTATAATCATAAACCTCTCTTTTTGGATGAGGCAATGAATCAAGATTGGCAATAAAATCCCTTGGCTCTGTTTTTACAATCCTGCCATTATCTTCATAGCAAATTCCCTTGATATGCTTAAACCATTCTTTTCCAAACTTTCCAATCAAGGCTAATTGCGCTAATTCATAGAATGTATACTCGCCCTCGCCAAGAACCGCAACATCAGCTGCTTTTGGCAATAGCTCAGGAAGAAGGGTTATGTGATATCCTCCCATTACAATTTTGATGTCTGAATTGTCTTTCTTCGCCTGTTCCATTGCATTTACAGCATCGTCAACAGACTGACTCAGACATCCAACAGCAAGAATATCAGGCCTTTGAGCAAGAATTTCATCAATTGTCTGGCAAAACACAATTTCAATATCCAATCCCTTTTCCTGCGCTTTCTTTTCAAGAAAAGCCCAGATATACCCAATTCCAAGAGGCATTTCCTGAAGAAGCTCTCCCTTAATCCTTGAAGTATAAAATGCTATTTTCATTTCAGACACCTGAAATAGCTGATTTGTAAACAAATCAGCTATTTGTATCATGACTAAATCCAGAAGGATTTAGCTATTTTCATTAAGAGAATTGCAAGACAATCTATAAAAAAGCTATAAATGATTAAATCGACAGATTTAGTATAAAAGGGTTATTATGGAGAACTATTTTAAGCGTGTAGGAAAAGGATCTGTTACAATATTCCTGTGTATTGTACTCTCTGGTATTTTTGGTTATTTTTTGAGAATGTATCTTACAAGAACAGTATCTGTGGCAGAATACGGCCTTTTTTTTGCAGTATTTTCATTGATTGCCTTCCTTGTTTCAATTATAGGGCTTGGCCTGTATAGCAGTCTTACAAAATATCTTTCAGAATTCATTGTAACAAATGAATTGAAAAAAATAAAATATTCATTGAAATTTGTTTTTCTGGCCCAGCTTGCCATAACAATGATATTCATGCTTGTGATATTTTTCATTTCGCATGATATAGCCATATATTTCTTCAAGAGCCAGGCTGCAGAGCCAATTCTCAATATTCTCTTGGTGTTTCTTTTGGTGTATACCTGGATGTTCTTCTTCAGGCATGCTTTTCAGGGCATGCGAAGAATGCTTGAGCTTGGATTTACATTCATTCTATACTCAGGCCTTGCCCTGTTGTTTCTGATAGCATTGTTCTCGTTTTCAAGCAGTATGATAACAAACATTGCCTATGCCTATGTTCTTGGAACAGCAGCAACTGTCATTGTCTGCTTTATTTTCTTTTTAAAAGACCTAAGACAACTTGGAAAAATTCCAAGCCTATCTAAGAAAGAAAAAGCAGTTGTTAGAAAGTCGCTTATCATGTTTGGCATACCTGTTATCTTCATAGGAATAGCAAACAGCATACTTAGCAACATAGACACGCTTATAATTACATATTTCAGGTCAACATATGAAGTTGGAATATACCAGACCGCGCTGCCAACAGCCCAGATACTCCTGTATTTCTCATCAGCAATGACTACAATATTATTTCCAATTATAACAGAGCTTTGGACAAAGAAAAAATATCAGTTTATATCAACAAATCTGAGCCTGCTGACAAAACTCACATTTCTTTTGATTATACCTGCTGCCATGCTGTTTATAGCATTCCCTGAAAATGTGATAAATATCCTTTTTGGTGCAGACTATATATCAGGAGCATTTGCCCTTCAATTATTGACAATCAGCATAGCTGTTTTCTCAATTGGAATGTTGTTCACAATAACACTGAATGGAATGAACAAGCCAGGACTAAATGCAAAAATTATTGGAATTGCGGCAGTGCTGAATATCATAATTAACATATTTCTTGTGCCAATACTCGGAATAATAGGCGCTGCAATAACAGCTATTATAACATTTGGCCTCTATTTCCTGCTCTCCTCAGCCTGTGTTATCAGGGAATTCAAGAAAAAGAATATATCATTCACAGTGCCCTATAAAGAACTTGCAAAGATATTTGCAGGAGTATATATATCACTGACAATTATATTTATCACAAAAATAATGCTGGTGTCTCATCCATTAATAGAACTTGCAGCAGCATTGATGCTAGGAGTTGGCTTCTACATATTCTGGGTGTTCTATGCAAAATGCATAACAAAGAATGACATAAAAACAATCAAGAAAACAAGCCTTCCTATACCAGCATTTATTCTAGATACATTGGAAAGATTTGCCAAGAACTGAACCGCGTTTAGATATCAATGCTATCAACAGCAGATATTATCTTGTCCTCTTCTAGTTGGGGTATTATCAGCGGTTTTCTTTTGTTCATAATAGATTCTTTCTTGAATAAATCATGCAATACCCTGCCGTCAATATCGCTTGGAACAGCTAGTCCATGCATATGCAAAACAGTCGGAACAATGTCAATAAGCTCTGCATTTTTAATCTCTCCTGTAGCAATATCAGGGCCATGTGCCATTATCACGCCATTCATAGTATGGCAGCCAATAATATTTCCCTGTTTTGGCTCGCATATCATTCCCTCTTCTGTTGTATAGGTAAATTCATATTTTTCCTCAGGCGACAGGATAATATCAGGCATCTCATCAGTATAAGGGCCTGAAAAAATATCTTCGCGTTTCCATATTCCTTTTATCTTTCCTTTCAGAACACTGTCATTCCTGAGGGTTTGAATTATCTCGTCTCTTACTCTTTCATAATCGCCTGGATCTACAATGCCTTCTGGCTCTCTGCCTTTTACATTTAAGTGTATTATTCCTATTTTTGCAGGGCAATATGCCTTTGTTCTAGACCAGTCAGCATCAACCATTTTAGTGTCTCTTAATCGTTCTTTGAAGAATTTTGGTATCACCCTTCGCGCAGCACCTTTCATAATACCGGGCATTCTCTGGTAAGTTTCGCCCAGTGCCCATATTGTTTTTTCATAAAATCCTCTTTTCTTTGTGCCAAGGCTGGTGCTCTTGAAAAACAAGCTATTTTTTTCAAGAATATTATTCAGATATATGTAATGCGAAGGCGCGCAAAATCCATGATCAGATATTATTATAATATTAATATTGCTGTATTTTTCCAGCAGCCTGCCAAAGAACTCGTCTATAACCCCATAAAAATCCTTGATTAATTTTTCATAATCCTGATTATAGTAATGGTGTTCTTTGTCAAGGAAAGAGGAATATAAATGATGCATTTCCTCGGTTTCAAAAAATACGCTTACAAACAGATTCCAGTTATTTTTTTCCATAAGCCATTCAGTTGCCTTTATCTTTGATATTGTAAGATCATATATTGCCTTTGTTGATTCTTCTGTTCTGTCATATTCCGGCTTTAGGCTAAAATCAAATTGTTTCAGCTCTTCTTTTAAGCCTGATGGATAGGTATAATCACTCTCAAGAGCAGGCGTTCCCCATGATGTGACTATGATTCCATTAATAGGTTTTGGTGGATAGGTCATTGGGACATTTAGCACACATGAGAATTCTCCAGCATCGCTCAAATATTCCCACAAAGCCTTTGCCTTTACATCATGCGATGAAACTATCTTTAATTCATAGTCCTCTTTTCGCATAAGCATATATGAAATTCCGTGTTTTCCTGGATTTTTTCCAGTTGCAAATGTCACCCATGCTGGCGCAGTATGAGGACCTGGCAAAATAGATCTCAAATCACCACTGCATCCAGTTTCAATAATTTTTTTCATATTAGGCAGGCTTCCTTCACCAGCCCATTTTTTAATCAAGTCTAATCTAGATCCGTCAATTCCAACCAATATTGTTTTTGTCATGTCAAAATCCTCTGGTTTTTTGAATTTCTAGCTTTGTAGAAACCCTATGCAAGAACATTTCTACAAATCTGAATTTCTATTTATTCAATAAACTATTATAAAGCTTAATTACCTCATCAATCAATCCTTTTTTGTCAAAATTCTTGGCATATGCTTTTGCATTGTCGCCGAGTCTTTTAGCAAGTTTTTTATCAGATAACAATTTATCAATTGCATTTGCAATCTCTAAAGGCTTTGTAGGATCAACCAACAGTCCTGTTTTATTATCAATACACCACTCTGGTATGCCTCCTCTATTGCCTGCAACGCTTGGCAAACTGTTTGACATTGCCTCTATTCCAACAAACCCAAACTGTTCCATGTACACACTTGGCATAACAAATATTCTTGATTTTGCATAGTATTTTTTAACAGCATCAAAATCAGCTCTTCCAACAAAATCAACATTATCACAACTGTTTTTTGAAGAAAAACAGTTGTTATGGCTATTCTGCTTTGCAGAATAGCTATTTGTATCATAGGAAAATCCATCAGGATTTTTACTATTTGTATCATGACTCTTTTCTGAAATAAAAGAGCTATTTGTATTATGAGATTTGCGAAGCAGATTACTATTTATATCACGATTCTTTTCTGAAAAAGAATAGCTGTTTACAAGACCGAGCTTTCTAGCATGCTCTTGCAATTTTTCTATCTCAGGCCCGTCCCCGACAATAACTGCCTTTATATTAGGATGCTCTTTTTTCAAAACACCAATAGCGTCCAACAGGAATTTAACGCCTTTTTCCACATCAAGCCTGCCGACAAAAACAATATCATATTCTTTTTTTTCATTTCCAGACATCTCCTTCACATCAATAAAATAATTTATCACTTCAACAGGCTCATACCCTATTTTATTCAGATAAACTTTCAGGGCCTTGCTTGGAGCATGATAAACATTCACAAGTCTTTTCAAAAAGAAATTTCTAATTTTTATATGAAAATAAAACGGTATAAGATATTTCAGAGCTATGCACTTTCTTCGCCAGCATTTTAACCCAGCTCCAGAACAGCATGGTTTTAGATCGTCTTTTGTAACACACCAAATAGTAGAGCATATCATGCCATAATTATGAACAGTCTGAACAACTTTGTGTCCTCTGCATGCAAATAATATAGCCAGTGTTGACTGGTTCAATCCATGTAAATGTATGATATCTGGATGTATTTTAGTAATCCAGCTTCGCAGCTTAAAATATGCGTTAAAATCAAAGACAAACCTGTTAAACTGCTTCATGAAATATCCTGGTGTTTTCAGCACAAGGCTCTTGCCAGTCTTTCTTGCTATAGTATCAAATCCAAAAGAATAGGTGTCAATTCCTCTTTCTCTTAGGCCATTAATCAGTCCAAAAAAATACCTCTCCTGCCCCCCGACTTCCCTATGTGTTTCATTAATATGCAATACCTTTAATAATTTAACCGATTCGTGCAATGAGCCGGCTATTTTTTCCTTTGTCATATAATCTCAGTTGCTGAAAAGGATAAAAACCGAGTTTCTTGCTGTTTGTTTTATATGTTTTAGGCTTCTATCTAGGATTATGCTTGTGCAAATATTGGATATTGATTATTTTCTGGCTAATAACAAGCCTGTTATAAGGATGTTTTGCAAGACTGATTCTGGAAAGGCTGTGTGCTTGCTCTATGACAAATTTCTTCCTTATTTCTATGTCAAAAAAACCGACGAAAACATGAAAACAGTGGAGGAGAATGGATTCAGCCACAGTATTGAGAAAAAATTCCTGCCGCTTGGATATTCAGAAGCTCCGACAACAATGATAAAGATTGTCCTGAATGATCCGCAAGCTGTGCCAAAGGCCAGGGAACTTTTCAAAGAATCCTATGATTCTGATATATTGTTCAAATACCGGTTCATGGTTGATCATGGCATCAAAGGAATGGGATGGTATGACGTAGAGGCTTCTCTGACAAACACAACCACATCCAAACTTGCTACATATGATGTTAAGTCATTCAAGGAAGTTGATAAAAAAGACACCATTGAACTAAAGCATCTCTGTATTGATATAGAATGTCTCCAGACTGATTTTAACAGGCAGATGGATGCTGTGAAAGACCCTATTATCATGATAGCTCTTGCGTTTTATCCCAAATACAGAAATTATGAAAGACTTGTTCTCGTGTCAAAGGCGTTTTCAAGCGCCAATCATCAGGGTCATCCTGATGAAAAAGAAATGCTGATCCATTTCATGAAGATATTAGAGGAATATGATCCTGATGTCGTGACTGGATTCAATATCATGAGCTTTGACCTGCCTCATATACTTGAAAGGCTGAAAAAATACAACATAACTCCTATGCTTGGACGATGCAACAAGCCTGTTTTTGCAAGGCCTATGAAAATTGTTGGAAAAGCTGATGCAAGACTACAGGTGCAGGATATTACAATTCCTGGAAGAATAGTATTTGATTCGTATCAGGTTATTAGAAAAGATGTCTACATACGGCTTCCTAGATATAATCTAGCCACTGTTGCAGATGCTCTCATTGGCGAAAAAAAAGGTGATGTTATATTCCACGAAATACCAAAACTCTGGAAATCAAATGTTCAGAAATTGGCTGATTATGCTGAAAATGATGCAAAAATATCCATGAATCTTGTGCTTAAAAAACGGCTGATGGATAAATTCATAGAAGTCTCAAAATTGTCTGGCGTTCTTCTTCAGGATAGTTTTGGTGGTCAGACTGTGAGAATCGAGACTCTTATCATGCACGAGTTCAAGAAAAGGAACATGGTCATGCCAAATAAGCCAAGCAGCCAGATGCTTGCAAAAAGAGAGAGCGAAAAAATAAAGGGTGCTACTGTACTAGAGCCAAAAAAAGGGCTCAACCAAAATTGTGTATTGGTCTTGGATTTCCAAAGCCTTTATCCCTCTATAATAAAGGCATTTAATATATCGCCTGATTCGTTGCTGTCTGGAGAAACTAATATTAAACACAACATTTCTCCAACAGGAGCCAGGTTCTTGTCAAAAGAACTCTATCAAGGAATATTTCCTACTATAATAAAAAAGCTCACCGATTCAAGGCAGGAAGTAAAAAAACTAATGAAGACTGTTGAAGGTGATGACCGGATTGCACTTGATGCAAAACAACATGCTATAAAAATTTTGGCTAATTCTGTCGCAGGAGACACGTATGTTGTTGTGAAAGATCCAAATGACAATGTAAGAGTATGTGAAATATCTGAACTTTATAATATGCTTGAGAATACCTATGTAGTGACCGAGGCTGGCAATACAAATATAATAGAACTGGATGGATGGAAAACCTTGAGCGTTGATGACACTAAAGCTGTGTTTAAGCCAATGTATGCAATATCGCGACATAAACACAATGGACAGCTTGTCAAAGTCAAGACATCAATGGCAGAAATAAACATGACTGATGATCATTCTGCTATGGAAATGCTTGGCAAGAGCGCAAATAGAAACCGCGAAGGCAGATTTGATGGGATTGTTCCTGTTAAGGGCAATGAAATAAACCGTGATACGGTTATGTGCCAGATTTCAAAACTAGAGCTTCCTGAAAAGGAGATATCTCTAAATTTAATAGGCATTCTTGGCGAAACGGATGATATAGATAATGTCAATGTATTTATTCCTAAAACCCTTCTTTTGGGAAGGAACAAAAAAATACTAGCTGTTCTTGAACATACAAAAAAACTCACCACAACTGATTCTGTTACGCTACAAAAAGCGGCAGATGTTGGCAGACGTGTGGTTATAAGAGCAGAGCGATTTGGTCTGCAAAAGATTGGTGTAACCATAAAAGGCAATTGTGGATATGTTCCTATTTATGAACTTAGTGATGATGGCAATGCGTTTATAGAATTTAATAATATATTCTCAAAACGAAAGAATCAGGCATATTATTATTCACTGCCTTTGAAAGAACTTACAAAGATAAAGATTCCTATGTCTATTCTAAAACAATGTTATGTTTCTGTGCGTGGAAGAAGGAAAATTCCTGTTGTTTTGCCTGTAACTAAGGAACTGGCAGAATTGTTTGGATGGTATGTTGCAGAAGGAAGCTTATATTCAAAAAAATATATTACAAACAAATCAAAAGGACAGTGGTATAAAGCTGATATTTCCAATAAAGATCCGAAGAATCTTAAAAATATATGTTCTCTTATAGAAAGTGTATTTAATTACAAACCCAATGTTCATAAAACTGGCAATGCTTGCGCTGTAACAATTCCTCTAAAGGTATGTTATTTATTATTTGAAAAACTATGTGGTAAAGGCTCTGAAAAAAAGAAGGTTCCTTCTTTTGTATTCAATTCGTCATCTAGAATTAGAGAGGCGTTCTTAAGAAGCTATATGGCTGGTGATGGCGATGCTGATGGCAGGAGAGCAAGCACAAAGAGCAAAGAGCTTGCTGTTGGATTAAATGTTCTTTTCAAGGAAAAGGGAATGCTAACAAGGAATATTTTTGACAGCGGCGTGTACCGGGTGTGCATAGGAAAACATATGCGCGGCAGGCGAATAGCCAAGGGAGATTTATATGGACAAACTCCAAAAAACATAGAACGTATTGTGCATGATGGTTATGTTTATGATCTTTCTGTCAAGGATACTGAGAATTTTGTAACTGCCCAAGGCATGGTATTGCATAATTCTTTTTTCGGTTATTGCGGATATGTCAGGGCAAGGCTCTATGTCCATGATGTTGCCGACAGCATCACTGCCTATGGAAGGGAAAACATACAAAAGACAAAAGAGAATATAGAAAATAATTTTCCTGTAAAGGTTATTTATGGAGATACAGATTCTCTATTTCTATCAACAGACACGAATGACATTGAAGCAGTACGAGAACTTGGTGAAAAGATATCAAAGGCTGCTTCCCAGGGAGATCTTATATTTGAATTTGAAAAGGTGTATAAAACTTCTCTTATAATAACAAAGAAAAGATATGCTGGCTGGAAATTCCAGATGACCTCAAAGGGCTGGAAAGACAGCATAGAAATGAAAGGAATTGAGACTGTTAGAAGGGATTGGTGTCCGCTGGTCACTCAAACAATGAATGATGTAATAAATATCATGTTGAAACAAGGAGATGTAAAAAAGGCGACAGAACTTGTAAAACAGGTTATCCAGGATATTCTGCAGAACAAAGTACCGCTGGATAAACTAACTATCATAAAAGGCATAACAAAAAGCATTGATTCATATGACGGCATGCTTCCTCATATTGAGCTTGCAAGAAAACTGAAGAAACGAGATCCAACAAATCCTCCAAAAGTCGGAGACAGGCTTGGCTTTGTTATATTAAAAGGTAGGGACATTCTTTCAAAAAGAGTAGAGACGCCTGATTATGCAAGCCAGTATAATCTTCCTATTGATTCTGATTATTACATTTATAACCAGCTGCTTCCTCCAATAGAGCGAATCCTGTCATCAATAGGAATTGAAAGAACAGAGCTTTTTGGAGGAGGCAGGCAGTTCAATCTCATGGATGCAATTGCAAAGAAAAGCGCCCTGATATGCAGTTCGTGCGGCAAGGTGCATAGAAGAATGCCATTGAGTATGCTGTGTGAATGCGGAGCTAGAATAGAGAAAAACTAATTTGGTTTTCTTTAGCCAATATAGAAATTAGTGGCATTAAGCTCTGTGAACTCAATCTTTTCGTCCTCGTCTTCTTTTCTGTTAATAATAATCATCTCCTCAACAAGAGATGGCTTTTACAGTATATATAGATTGCTATACTTCACAATATAGCCATATTATATGCAGTGGGTATTGAGGACGTTGAATACCCATTATTTACACAATATATAGTATATGACATAACAAATTGGAATAATATTATGTCATATATAGATAACTGCGAAACTTGGATGACGCCTTTTTATACAACCTGAAGTCATATACAGTATATGGAAGAAAAGAAGATAATTGACGGGCGTTCTTATTCTCATGAAATCTTGGAGCATTACCGTTTTCGTGCCATTGAAC
>JACRMW010000099.1 GCA_016219465.1 Candidatus Aenigmatarchaeota archaeon | reverse complement strand
GTCAACTATTAGTCATCTCTCTTTGCAGCAAATCTAATCAAACTCAATAGTTTTCTTCTTTTTAATTTCAAATTAATGTCTGCGGCTTCAGCAGGTGTTTTTCCTTTTAATCCATGCTCGTTTCCAACATGAATGTATTTTTCATCCATATGTATTCTTCCTTTGATAGTTGGATTTGCTTGAGAATTTTGACACATCTGTTTTTTCGTGTTCCTCTTTTTATACAGTTTTCAGAACTGCAATTCTGACATTTCATTGACATAGATATACCACCTTGTATATCTATAATTCCATTCTATATAAAAGAGACGTTAAGTAGACAGTATCGATAAAGTCTATACTTTATATACAATGAAAAAGAAAACTTACAGGTGATATGATGAAAATAGGAATTGTTATAGGAACAAATGAAGCAGAGGTTGTTTGGAATGCGTTCAGATTTGGCGTTACTTCATTAAAAGCAAACCACGAAGCAAAGATTTTTTTAATAAATAAAGGAGTTGAAATAGAAGATATTAAAAACGAAAAATATAATGTAAAAGAACAGACTGATCTATTTATTGAAAACAAAGGGAAAATATTAGTTTGTGGAACTTGCTTAAAATCAAGACAGAAAGAAGGCAGTAATGTTTGTCCGATTTCAACTATGAAAGATTTATTAGAATTAGTTGAGGAATCTGATAAATTTTTGACATTTGGTTGATAATATTTCTTGTGCATCAAGTAATCTGTGGCGTCAATCACTCAAGTGGGACCTCGCTGCAAAACGAAAAACGACTAACAGAAGCGATAAATTGCAACCAATTTAATTCTACATATACTTCTTGATCATTTCCTTTACTTCAGGTCTTGTGTATTTCTTGACTTCCTTGTCCATGACAATTGCCAGCTCTACTGTTCTGCTTGTCAGTTTTTTCTCTCCGGTTTTCAGGGCTCTTATTGCAAGATCCAATGCCTTGTCCCTTGTCATGCCATCCTTGTATTCTTCAATTATCAATTCCCTGGATTCTTTTGCGCCTCGTCCTATTGCATGTGCTTTCCATTCTCTTAACGATCCAGACGGATCTGTCTCAAACAATCGCGGATCGCCGTCCATTCCAGCTATCAACAGTCCTACTCCATAAGGCCGTATCCCACCCATCTGTGTAAATCTCTGTATCCTGTCTGCGATATCCTTTGACAGCGCATAGGTTTCAATAGGCTCATTAAATGTAAGCTTGTTCACCTGAGATTTTATTCTTGCAAAATCTATTAGATTTCTTGCATCTGCAAGAATTCCACAGCTTCCTATTGCAATATGCCTGTCGATCACAGATATCTTTTCAGCACTCTCTGGCACAAGCAACCGCTGTATCTGTTTTCCTGCTGCAAGAACAATGCCATTTGCAAAAACAATTCCAAGAACAGTGGATACTTTTTCAACATTTTTCTGCGCATACTCCACCTGATATATTCTGCCTTCTGGCGAAAATACAACTATCGCTCTGTCATAACCCATTTGCTTCATTGGTGGAGATATTTCCATGAAAAAACACCTTATACAAGATATGTGCTTATTGTCTTTAAATAACTTCTGGAATTTTGAAGATTCAAATGATATTGAGGACTTTGAATAACCTTATTATTTGTATTAATAAGATTTGCAAAGCAAATTACTATTTACACTATATATAGTATATGACATAACAAATTGGAATAATATTATGTCATATACTATATGCAGAATGCATAATTATGTTCTATTAGTTATGCATTCTACTATATTCAAATCCTCAATTAGAGTTTTGAATTGTCAGCGGATTATTCAAAACTATCTATCTATAAGTTGCACAATTTTACCTTTGGGTCTTTTCTGATTATTGCAAAACTATATAAGGTTGTCAGGTATAGCTATACAACAAAGTAATTAGTATTATAATTTGTTGTTAACTATTAGCAAAAAATCTAAAATGAACAGAAGTTCATCTTATTTTTTTACAGGCGGTGATTATATGGTAGAGTTCTGCAAAAAATGCAAGTCAATGATAATTCCTGTCAAGAAAGGCTCTTCAGTGATCATGAAATGCAGGAAATGCGGAACAGTTATGAAAAAAGGCGCAATAAGTATGAAGATCATTGAAAAGCCAAAGCAGTCAAAAGGCGCAATAATTCTTGAAAAAGACGATGTCTCTCTGCCTTTGATAGACAAGGAATGCCCTAAATGCGAACATACAAGAGTATATTGGTGGCTGCAGCAGACTCGTTCTGCAGACGAACCTCCTACCCAATTCTTCAGATGCGAAAAGTGCAACCATGTCTGGCGCGAATACAAATGAACAAACGTGGTGAATTTGATTTGAGTTAGTAAGGACAATGTATAATTATAATCTGAATAGTATTGTCAATTAATATATTCAGAATCCTCTATTGCCAAAAATACATATTAGTCATATTTTCATTGGAACTGTATTTGCTTAAATCATCTCAACAGATATATAGTTATTGGCTGCAGGAAATTTTGGTGAATCTATGTTGTCAAGAAAATATACAGGAATTATTATTGCGATAATGATAATAGCTGTTGCTGTTATATCTGGCTGCATTGGACAAACAGAGACTCCTGCAAACAATACTGGATATGTCAATGACCGCGGCGAAGAAGTGCCGGGTGATTATATTGTATTTATTACAGCCAGTGGATTTGAACCGATAGTGCTCACTGTGCCAAAGGATTCAACAGTGATATGGAAGAATCTGGATGCAAAAGGACAGACAGTCTTCTTCAATACCACAAGAAAAGGATCGCCATCAATAAACCCAGGCCGCTCATGGTCTTTTACATTCAACGAATCTGGAAAATATCCGTATTATTCCTCATTCTACATAAGTCTGAAAGGAACGATAATAGTAGAATAACTAATTTAGCAAGCTTGAAAAAACACAATGAACCAATTCCGCCTTCAATTTATGAAGAAATGGTGAATGTAAGTGCCTAAATTGCCTATTATTTCTGGAAAAGATCTGGTTAAAGCGTTTACAAAGACTGGTTATGATTTAGATCACCAAACTGGAAGTCATAT
>JACRMW010000104.1 GCA_016219465.1 Candidatus Aenigmatarchaeota archaeon | reverse complement strand
ACATGAATTTGCTGCCTCCCATATGCTCAAAGAACTCTTAGTTCTTTGGCACATCAGAAAACTTTGTTTTCTGAATGCAGCAACCCCACAGATTCATGCATGGTGAACTCATAGAGTTCACCTGCACAGCAAAGACTTCTCAAGTCTTTGCGTGCAGAAGGAATTGCAATTCCTTCTTGCACAGGTTGAGCATAGCTCAACCATGTGTCCAGAATCTTTTGTGGGTTTGCTATATAGAAGAGTATCTGCAGGAACGCTATGCTATTATCTTTATCTTGATATTGAACTTGTCTGTTATAATATCTTCTTCACTGACTTTTCCTGTGACGACCTTTTCTATCTTCAATGTGCCTTTGATATCCTCTATCAATGGCAGGCTGCCATCTTCTTCTATTATAATCTCTTTCAGCGGCGCGTTCAAAGGAAGCTTATTAGCTGTCTTGTATTGCCTGACTGCTGACATGATGTCCTTTGCCAGTTTTCCAAGTTCTTCTGCTCTTTCGTCTATGAGGGATTCATCAACAGAAGGCCATTCTGCAAGATGAACAGAAGAATTATTCTCAAATCTTTCCATAGATGTCTTGTATATTTCTTCTGTTACAAACGGCACAAACGGCGCAAGAAGCTTTACAAACGTATTCAGACATTTGTATAGTGTCCATACTGCCTGGTCTTTTTTATAGCCAGAAAATATCCTGTACTTGACCATTTCCATATAATGGTCTGCAAACTCATGCCAGATGAATTCAATAATCTTTGTCATACTAAAATTATAATGCTCAAAATCATCAGTGATGTCAGCTACAAGCTTTTGCAATTCTGTCAATATCCACTTGTCCAGGTATTCAAGATCTTCCAGGTCTGCTAATCTGTCTATATTATCTATTTTCTTTTGCTTCAGTGTTTCATCAACATGCATGAAGACAAAATTTGCTATGTTTGTCAATTTTATGAAAAATTTGTCTGCATACAACAATTCTTTCCATGAGAATGGCAGATTGTTTCCTGTTGCTGCTGTTGTTGCCCAATAACGGACAGCGTCTACAGAGGATTTCTCAAAGATATCCTCTGCAGTGACATAATTTCCAAGGCTTTTTGACATTTTCCTGCCGTCTTCTCCAAGAACCATTCCATTGATCAGAATATTCTCATAAGCCGGCAGTCCTGTTGCCATCAATGACCTGACCATGAGATAATAATCCCATGTTCTTATGATATCAATGCCATTTGGCTGCAAAGAAGCTGGAATGAATTTTTTCCATTCCTTGTTATCAGGCCATCCTGCATGCCTGTAAGTTGTCATTGATGAATCAAACCATGTATCAAACCTGTCTATCTCTGGCCTTGTTCCTGAACCACATCTAGGACATTTCTTGTTTTTCTTCTCTGGATCAACTGGAAGTTCTTCTTCTAGAGCAGGAATAACTTCTGCGCACTCATTATTTTCACAATACCACACTGGAATTGGCGTGCCATAGACTTTTTGGCGCGAAACTACCCAGTCCCAGTCCATTGACTGGGCCCATTGTATCTGCCGAACTGCCATGTAAGCAGGCCGCCATTTTGCTTTTTCTGTCTCTCTTATAACATTGTTGTTAAATTCAGTTGCCCTTACAAACCACTGTTCTTTGTTCAATATCTCTATAGGTGTCTTGCATCGCCAGCATGTACCAATATTCTGCTTCAATGACTCCTCTTTTACAAGAAGACTGCTTAGCTTGAGATCTTCTACAATTGTTTTCCTTGCTTCTACTACACCGAGCCCTTTATATTTGTTTGCAATATGGGTAAGCTTTCCTTTTTCATCAATTGTGTCAAGAATTGGCAATTTATGTTTTATGACATCACTGACATCATCTTTGTCTCCAAATGTGCATACCATCAGCATGCCTGTTCCAAAGTTTGGATCAGCTGTCTTGCTTGGAATTATCTCTACTTCCTGTTCAAACAAGGGAACTATTGCCCTTTTATTAATCAATTTCTTTGCTCTCTGGTCATCTGGATTTATCAATATTCCAACACATGAGCATAAATATTCTGGCCTTGTTGTCGCTATCTCTATCTCTCCTTGTCCTGCTAATCTGAATTTTATCGTATATAATTTGGTGTCCCTTTCTATTTTTTCAACCTCTGCATCTGCGATCGCTGTCAGGCAATTTGTGCACCAGTTTACAGGATGCCTGCCTCTATAAGCATATCCTTTCTTGATCAAATCCAGGAATGATAGCTGTATCATCCTGATATAAGCAGGATCAGATGTCTTGTATTCAAATGACCAGTCTATGGATATCCCAAGCCTGTTTATCATCTCTTTCATCTTCACAATATGCTCAAGCGTCCATTGTTCGCACCATTCGCACCACTGCTGCCTATCCACTTCAGAGCTTTTCTTTCCTTTCCATTTCTCAACCTTGCTTTCTGTAGGAAGTCCATGAACATCCCAGCCTTGCGGAAAATGCACTGAAAATCCTTTCATTCTTTTATAGCGCGCCATAAAATCAAAATAAGACCAGTTGAGAATATTTCATGCATGAAAATCTCCAGAAGGATATGGAGGAGGGGTGTCTATTGTGAATATCTCCTTTCCTTTTACAAACCTGCAGATATTATTATCTAGCCAGAATTTCATCCATTTTACCTGGGCTTCTTTTGAGTTATATTTTTTTGGCTTTTCTGAAGTGTTTGTTTTACTCAATTTAATTTGTTTACTTGTATTTTCATTCATTAGCATCTAATCTCGCCCAACAAAACAATTCGGCATATATTTGTTGGGCTCAAGCGCATTCAACCACATTCATCAACCGAATTGTTTATGTGGTTGAATATAATTTACATTAATCTTTATTGTATATAAATGGCACAAACAATAATTAGAATATGCAAATGAAATGCGGTTTATTGGCGTTCTTTATCATTTTCTTGATTGTTTCTATCAGTCCTGTTATTGGTTTGAATGCGCATGACGCTGTTCTTGAACTTAATATGGATGAACCAACTGGATCAATCTCATTCAACGATATATCAGGAAATAATAACAATGCCAATTGCGTCAGCTGTCCAAAGGCTGGATTTGAAGGAATTATAGGCACTTCACTGTATTTCAATACAGAGAACTATCTTATTGTGCCAGGTTCAGACAGCCTCGGCATGACAAATGCCATTGCAATAGAAGCCTGGATATATCCTCTTCAATACTCTTCATATAATAGAATAATTACAAAAGAAAGAGAATCCTTTGTGCTTCGGCTTGAAAATGGCTTTCCAGTATTGTATTTTATAGCAGATCATTTATACAAAGCGAGCGCTGATACGAAGCTATCTAAAAACAACTGGTATCAAATAATAGGAACATGGGATTCTCAGGAAAAGAAATTGAAAATATATATCAATGGCAAAGAAACGAGCTATCAGCAGCAGGATGTTTTTGACGGACCATTGAATTCAATAAAATCAGATCTCTATATTTCAACGCCAACAGAATCATTCTTGGGGATTGTGGATAAAATAGCCATCTATGATCGCTCTCTAAACTCAAATGAAATCCTATTAAAATACAAGAATGATGTGAAAAGACTTCGGTATATCCATCGGTCAATAGACCGATGGCACAAGCAGAACATGCGTTCTGCTGTGCAAGAGAAACTTTGTTTCTCTTTGCATCACTACTCCGAAGTCTTTTACACGCCAACCACCAGTCAAAGACTGGTGGTATGACGTATCAATATCCAAAAAACCATAAGTTTATACAAGGGTTGGAACATGGTTTCAGCTCCTTTTAGAAAATTCTCGTTCTTGAATAAATGCAATATCCTGGCTCTCTATCACTATAACCCACTGACAATGAAATATGAAAAAGAATCAGATATATCTCAAATGAAACCAGGCATAGGTTACTGGGCTTATGCCAGTGAAAAATGCAATTTTATATTTGATGGAAATGATGAAACAACAATCTATGATTCAGGCGATTATTTCAATGGTGAAATGGTAAAAGGATGGAATCAGATAGGAGGATCGAGCATGCGCATAAATCTAAGAGAAAATAGAGGCTCATGTGTATTCTCTGATATCTATGCATTTGATGCAAATGCGCAGAAATATTATAAAACAAATATTATCGAAAAAGGAAAGGGATATTGGTTTTATACAACCAATAATTGCAATTTCCGGCCTGGCGACATGCCTGTTTTTGATGTCAATGCCGCTGTTATTCTCAATGATGCCAGTTTTCCTGACGAAAACGAAAAGAATGCTTATTCAAAAGCATTGGAAGCATTTTCGCCTGTTATGAAGATTCCAGTATCTGATGCAAATTACAATAATCTAATGCCGTATGATGCGGTAATAATAACACACGAATACCCAGAACTTTCCAAGAATACACTGTTAAACCTTGCAAACAACGGCCCTGCTATTATATTGCTAGGAGATGCAAGGAACTATTTAAATGATATAAATAAACCTGATCTAAACAATCATGCGCTGGTGTTCTTGTATGAAAAATAAAGCAATAATTTGTCTTATATTTGGAATCCTTGCAATTATGTCTGCTGCAGTCTCGGCGCAGACAATCACTGGAGAAGAAAGCACAATGACTAAAATAAAAGAATCTATTGTTGCAAACAGATTATTGGAAACGCTTCCGTATAAAGGAAATCCAGATTTTCCTGGAGTAATGCTTGGCTGGGAGCAGGTTAAGCAGATTGGTTTTTCTCCAAATATTTTTATTGCAAACCGCGTCAAGGAACAATATAAGAACTTTGGTGAGTTAGAATGTGGAAATCACATTCCAAAAGGAAGCATTGGTGATGGTGATTGTCATATGAGTGGAGGAGGTGGAGCTAGTGATGCATATCCTGCTTATAGTGCCATGAGCAGTTTACGCGCAAGCAGAATAACATGCGGCAATGGAATACAAACCAATGGAATCTATATTTCAATTTCAATAGAAACAGTCAATGGACAGACAAAAGAAAAATATTCCCATAATCTAAAAGAGACATATGGAAATGGCATAAACAGATGCGAACTTATGTGCGGAGCAAGTCCAAGATGTGATGGAGTTGATCCAAAGGATGCAAGAGACATATGCAAAACCTGTGTTTATCAAGGAATCAACAGATTAGGACAACGAGATAATGATCCAGGCCCTCCTTTTATATTTAAAGCCGCAGATTACTGCTTAAAATATCCAGAATGGTGCTGGAAATGGACAAAAGAAGTTTTGTCATAATTTATAGCATTTGACACAACTGTTTGGAATATTATACTGTCAAATACTATATGCTGAAGACATTGATATTATTCCTGCTGCTCATCGCGCATTTTTGACTGTTGTTTCAGAAATTTATTATATTTCTTCCATGGAAATATAACTGGTCTTCTTTTCCTTCAATTTCCAGACTGCCCGCTGTTTTGCCAGAATCATATAACTTTCTAAGCCGCAATATTGTGGCGCATTTCTTTCCATCTTTTTCAAGACGCTCTTCTACAGGTCTTATGCATTGAATCGGCATTGGAGCGATAATAGTTTTCTTGGGAGCTTTTTCAGGCTGTTTTTTATTCTCAGTAGAATATCCGAGCGCTCCAAGTATTTTTCTTGCTTCATCTGCTTCTATAGAAAATCTTTCTCTGTAGTTAGCAATAGCATTGGCTATTGTATCTACCTCAGGAACAAAATCATCTGGATTATAATGTTTTTCAGCATCAAAGGATTCAAGAGTGTTGGTAAATGATATAATGACTTCTGCTCCTTTTCCGCGTCTTATTCTATTGCGCGCTGTTTGCATAAAACCAGAATATCTTTTTTCTAATTCAGATAAAGATTCCTGCGTAAATGGGCTGTCTATTTCTTTATCATGCAAAAAAGCATCAGCAGTTTCCTGGGTGCATGTTTTATTATAAAGTAAAAATGCTATACCATCCTTTATTTCAGACAGATCAAGAATAAGATCTTTGCAATCTGCATCATATCCAACAAGTATTACATCTTTGCCAGAAATAGTTTTCTTCAGGCTTTCTGCATTCAATAGTCTTCCCTGTGTTTCTGCGACTGAAAAAAGATAATCTAATTCACCAAACCATTTTATTGTATAATCTGATACAACAAGTTTTTGCATTTCATCAAGTCTTTTTTCCAGCTTTTTGCTGTCAGTTGGCAGAACTTTCTGGAGATCTAATATTTCATAATAACTGGAATTAGGCAGATTATTATCAGCTTCTAATATCATCGCTTTGCCATCATTGCAATAATCCAGATAAATTGCCAATAAACGCGTTAGTTTAAGAGCTTCTTTCTCCGGAATTCTAAATTCATTCACATATAGAGAAAAAATTTCCCGGACAATGTCAGGCCTATTGTATTGTTTGCAAAGATTATTCAATTCAGCCAGCGCTTGTTCTGCTAATGATTCAATAGATTCGCAATTGCCTGATGCAGGTTTGGTTTTTTCCTGCGCGCAGACAGGGATTGGCGCAAATGCATTTGCCATGTCTTGTAGCAATGGATGTTCAGCTCTCTTGCTAGCGCTTAGGCTGGCATGGCTATATCCAGAAGCATCTGGATTGTTTTGTCCAGAATATTCTGTATCTGATGGCGATGTTACTGCTAGACAACCCATTAACATCAATGTAAAGATTCCTTTTTTAATTTTCCCTGAATATTCCATAATAACTCCTTATATTTCCTGTCTAATACCACTTCATATCATTATCACTGGGTAACAAATCTTTAAATACATGAACCTGCGCAGCTGGCATGTGTGTTTATAGCAAAACCAGAAACATGCGCTGTTTATTTTCTGGGTTTGTTATAATGGATGACTATAGATGCTATGCAACATCGGATATGATGCCAACCAATTCTTCAAAGTCGTTTTTTTGCCAGCTTTCTTATTGCTTTGACTGCCTTTTTTATAAGAGGTTTCTGATTTTTATATCCGGATTTTTCCAGGACTTTTTCCAATTCAACCCACTGAGCTGACTTTATCTCATCCAATTGGGGGGTAAATTTCTTTTCATCGGTTTTCATGAGAAAGAAATGCACTGATTTGAGTATTTTTTCATTCTTCCAGGTGTAGAAGAATTTTATTGCGCCAAGGGGTTCAATGATTTCCAGATCATGCAGTCCTGTTTCTTCTTTTACTTCACGAAGCGCAGCTGTCTCTGGCGTTTCACCAGAATCAATAAGGCCTTTTGGAAAAGCTGATTTATTGGACGGGTCTGTTATCATGAGAATATATATCTTCTTTCCAGTTCTCCTGTATACAATTCCTCCTGCTGAGATTTGTTTTTTCATGACATATCGCCAGATTTCTATGCATTCTTTGCATTATTTGAATAATTCAATTTCTATTTATATATAGTTAACCAAATAAACAAACTGGACATAAATTTGGTTATAGTAAAGCAAGTAAATAATCAGGTATAATACTACTTTCTTTACATATAGCTCAGCGCGAAATAATATCCTGTT
>JACRMW010000096.1 GCA_016219465.1 Candidatus Aenigmatarchaeota archaeon | reverse complement strand
TTTCTTTCCTTGACAAGATAAATGACTTTCGAAGAAAGTCATTTTGTTCTTTCTGTACAGGTAAAGCTTGCTTTACCATGTATCGGTACAAGGAGGAAAATATATTTCCTCCTGTACAACAGAAGCAAAGCTTCTGTTTGTATTCTTTTGTTGGTCCACTATAAATGAAACAACTGGAAAAAGTTGGAGTATAATAAAAAAGCAGCGAGAATTTCTTGTTAAAATTGGCAAATTCAAACCAATTCCAGCAATATCTGAATTAATGAAAAGACATAATATATCTGGTTCTTCTGGACGTTTTTTGCATTATGGAATCAAACATTTGGATATTTTTAAATCAGGAAAAAGCTATGATGAACTTGAACATGACCATGGTATATCAAGAAATATGGCATCTCATTGCATAGGGATTCTGAGAAAATGTGGTTATTTGAATTAGACAACACTTTCAGATGTGTTGTCAGAGAGCTGTTTTTCACGCTTCACATCCATCCAATCTCAACATCGTCTGTTCTCCAATTTGCATTAAATCTATCATGGCTGTTTTTTGAAGACTGTGAAACAGGACAGCTATTTGTATCATGACTCGCTTGCGAGTTATTTGTATCATAACCAACTTGCTGGCTATTTGTATTATGGCTGTTCTGAGAATCAGAACAGCTATTTGTATTATATTTATTCTTGCCAAATTTATACAGCAATAGCCCTGTATATGCTATCATAGCTCCATTGTCGCCTGCGTATTCTATTGGACATGCATAAAACTTTGCATTGCGCTCTTTGCACATTATTGAAAGCATCTCTCTTAATCGCTGGGCAGCTGCAACCCCGCCGGTTAGAATAAGTTCGTTCTTTTTTGTATGCGACAGCGCTCTTTCAGTGACCTCAGTGAGCATTGCAAATGTTGTCTCCTGGAATGAAAAGCATAAATCCTCTATAGATTCATCGCTTTTGTTGCCTGCTTTATATCGCCTGGCTGCATCTGACACAATGCCTGAAAATGAAAGATCCATTCCTTTGACAACATAAGGCAGTTCAATATAATTTCTTCTTTTATTTCCAAGCTGCCACAACCTGCTTATCTCAGGTCCGGCTGGAAAAGATATTCCTATTGCCCTGCCAAAACTATCCAATGCATTGCCTATTCCAATATCCATTGTTTCTCCAAACACTCTATATCTGCTGCCGGCAAATCCTATAACCTGTGTATTGCCGCCAGACACATAGAGCGCAATTGGATCTTTCATTTTTCCAAAAAGCTTTGCAATCTCAATATGCGCTATGCAATGATTGATTTGAAGCACTGGCTTGTGATATTTATCTGAAAGCTCTTTTGCAAATTCAGAACCAACCAGCAAACAAGGCGGCAGTCCAGGACCGTGTGAGTATGCTATTGCGCTGACTTTATCCAAGCCAATCCCGGCTTTTTCCAATGCTCTTTGTAAAACCTGTTCTTTGACTTGCTTGTGATGTTGTGTGCAGATGTCTGGATCAATGCCGCCTTTTTCTGGCTTGTACACATCAATCTCATTTGCAAGGATTTCTATATCGACTAAATCTTCATGAGAAGATTTAGTTAGAGATATTTTAGACAAATCATCAGATTTGGCTTTTTGCCTGACAACACCAATAGAAAATGTATGCGCAGTTGATTCAATTCCTAATATAACCAGATCATTTGTTTTCTTTGTTGCCATAAGTGATTTCTATCTCAAATCTATAAAAACTAGACAATCAAACTACAATAATGAAAACCACTCCTGCAACCAAACAACAAAAGAACAAAACGACCTTGCTTCGCAAGCTCGCCAAACACACCAAACAACATACGTTGTTTGGTGCACCAGAAAGCTCTGCTTTCTGTGTGTCTTGTAATGGAAATAATAACATGTCATATACTTTCCATTACAAGAACAATGACAGCTATAAATCAACACTGAATAAATTCTACATAGCAAATACTTTTGGCAATTTTTGGTTTATACTTCCTATCATAGTGCTTTTTCTTCAGGCGCATGATATATCTTATTTTCAAATAGGAATACTGGAAGCTGTTAACATATTGATAATAATATTGCTTGAACTGCCTACAGGAGCGTTTGCAGACCTACTGGGAAGAAGGAACAGTGTTGTCATTGGATGCGCATTGTCTGCAATAGCAATGCTGATAATTGGGCTGACAGGAACCTTCTTAGGATTTTTAATAGGATATGCTTTCTGGGCAGCTGGAGACGCCTTTGTATCTGGCGCATGGCAGGCATTGCTTTTTGACAAATTAAAAGAATATAGAAAACAAAAGAATTTTCTAAAGATTATAGGAAGGATAAAATTATTGTCAACCTTTCCGCTTATCATAGGATTAATACTAGGGCCTCTAATGTTTAGCATAAATATAGCACTGCCATGGATTGTTATTGGAATTGCATTTATGATGTCTGGTCTGGTATATCTCTCTATAAAAGAAATTGGTGTAAAAAAGAAGATTACCTTCTCAAATCACTTAAAACAAATGAAAGATGGCGTGAAATATGCCAATCAGCATAAAGAAATAAAATGGATGATTATATTTGCTCTCATGATAAGTGTTCCAATGTTTTTGATGAACACATTTATACTCCAGCCATATGTCAAGAACATTGTTGTTGATGTTATTTATTTCAGCATAATATTCCCCATTATATATGGATTGGCGAACTTTGCAGGCGCATTTGCATACAAATTTAAAAAAATACTCGGCCTCAAAACATTGCTTATTTTTACAATTGCAATAGAAATATCCGCATTTATTCTAATGTCTTTATTCAATATCCCGCTGATTTTGATTGTTATAGTAATTCTCTACATGAACAGGGATGTCAATTTTATGATTGCGCACGATTACATAAATCACAGAACCAGATCAAATATAAGGGCAACTGTACTGTCATACTGGTCTTTGCTTACTGCTGGAACCTGCCTCATAACAGGCCTGTTTGTCGGCTATGCGCTTGATATTATTCCAATGAATGCAGTTATACTATTACTTGCCATCATTGTATTGATTTCCGGGATTGTATACTTTGCAATAAGGCGAGCTTGCCATTATCTATAAGGGCTTTATTGCAACAATTGTTCCTGTCCTGATAGCAAGACATAAACTTTGCTTAGAAGAATATTAGACTGTTTATTAATAAACAGTCTACCACTGTATCCCTTTTATGGATTTCATCTCTTTTGGTTTTTTCTTCTCTTCTATAACATTTACATAATCTGCAATATCCTCAAACTCTTTTGGAGCATGCCTTCCTGTGATCACAATTGTCATTTCAGTATATTCCTTAAGTTTTTTTAGAAATTCAACCAGTTCGCCAATTGGCGCAAGCCTGCAATGCGCAGCCAGATTTAGCTCATCTAGAATAAGAAGATGCGGCTTTTTATTTTGACTATTTCTGCAGAAAGCAGAAGCTTTCTGAGATCTCAAAGAACTTATGTTCTTTGAAGACTGCAAAGCAGAATAGCTATTTGCCACAAGGGTTTCAGTAAATTCCATTGCATCTTTCACAAGCTTCTTGTCTTCATCGCCAAGATTTTCCAAGCCAATCCAGTCTTTTCTGCCAAATTGATGTATTTCATACAATCCATCAAACCTGTCTTGCACAAGATACTCACCAGTCTGTTTCCAGTATTTCAAGAATTGTATAACAATGACTTTATGTCCATGTCCCAATGACCTTAATGCAAGGCCTAATGCATTTGTTGTTTTCCCTGCGCCAGAGCCTGTGAATATGTAAATTTCAGCCATGTTATCCCTAGTATGTTTTGTTATTAGGTTTACTTATAGTTATGCAACCCTTTCTCTGATAAGACAGGAACAAAAGTATATATATTACTTAATGTAATAGTATTATTACTTAAGGTAATAGACATGAATAGCGATGTAAAAATACTGAGGCTTCTTTTGACAAAAAAAGAAGAAAGATTCACAATAAAAAAGCTGGCTGAAACATTAGAAATAAATTATCGAATAGCTTATGAACAGTCAATGAAACTGGAAAAGTGCGGCCTGATTAGAATCACGAAAACAGGCAATTCAAAGATATGCGAATTTGAATCAAGATTTGACAACAAAGTTTTTGAGGCTGAATATCTGAGAAAGAGAGAGCTTTTCAGAAATAAGGATTTTCTGATAATTCATAATAGGCTTGCTGAACTTAAATTTCCTCTAATTGCATTATTGTTTGGCTCTTATGCGAAAGGGACAGCAAAAAAGTATTCCGATATTGATATTTTGACAATTGGTGGGGATGAAAAAGAGATACAAACTACAATCTCGTTATTGCCCGACAAGATTCATTTGACAGCGATGGATTATGAAAGTTTTATTCATATGGCAAAAAGCAAAGAATTTACTGTTGTGAGCGAAGTGCTTAAAAATAACATTATATTGATAGGAATAGAAGAATATTATAGGTTGTTGTCAAATATATAGAAAGTAAATGATTCTATACCGAATGACATAAATATTGGTCATATTATTTTATGTCATTCAGTATATACCAAAGACATCGTTTATACAAAGATTAATGTCTTTGAATATATTACAGAAAACGTTAGTGGTTATGTAAATGTTGGATAAAAATAAAATAAAAGAAGCTGAAGATAATGTCAAATCTTATCTCGATGAAGGGTTGCTCAGAAAGACAACAATGAACAAAGCGACCTTGCTTCGCAAGCTCGCTAAACACACAAACAACATACGTTGTTTGGTGCACCAGAAAGCTCTGCT
>JACRMW010000103.1 GCA_016219465.1 Candidatus Aenigmatarchaeota archaeon | reverse complement strand
GAGCTTGCGAAGCAAGGTCGCTTTGTTCTTGTAATGGAAAGTATAAGATATATCATTATTTCCATTGCAAGATTTGGCGAGCTTGCGAAGCAAGGTCGCTTTGTTCTCTGTTTTCTTATGATTCTCAGCACAACACCAAATAAGCATAGCTTACTGGCTGAATTGCAATTAATTCAACCAAATTAGTCAAACACAATTGCAAGCAATCTAATCAGGATTTCACTGATACGAATGTATTCTCAATAGGCTGCTCAGAATTAGATAGTAACATGCATAGATAATAGTAAAGAACAGTAATTCTGGAATATTGAGGACTTTGGATAACCCATTATTTACATATAGTATATTCAAATCCTCAATTAGAGTTTTGAGTTGCCAATGGGTTATTCAAAACTCTCTATTTTATTATGTTCTTTCCATATAGCAGATTACAACCAAAAATTCCAATATTATTGCAATCTGCTATAAATATATGCACAAACTATCGTAAGATCAAACACGAACACACACGTAAAATGTCAGCATTGTGTCATTCTTTTCAATCTGCTGCAACAATATTTTCTGCCACAAAATAATTGTCGACCCTGAACAGCTAAACGATGTTTTGGTGCTGCACCACAAAATAAACACAGCACTTTTTTTAATCAAACTCTTTTCTGAAAAGTTTGATTTGATTATAGTAATCTAAACATACAAAGAAAAATATATAAAGGTTGTTTTAGGCTTTAATAATTCACCATCAATAATAAGAAGATGGGCCGATAGATCAATTGGATCCAAGCGAACTAGCCGAACATGAGCATGAGTTCATTGGCAATAAAGATCGCTACCCTACTTTTTTGCTAGAAAGCGAATTAGGGTAAATGCAAGGTAGAGGCTGTGGGTTCGAGTCCCGCTCGGTCCATCTATAGATATCATTTTATCATAACACAATTTAACCAGAGAGTAAAATTATTCTTAACCTATATGTTATTTATCCTTTCTTTCTACAATTCTATTAGTGAGTGCTATGAAATGCAATGCCTGTGGCTCAAAAAAACTGGGAATAGACAATGGCCTAAAGTACTGCAAAGAATGCGGAACATTGTTTGAATTATAATCTATCCCAAAATCCTTCTGGACAAAGCTTTAGCCAAATTAATCTACTTCATCATTTCCCCAATATCCTGTTCAAATCTGGCTATAGAAATATCCTTTTCCTCTCCTGATTTCATATTCTTAAATTTTATCATGTTCTTGGAAAGCTCTTTTTCACCAACTATTATTGCATAGGGAATTCCCTTTGAATTGACATAATCCAGCTGTTTTGTCAGTGAACGATTCATGATATCATATTCTGTTGAAATTCCAGAATCTCTTAATTTATTTGTAAGATTCGTTATCTGTCTACTGACTTTCAGAGAATCTCCAATAGATATTACAAATATTTTTGTATTTGTTTTTGGTAGATCCAGTAATCCTCGTGATTCCATCAGTTCAACAATTCGCGCAAATCCAAGAGCAATTCCCATTGCAGGAGTTGGCTTTCCACCATACAGTTCAACCAGTTTATCATATCTTCCTCCTCCAGCTAGACTAAGTTTTCCATCCTTTGTTCCAATTTCAAATACAATTCCAGTATAGTAATCTAGACCACGAACAAGGCTAAGATCAATTTTTATATTATCTCTGTAATCATCCATCAATTCCTCTAATTTTATCAAATCCCTGATAATATTTTCAACACTTTTTGATTTTATCTTGGAAATATCAGATGATATGATGTCAATAATCTTATTAATCTCCCTTGATTCAAACCCCTTTTTACTCAATTCTTCTTTGACACCTTCTTTTCCAATCTTTTCCAGCTTGTCTATTGATCTAAAGATATCTGATACTTTGCTGGCATCAATTCCAATATCAAGAACAAGACCTTCTATCAGTCTTCTATCACTAACCCTTATTATAAAATCTTCAATCCCAAATTCTTTAAATATTCTACAGCATGTTAACAACAACTCAGCCTCTGACTGTATATCAGAAGAACCGATAATATCCATGTCAAATTGTCTAAACTCTCTATAGCGCCCTGCGCCAGGTCTGTCATATCTCCAAACATATCCTGTCTGATATCTTTTGAATGGCTTTGGCAGCTGTGGATTGTTTGCAACAAACCTTGCCAATGGAACTGTAAAATCAAATCTCAGCCCTAATTCACGATTAGACTTGTCCTTGAAATAGTAGACCTCTTCTTTTATTGCCTCACCGCCGCTGCTTTTAGCAGAAAGCAATGCCCAATCTTCAAAAGCAGGAGTTTCAATAGTGTCAAATCCGCACAGTTCAGCAATCTTTCTCATTTTATCCAGAACAAACTGACGTTTAATCATCTCCTCAGGCAAAAAATCCCGTGTTCCCCTGGCTGTTCTGAATGTCATAATTATCACATATTATCAATAATTGTTTGTTTCACAAATACTCATTATATTTAGTTTGGTCTATTTTAATCTGCCTACTATTTTCTCAACTTCATATAATATCTTTCCAGACTTAATTAACTGCGCTAATTTTTCTATGTCAGGGTAGAGAGGTCTGTCTTTATCAAGAAATTTCACATACTCTCTTATCAACATATATGCTGCCATTATAGCAGTGCTTGGGGATTTTCCTTCCTGCTCTATTCTAATATCCAGCGCTTGTGCTGCTGCCAATAACTCTATTGCAACAACATATGTTGTGTTTTCTATTATCGTTCTTGTCTTGATCGCTGTATTTGTTCCCATTGAAACAAAATCTTCTTGATCAGCAGCCGTTGGTATAGATCCTATTGCAGCTGGTGTAGACAATACGCGATTCTCACAAACAATAGACGCTGCTGTATATTGAGGTATCATAATACCAGAATACAATCCAGCTTCCTTTATAAGAAATCCAGGAAGACCTGTGTTTAAATTTGGATTGAGAAGTCTGTTAATTCTTCTTTCAGACAATACAGACAACATTGCTATTCCTGTTCCAAGCATTTCCAATGGCAGTGCTATTGGTGTTCCTTGAAAATTAGCGCCAGCCAAATATCTATATCCCTCTTCTTTTGGAATAAATAATGGGTTGTCTGCTCCTGCATTCAACTCAATCTCTACCTGCTTGCGCACATAATTAATAGAATCGTTTATTGTGCCAACAACCTGGGGAGTTGATCTTATACTATAAGCATCCTGCACCCTTTCCTATTTTCCAAGAATCTCTGAGCCACTGATAATTCTTCGTATATTTTCTGCACAGATAATCAAGCGCATCCTTTCCTGACAATCTATCTCCATTGTAAAAGGCCTCGCCTTCTCCAATTGGCACTAACATTGCTTGCGCCAATGGAGCCAGATCACCGCATGCTCCCACAGATCTCTTGCACATCACTGGTGTTATTCCTTTATTCATCATCTCTGAAATAAATTCAGCCACTTCTAATCTAACACCAGAAACGCCTTTGCATAAAACATTTATACGCGATATTATTGCAGCGCGTGAATCTTCTATGCTCGCTGGTTCGCCGCATCTTCCTGCGTGGCTATAAATAAGATATTTTGAAAAATTCTTTGACTGCTCTTTTGTGAGCAACACATTTGCCAATTCACCTATTCCTGTTGTAGTTCCATAGGCAGTCTCTCCTTTCTCAAACATTGATTCAACAATCCTTCTGCTTTTAAGAATTTTTTTCTTAGATTCATTGCTTATGTTTATTTCTCTGCCATTTCTAGCTATTTCTACTATTTTCTCTATTGTCAAGTTTTCTCCATTCAGTTCTATCATCTAATCACCCCACACACCACTTCAAGCCCAGTTCATGTTGCAACCCATCTAATTCTGTTTCATAAACCTCCCTGCTTATTTCATTTTTTTCATACTGTTCTCTAAGTTTTTTCTCTTCATTCCGATATATTTTTAGACGGGTTTCTCTGATTTCATCCATCAAAACACCTCTTGATCACAATCTTCTGATTATCAAGAAACAGCTCTACAACTAAAGAATCACCAGTGAGGACTTTGAATAACATGTGTTTTGGTCAAAGTCCTTATTGAGAACTTTCACATGGTGTACACAAAGACCTTTAGTCTTTGTGTACAGCGTGTAAAAAGACTTCAGAATACCTGAAG
>JACRMW010000101.1 GCA_016219465.1 Candidatus Aenigmatarchaeota archaeon | reverse complement strand
TGTTATTCAAAGTCCTCTATTTCCTTTCTAATTCGATTATGTTTAGAATTTCCAGCTGTCTCAAGAATATTTGATTCTTCAGATTTTGCAATTCAATGTGTTATAATCTAGTGAATACTTTTTATTTGTTTCAAAAATTTCCTTTTAAATATGTCACGGGGTCTAATGATTTAGATTTTTTATGTCTGGAGTAAAGGACTATGCTGTTGTATCAGGATATTCTTGCCTGGAAGAACTGAATTCTTCTACAAAAAGAATACATCTGCGAAAGTTCATAAGCAAAAAGCTGGTCAATGATATTCTTGGAAAATGCAAAAATCTTGAGGAAATATCCCTGCCAAGGCATATATCAGAAAGAATGAATGGCGACATATCAACTTTTCTTGAGCAGAGGAATATTATAATAAACATATCAGAAAGTTCTCCTGGCAGGCCGAATCTTCTTGACAATGTCATGAAGTGGAGGAGGATGAAAGTGGCGCAATAACTGATTGCTTCGCAAATCAGTTATTGCCAATGACAAATTCTATCAAGTCTAAAAAACTTTATAGCTAAACAACAAATAAATCAAGATATATGATAAAGTAGAACTTTACCTGTACAGGTGAACCTTTGGTTCACCATGTATAATATTTTGTTGTTTGCTATACACACAAACAATATGTGTTGTTTGGTGCACCAGAAAGCTCTGCTTTCTATGTGAGTTAACCCAGATACAATACCGAAATATCTACTGGGTTAATTATAACTATAAGAACAATATTACTCATGGAGATATTGAATGGAGGACGATTTGACTGAGAAAAAGAAGAAGTTTGTGAAAGAACTTGTTTCAGAAGGCTATTTGAATAAGAAAGAAGTGATTGATGCTTTTATAGATGTTCCTAGGGAGGAGTTTGTTCCAAAAGAGTATCGCGCTTATGCCTATATTAATGAGCCTGTTTCAATTGGAAGTGGACAGACTATTTCACAGCCTCTTACAGTGGCTGTGATGACAGAGGTGCTTGATGTGAAGAAAGGAATGAAGGTGCTGGAGATAGGCACTGGTTCTGGCTATCAGGCTGCAATACTTTCCAGAATTGTCGGCAATAATGGGATTGTGATAAGTGTTGAGAGGATTGGGGAGTTGGCTGAGTTTGCAAGAAACAATCTAATGAAATGCAATTGCAGCAATGTAGTTGTGATAGAAGGCGATGGTTCGCTTGGTTATGAAAAACAAGCTCCTTATGACAGGATAATTGTAACTGCTTCAAGTCCTAGTATTCCTGAGAAGCTTGTTGAACAGCTGAAGATAAATATCCAGCAAGCTGGTTATGATAAAAATGGCTCTTGTCTTTCAGGAAAGAGTCATGATAAAAATGGAAAGATGGTTATTCCTGTAGGAGATGAGATGTTTCTTATAATTAAAATAACTGAATCTAAGATAAAAAAGGAATTTCTTGGATATTTTGCGTTTGTTCCATTGATTGGGAAGTTTGGGCATAAGAAATATTAATATATAGTGAACCAAGTAAATAATGGGGTTATTCAAAGTCCTCAATAATGAATAGCTAAATTTCTTTTAGAAATTTAGTCATGATAAATAACTAAGTTTTCTGATGAAAACTTAGTCATGATAGTTAGGTGTAATTATGAAGACACTGTTTGTGCACAGCGATTTTATAGAATTTTATCCAAAGCAAAAGGCTGTCAAGGCTGCGGAAGAGTGGAAGCAGGAAAGGCAGAGGATTGAAGAATGCCTGGTTGTCTTTACTGCTGTTGAAAAGAATGACGAGAAGAACATCAAAGGAGTTATTGAAAGATATATCCATGAAATAAAAAAAGTTGCAGGTGAATTAAAGGCAGATAAGATAGTTCTTTATCCATATGCTCATCTGAGCAAAGATCTTTCATCAGCAGATGCTGCTCTTGCTGTTTTCAAACAAACTGCTGAATTGCTGAGCAAGGAATTTGTTGTTGCAAGAGCTCCTTTTGGCTGGTACAAGGAGTTTAATATAAAATGCAAGGGCCATCCTTTGTCTGAATTGTCAAGAGAGATAAACATGACAGAAGAGTCTGCTGCTCTTCAGAAAGAAAAAGAAGAGTTGAAATCAGAATGGTTCGTGCTTGACATTGATGGAAAAAAACATCCAATAGAGATAAAGGATGGAAATGTTAATAGCTGTTCTTCTGGAAAAATCAACAAGAACAGTCACGATATTAATAGCTGTTTTCTTTCAGAAAACAACCAAAGTAAAATTGGTTTCGATTTCTCAAAACATCCAAAACTTGCAAAACTATGCAGGTATGAAATGGCAAAATCAAGAATAGTTGATGTAGAACCTCCTCATATAAGATTGATGAGAAAACTAGAGCTGGTGGATTATGAACCAGGAAGCGATCCAGGAAACCTGAGGTTTTATCCAAAAGGCAGGCTTGTAAAAGGACTGCTTGAGGATTTTGTAACAAGAGAGACTGTGAAATACGGCGCAATGGAAGTAGAGACGCCATTAATGTATGATTATGAGCACCCTGCTCTGAAAAATTATCTGAATAGGTTTCCTGCAAGACAATATAGCATCCAGACACCTAACAAAAAAACATTTCTCCGTTTTAGTGCCTGTTTTGGACAGTTTTTAATGAAAAAAGATACAATGATATCATACAGAAATCTTCCATTAAGAATGTATGAGTTGACAAGATATTCATTCAGGGTAGAGCAGAGAGGCGAGTTGGCTGGACTCAGAAGGCTCAGGGCATTTACAATGCCTGACTGCCATGCGCTTGTAAAGGATTTTGAACAGGCGAAACAAGAGGTTGGAAAAAGATTTGACCTGTCTGTCAAGGTGATAGAAGGAACTGGATTGAGCATTAATAATGACATGGAACTGGCAATAAGGGTTGTAAAGGACTTTTATGAAGAGCACAAGGAATTTGTGCACAATATGGTCAGAAAATGGGGAAGGCCTGCGTTGCTTGAAATATGGGACAAACAGTTTTTCTATTTTGTATACAAACATGAATTTAATTTTATAGATGCGCTTGACAAGGCAGCTACACTGACAACTGACCAGATAGATATAGAGAATGCAGAAAGATATGGCATACAGTATACAGATGCTGACAACCAAAAAAAATACCCTCTTATATTGCATCTTTCGCCTAGTGGCGCGATTGAAAGGGTTATGTATGCATTGCTTGAAAAATTCCACATGCAGCAGAAAGCAGGCATAAATTCTATGTTTCCATTATGGCTTGCTCCTATACAGGTGAGATTATGTCCGGTGAATGACACATATGTTGATTATGCAAACGAGATTCTGAAAAAACTTGAAAAGAATAATATAAGGGCAGACATAGATGACAGGACAGAAAGCATTGGCAAAAAAGTAAGAGATGCTGAGATAGAGTGGGTGAACATGAGCATAGTGCTTGGCGAGAAGGAAAAGGAATCCAGCGAATTGCCAGTGCGCATGCGCGAGACAGGCAAAGTTGAAAAGATGACGCTGGATGATTTAATAGTCTATATTAATTTCAGAACAAAGGGGTTTCCGTTTCGCGAGCTGTCGTTGCCAAAACTGCTGACAAGAAGGCCTGTTTTTTATGGATAGAAAGAATTGTTTCACAATTCTTTCTTC
>JACRMW010000102.1 GCA_016219465.1 Candidatus Aenigmatarchaeota archaeon | reverse complement strand
GTACAGATTGAATCCTAGATTCAATCATGTATAGCAACCAATGAAATATTATATGTAGTATATATGGTGAAGCATAGCTTCACCTATACAGGTGGAACTATGTTCCACCATGTACCTGATTATTTCATTGGCTTGCTATAATCCCAATCCAGAAGAAGTCAAAAAAATAAAATTCTTTTCAATGAAAGATATCCAGAAAATGATAGACAATGGAGAAAACTTCCATCCAGAACTCCTTTTCCTGCTAAGAAAACATTTTGGCTTCAGGAAATAAGATTTAGATTTATCTCAGCTTCTATTGGTTTTGGAGGAGGTGCGGGTGTTATTGCAGCAGACTTTGGCAATTTTGCTTCTTCTTTTATCTTTGGCTTGTCTGTTTTATAATGTTCAGATTTATTCTTGTGTTCTTCTTTGGCTTTCTCAATTTTTCCAGCCACCAAATCCATGAGCTTTTGCTTGTTTCTCCTATATTCTGCGAAATATTGTGTAACCTCTTTCCAATCAAAGTTTTTGTCAACCAGCCAGTCTATTACTTTTTTCCTGTCAGCCATTTCCCTTTTTACATAGTCTTTTGAATAGCCTTTTATCTGCGCAATGTTCTCAAGCAATGTGGTTTTGCCATGAGCATAATTGTCCTTGACAGGATTCCAATAAAATGCTCTGTTTGTCACAACTTTGTTTGTTGCTGAATCAACATGGTCTATTTCCACAATCTCCTTTATTCGCCTGGCAGAAGCACCTCTTTCATAAGCATGGGTCATGACAATCAGTATATCCAATGTGTCCATCAGTGTTGGCGGCAGTGATATTGGCCTTGTCTGCAGACGCTTTAGAGCATCATCAGCAGAGCCAGCATGCATTGTTGACATTGCAGTCATTCCAGATGCCATTGCCTGGAACATTACAGCAGCCTCTTCTCCTCTTACTTCACCGACTATTATATAATTTGGATTTTGTCTGAATGATTCTTTCAACAAATCAAACATCGTGACCTCTCCTGTTTTTGTTCCGCCAAATCCAATTCTGGCAACAGCAGGAAGCCAATTCTCATGATGGATCCGGATTTCGCGAGTGTCTTCTATAGTCACAATCTTCGCTTCCTCTGGAACAAACATGCAAACAGTGTTCATAAACGACGTTTTGCCAGTGCCAGTTCCTCCACATAATAAAATATTTGAGCCATTTTCAACAACAAACCACATATATGCCAATATATCTGGATCAGCTGTCTTGAAGCTGAGCATTTCAATTGGCGAGAATGGCTTGTCCCTGAACTTTCTTATTGAAAAAGTAGGTCCCCTGCTTGTGACATCTCTTGCCAGTGTAGCATTTACCCTGGTTCCATCTGGCAGACTGCCGTCTAGCAACGGCTCTGCATAGCTGATATATCTATTGCATCTCTGTGATAATTTTACAACCAATTCTCGCAACATATCCTCATCCTCAATTGCAATGCTTGTTTTTATTGTTCCAAATCTCTGATGAACAACATATATAGGAACGCCAACTCCATCACATGCAATATCCTCAATATATGGATCTCTTAACAAGGGTTCTAGCTGATTTAATCCAACAAAATCCCTGTAAAGATAATACATGATCTTTGCATATGATTCAGCAGGAATAGAAATATCAGTCTCTTCCAATAGCCAGATTACCTTTTCCTCAAGAAAATTCATCATTGTTCTTTCGTCTGTGACAGAACTCATTGGAAGATCAATAAAATGTATAAGCGCTGTCTTTAGTTTTTCCAGGCCTGTTTTTTCCTCTTCATTTATAACAGGCTCAACAACAGTATAGAGCAGGATCCCTCCATCATCCTTTATCTCAGTATATGCATAAGGACTTATCAATGGATAGACAGCTTGTTTTGAATCTTTTGGAATTGGGGTGAGTTTTGGCCTGGAAATCACAAATTTCTGATAAGCAACAGGCTTCAATGATTGCTGTGCTAGAACCTGCCCATGTTTTGGAATGGTTTGCGCTATTGGTTTAGGAGGAGACATAGAAATTGGCGCAGACTTTGGTGGTTCTGTAGAAATTGCCTGTGTTATTGGCTTTTCAATTGTTTTTGATTGAACCCCTGATGATGATTCCAATACATCATGAAATGATAATGTTTTTTCTTGTGTTGATTGTTGTTGACTTGGCTGTACCTGCTGCTGAACTGGCTGCAGTTGCTGAGAGGTCTGCTGTCCAGCAGTATTTGGATCAATCAATTGAATCTTTTTCTGTTCTTTCTTCTTCTTGCTGCCATGTATAAACCAGTCCATGAATGTCTGGCCATCGTCCCTCTCATCAATCATTTTTGAATCGCCTCATGATTCAAAAAACTACGCACATTTCTGAAATCTGCAGCAATGCAAGTAAGTTTTTAAATCATCTCATATTACTAAAGCTAGCCATATCTAACAAATCAATTATAGCTAATGATAGCTCTATAAGAAATATTGCAAAAGCCAGTATATTAATGTTTCTGGACAAATTGGCGCCAAAGTCTATGAGTAATGAATATCTGAAAAGACTTGGTAGAGATAAATTCATAATAAATGTTCATGCAAATAGTGAAGTGATTTATGGCAAAAACCCGCGAGAATCTGATTATAGCAAACCCAGTAAATACATAGTGAAGCATAGCTTCACCTATACAGGTGGAACTATGTTCCACCATGTACCTG
>JACRMW010000059.1 GCA_016219465.1 Candidatus Aenigmatarchaeota archaeon | reverse complement strand
ATATAATGTTTCATTATCAGGAACAACCAGTCCAAATGCATATAATATTACAGTCATAACATTAAACCCAACATCAGCTTCTTATAACATGTCTATTAACAATGCAAATACAAACACAACGACTTATCATAATGTTACTGCTTTAAATGAAGGAACAAATTATACATATCAAGTAGTGTGTAATGACACATCAGGTTTCGCAAACAATACTGAGTTAAGAGTATTTTCTCTTGATTTAGCAATACCATACATAGAATATAATACATCAACAACAGTATCAGGAACTTACAACCAAACATGGGTATTTATAAATATAACAGCTTTTGACAACAACACAGCCTCTGTAAAGTTGTACTGGAATGGAACATCAGAAAACTTTGCAAGCAATAACAGCAACACATTTTGGTCAAACAAGACTGGTTTGATTGAAGGTAATTATTCATACTATGGCTGGATAAATGATTCAGCAGGAAACACAAATCAGACAGCAACGCGATCAGTTATATTAGATAGTAATGCACCATATATAGCATACAACACATCTACAACACCAACAGGAATTCAGTCACAGAACTGGATTTTCATTAATATTACTGTAATAGACTTATACAAAGACAAAATAAAGTTGTACTGGAATGGAACACCAGAAAACTTTACAAGCAATTCCAGTAACAGTTATTGGACTAATAAAACAAGTTTACCAGACGGCAACTACACCAGACATCATCGCGATCTGTCACAGTTGACACAACCGTGCCTTACATAGAATTCAATGCTTCCACAACATCTGCAGGAAATCATTCCCAGAACTGGATTGAAGTAAACACCACGGCAATTGACACAAACCTTGGAACAATTACAATCAGGCTTTACAATACAACTGGGTTGGTAAGCTCGTCAACAAATACCTCATTGCCTGCGTTCAAGAATTTCACAAGCCTGGCTGACGGCACATATTACATCAATGCAACTGCAAATGACAGCGCAGGCAATTCAAACAACACAGCAACACGGGCAATAACACTTGACACAACAAAGCCTGCGCTGATACTAAGCAGACCGTCTAATAATTCATATCTGAATTACAGCGCAAACATTGGCCTGAATTACAGCGCATCTGATTCATATCTCAGCGCAGTCTGGTATAATCTCGACAATGGCACAAATTCCACATTGACAGGAAACACAACATTTAACACAACAGAAGGCCAGCACACATTATACATCTATGCAAATGACAGCGCTGGCAATCTGAATTCTACACAAGCAGCATTCACATCAGATACCACAAATCCATACATAGAATACAATACTTCAACCGAGGGTTCAGGATCAGTTATAAACAGAAGCAATATTATTGTGAATATAAGCGCAAGCGATACAAATCTTGCAAATGTAACAATTTATCTATACAATTCATCCCGTATTCTTGTAAACTCAAACACATCATTGTCAGGAGGTATAATGAATTTTACAGGACTAAGTGATGGATTATATTACTTTAATGCAACTGCCTATGATTATGCAGCAAACTCAAATAACACAGCCATAAGAAACGTGACAATAGATACACTATTCCCAAACATAACAATTAATAGCCCTGTTGCTGTTGTCTATAAGCAACAAAACCAGAACATATCTATAAATTATACATATAATGAAACAAATCCAGCAAATATTACAATTTATCTATTTAATCAGACAGGTGCAATAAATAGCACATTGGTAATCGGGTTGTCGTCAGGAGTGATAACAAGAATTGACAATATTACAACACCATCTAATTCAGTGGATGGCAATTACACATTGAATATAACAATAATAGACCTTGCTGGCCACACAACCAGTTCTCAGACAAACAACACAGTTGTAATAGATTCAACACTGCCATTAATCAGCTTTGCAGTGCCTACAGAAGAGAATAATATATATATTTCAAACAGGAGCTGGATTGCAATAAATGTTTCTGTCACAGAGACAAATGAACAGAACATTACATTCAGGTTGTATAACAATATCACAGGGATAACCAACACATCAATATACACAAACACAACCAGGTTTGTTAATTATACAAATCTTTCTGATGGTTATTATTATTACAATGTTACTGTTTATGACAAAGCTGCCAATGCAAACACTACCGAGACCAGAATTATTACTCTTGACAGCTCAGCGCCAACAATTTATAACAAGACAAAGAACAACGCAAGGCAGTATGGCAATGTTACACTCTCGCTGAATGTAAGCGATATAGGAAACATAAACATAACAGTGAGGATTGCTTACCCAGATTCAACAATAGTAAATCACAGCATGAATGGAAACACAGGGTTGATAAATCTTACACTGGCAAACCTTAGCATTCTTGGAGATTATTATGTCAACTACACTATAAGCGATTCTGCAGGCAATTCAGCCGGCACAAATGACAGTTTTGAAATATACCAGCCGCAAAATATAACAACAAACTTCACAAATGCTGATGGAAATACGGTGAATGTGTCATTGCGATTCCTGCTGCCAGGAACAAACACAACAGCATATAATTCATCTTCATCATCACTAAATCTTACAAATGATGAAATACATGCGCGATTATACGACATTATAATAAATGTTTTCAATGATAGCATAACATTCTATTCAGTAAATATGACAAACATATCATACCTGTTTAGTTTTGACATACCTGGCGTAAGCACATTCAGCACAACAAATTACAAATCAATAAAAATACTTGCTGTCAATACATCGCTGTCAGCAAATGCAAACATGACGCTAAATTACACAAATTTGTACAGTGCAGAGACATCAGCAGTAAACGAATCAGGCCTCACAGTTCATAAATGCTCACCATGGAATTTCTTATCCAGGTCATGCAGTGCATCATGGACACAGGTAAGCAACATCACTATAAACACGACAACAAAACTAATATTATTCAATGTTTCAAATTTCTCAGCATATGCAGTAACAGAAAACACATGCGGAAACAGCATATGCCAGGCTGGCTATGGCGAAACAAGTTCAAACTGCCCTGCTGACTGCACTGCAATAACAACATGCGGAAACAGTGTTTGCGAATCAGGTGAAACTTGTTCATCATGCCAGGCTGATTGCGGCAGCTGTTCATCTGGAGGAGGTGGCGGTGGAGGCGGAGCAACTGTTGTACAACAGACAGATAAAAAGAAAGAAACAGACGTTTCTATAGCACCATACAGGGTAGATATAAATAATATAAAGAAAAAACTCCTTATTGGACAGCTAGAAACAGAGACAATCGCGATAACAAACAACAAGAAAACACCAATAAAAATGAACATATCAGTTGAAGGCAGCGCAAAAGACCTGATAATTATTCCTTCAAAAAACATAACAATCGGAGCAAGTTCAGTGGAACATCTGCAAATTACTCTTCTAAGCGGATCAGACGAAGGAATGTTTGAAGGAAATATAATTCTAACATCTGATAATATCACACAGACAGTGCCTGTGACAATGGAGATTGTAAAGGATTTTGTAAAATTGCTTGATATTTCAGTTGAAACTGATAAAAAAACACTTGGACAGAATGAATCAATACGCTTCAAGGTAATAATGTATAACATGGGCACATCTCAACGATATGATATTTTTCTCCAGTATAGGATAATAGAGCTTGAAAACAAGACACTGGTTGAAAGCAAAAACGAGACAGTTGCAATAGAAACATCATTGTCAATAATAAGGGAGTTCTTGCCAATCAAGGATATCAGGACAGGAGATTATGCAATTGAAGTAATTGCACTCTATGACAATCTTAGCGCTACAGCAACATCAACATTCTATATAGTAGAAGACAGGCAGCCAGCCGGCATGTTCTTTTTTATTCCAGAAGAAATAAAGCGTGATCTGCCTGTTCTTATGTCCTTTGTAATTATAACGATAGTTGTTATAGGAGGATTATATGCATTCATTGTATTGCGAAGAAAGAAAGAGCAGAAAGATATTGAAGAGAAAAAGAAGAAAAGCATTTATGTCTGGCCTGATTTCAATCTTATTCCAAAAACAGGCGCATGGTTGGGTCTTATAGCAGATTCTGACAAGAAAGCGCATATTAATACAAATAACCTGAATGTCCATACTCTTATTGCAGGAGGAACAGGATGTGGAAAAACAGTCAGCAGCATGGTAATTGCAGAAGAAGCATTGGAAAAGAAAATCCCAGTAATTGTGTTTGATCCAGTTGGACAGTGGACAGGCCTTGTAAAGCCATGCGCAGATCCTAGAATGAAACAATCATATAAGGCATTCAGGATAAGCAAGACAAAGGCGCATGGATTTAAAGGAGAGATATTTGAAATAATAACACCAGAGACACAGCCTGATATAAAATATTACATGAAGCAGCCTCTTACAATATTTGCAATGAACAAGATGTCTCCAAAGAAGATTGACGAATTCATGACAAATGTACTTGACCAGATATTTAAGGCAGATTTGCCAGAAACATCAGGACTTAAGCTTCTCATAATAATAGACGAAGTCCACAGACTGCTTCCAAAATACGGCGGAAAGCATGGTTATGTAAAACTAGAGCAGGCAGTAAGAGAGTTCAGGAAATGGGGAATTGGCCTATTGTTGATAAGCCAGGTTCTTACAGATTTCAAAGGAGCAATACGAGGCAATATTGCAACAGAAGTACAAATGCGCACAAAATATGAAGGAGATGTGTCAAGGGTCAGGGCAAAATATGGCACAAGTTTCAGCAGGCTTGTGAGCAAGCTTCCTGTTGGAACAGGCATGATGCAGAATTCAGCATATAACAAAGGAAACCCATACTATGTCCAGTTTAGGCCAATCTATCATTCTCCATTCAAGCTGACAGATGCAGAAATAAGCAGATATAGAAAAGCAAAGATAAAGACGTTTGAAACAGGCGAGAAGAAGCATGAAAAGAACGGAACAGAAAAACAGAAAGTAGCGCATTCCACTGCTGTAGATAAAGCCAAAACATTATCAGCAAAAACAAGTCATCATATAGAAAGGATAAAGAAAACTCTGCACCATGCATATTTTGAGCCAACGAAGGATAAACAGAAAACCCGGACAAAATAGCTCTTTTCTTTCAGAAAAGAGCTATAAATACAAATAGTAATTTGCTTCGCAAATCTCATGATAAAAATACCTATCCTGCTTCGCAGAATAGTCATAATACCCAGCAAGCTGGTCATGATACAAATAGTAAAAATCCTGATGGATTTTCCTATGATACAAATAGCTATTTTGCCAAGTGAATTGGAATGCAGTATACACAAAATTTCCACAATGCCAAAAAAACAGACTATTTACCTTTTTAAACATTCTTCTTGAAATAGCTATATAATGCAAATAGCTAAATTTCTTTTCAGAAATTTAGTCATGATATAGTGAAGCAAGTAAATAATCAGGATATAATATCACTTGCTTCACATATAGCAAACAACAAGATATAATAGAGGACTTTGAATAACATGTATTTTAGTCAAAGTCCTTATTGAGAAATTTCATAGATTATAGGATTAATCAAAGTTCTCAATATTGATTACTTTGTTGTATTGCTATAAATATGAATTTTATTAGGTAGGATTATGGGAATACGCGAATTTTATCACAATCAATGGAAGCTGTTGATGATTATAACAATCATCATATCACTACTGGCAGCAGTATTTCTTATTTATTATACTATTCAAACAGGCTCTCCTGTTGACAGGGATATAGAGCTTACAGGAGGAAAGCTGATATCAATGTCATTGGACAAAGCGCCTGATCTCAATATGCTGTCATCAAACATGCCAGATGTGAGTTTTAAGCTGGTTACAGGAACAGAGATCACATTATTAGTAGAAACCAGGCATGATGCAGATGATAGCGCAATAATAAATAAATTAAACGAGCTTGGAATGTCTGGTGAATATAGTATAAGAACAATAGGCCCCTCTCTTGGCGAGGTTTTCTGGAAACAAGCCCAGCTTGCCATGATAATAGCATTTATTATCATGTCCTTAGTGGTATTCATATTATTCAGGTCAGCTGCGCCATCCTTGGCAGTGATATTTGCAGCAATATCAGACATCATGGTTGCAATGGTAGGCATGCATTTGTTTGGCATACAATTATCATTGGCAACACTTGCTGCCCTGCTTATGCTAATAGGCTATTCTGTTGATACAGACATTGTGCTGACAACAGAGGTCTGGAAAAGAAAAGAAGAATCTATAGAAAAGAGAATAGAAAATGCAATGAAAACAGGAGTCACAATGACAGCATGCGCAATAGCAGCGCTCGTGACACTATATTTTGTGTCAGGTTCGCATGTGCTGCAGGAGATGTCATTGGTGTTGATAATTGGCTTGTTAGTGGATTTGCCAATGACCTGGCTGACAAACACAGGAATACTAAGATGGTATATGCATAGGAAAGACAAGCTCAGCACATGAGTTTATAGTGAAACAACTAAACAATCAGGAGCGCAAAGAAAAATAGGTGTAAATATGTCTAAATTAGATACTTTGAAAAACTGGAAAGTTTTATTGCTGATAGTGCTGGTCATTGGATCAATAATCGCCATTGGGCCAAATTTTTCGCCAGATGGGGTTACAGTTACTTATGTTTCAAAGAACTCAACAGTGCCTCTTGCAGCAGGAGACATAATTTATAAAATAAATGGAAATCCTGCAATGCCAGAAGATTTTCAAAAGCAATATACAGGCGTCACAAAACTTGACACAAACAAAGGAGAAAAATATGTAAAGGTAAACGGCACCCTTGGCATAGAAGCAAAACAAACACCCTCAACAAGAATATCATTTGGACTGGATATGGAAGGAGGAGTAAGAGCAGTAATAAAGCCAGAGACAATAGAGAATGATACACTGGAAAGAATAATATCAACACTTCAGACAAGAATTAATATCTATGGATTGAAAGAAGCGAGTTTCAGGTCAATACAGAGCGATGATGAGGGGTTTGTAGAAATAGTAATGGCAGGAGGGAATAGAGAAGAGCTTGAAGATCTTTTGCAAAGACAGGGAAAATTTGAAGCAACAATACCTATCATGGTTGAAACAGGCAAGACATTAGAATTTGAAAAAGAATACACAATAACAGTATTGAATAACAGCATTAAAATAGGAGACTATACACTGCAGGAAAATCAGACAATTGAGCTTGATAATATTCCATTGACCCTGCTTGATATAGAAAACCAGACAGCAAACATATCTACAAAAGTCTTTACAGGCAACGATATTATTCTTGTTTATTTTGATCCTCAAAAATCAGGCATAGAGCCTCTTGACAATGGGTTTAGATGGTTCTTTTTAGTGAAGTTGAGCGAAGAAGGCGCGCAGAAATTTGCGCGCGTGACACAGAATCTTGACACAGTATTTTCGCCATCAGGCTCCAGGCTGTCATCAATGATCTATCTTTATCTTGATGATGAGATGATTGATTCATTGAGCATATCAGCAGACCTGAAAGGCCAGATTGTGCAAGAGCCGTCAATAACAGGCTATGCAGTTGATTCAAAAGAAGCGTTCAAGAGCCAGAGAAAGCTGCAGACAATATTGAAAAGCGGTTCTCTACCTACAAAAATAGAAATAGTGCAGCTTGATGTAATTTCTCCAAAACTTGGCTCAAAGTTTCTGACAAATATCATAATAGCTATAATAGCGGCTGTAATAGCAGTATCTGTAATAGTGGCAGTAAGGTATAGAAAAAAAGAAATAGTCATACCAATGCTTGCAACTTCAATGAGTGAGATAATAATCATATTTGGCGCATCTGTTGCAATAGGCTGGACAATTGATATAGCTTCAGTGGCAGCTATCATAGCGATAATTGGAACAGGCATTGATGCGCAGATAATTCTCGTTGACCAGGCAATGCGGACAGGAAAAGAAACAGTGACTGCAAAAGAGAAAATAAAGCGCGCTCTGTTCATAATATTTGGAGCAGGCGGCACAGTAATAGGAGCAATGCTGCCGCTGACAGTGCTTGGACTTGGTGTGCTGAGAGGCTTTGCAATCACAACAATCCTAGGAGTGCTCATAGGAATATTCATCACACGTCCTGCATTTGGAGAGATAATCAAGAAGATTGTCAATTAATAGTAAAGAACATCATAAAATATTCCAAAATTAATGTTCTTTACTATTAGTCATCATTAATCCTTTGATGCATCGGCATCAAAGGATTATATTTAAGCTTTTCTACAACTATAGTCAGAACAGCTATCAAGTTATTATATATAATTATAAATAGCTAAATCCGCCTGATTTAATTATAATAGAGAACTTTGATTAACCTTACAATCTGTGAAAGTTCTCAATAAGGACGTTGATCAAAACACATGTTATTCAAAGTCCTCAATACATATAGCCATCCTGTTTACAGGATTAGTCAGAATAATATCCTGCTTTGCAGGATAGGTATATAGCGAATAGACTGAGTGATGTCAATGGCAACAGTGATAATTGCAGAAAAGCCGACAGCAGCAAGGAGCATTGCCAAGGCCCTGGCTGAAAAAGACCTGAAAGAGAATGTCACAGAAGAAGGAGTAAAATGGTATGAATTCTCAAAGAAAAACAGGAAATACCATGTTGTCGCAGCAGTTGGACATTTGTTTACACTGAAGAATATGAAAAAAGGACAGGATTACCCAATATTTGACCTTGACTGGATACCAACTTTCCAGGCGTCAAAATTCAGCGCATTTACAAAAAAATACTTTGATGTCGTGCAAAAGGTCGCTGTCAATGGCGATGATTTTATAATAGCTACTGATTATGATACAGAAGGCGAAGTAATAGGCTACAATATTCTAAAGTTCTTATGCAAAAAAGAAGATGCAAAACGAATGAAATTCTCTACAATGACCAAGGAGGAGCTTGAAGAGAGCTTTGAAAAAATGAGCAAGCATATTGATTTTGGCCAGGCAGAAGCTGGACTAACCAGGCATTATCTTGATCATATGTGGGGAGTGTCTATATCAAGGGCGCTAATAGCAGCAATAAAATCAACCGGCAGGAGATTCCAGATAATATCAACAGGAAGGGTTCAGGGGCCTACTCTGCATATGTTATACAAGCATGAAAAGAAAATACAGGCATTCAAGCCAAAGCCATTCTGGGAAATAAAATCCAGCATTAAAATAGGAAAGCAGGAGCTTGATGCAGAATATGAAAAAGACAAAATATGGGACAAGAAAGAAGCAGATGATGTCCTGAAATCAATAAAAGGCAAGAAAGCTGTTGTAAAAGATATTTCAAAAAAGATAATGTTACAGAAACCGCCAAAACCATACAATACAACATCGTTCCTGGCAGATGTCTATAGATATTTTGGATATTCTCCTCAGCAGACAATGAGCATTGCAGAAGCATTGTATCAGGCAGGACTTATATCATATCCAAGAACATCATCTGAAAAATTACCACCAGACATAAACTATAAGAAAATAATCATAGCTCTTGGAAAACAAAAACATCTGGAAAATACTGCAAAAGAGCTGCTTGCTATGAAAAAATTGGTTCCAGAACAAGGCAGTAAGACAGATGCTGCGCATCCAGCTTTATATCCTACAGGAGAAATGCCTAAAAAAATTGGAGATCTGCAGAAAAAAGTTTATGATCTTGTTGTAAGAAGATTTTTTGCGTGCTTTGGCGAGCCTGCAAAAAGAGAATCACAAAAAGTCGCGCTGGACATAAATGATAATGTATTTTTCATAAGAGGAACAAAGACAATAGAGCCAGGATGGACAAAGCTATATGGAAAATATGCAGGCCGCGAAGAAATAATATTGCCAGAAATAAGAATAGGGGAAAAATTTTCTGTATCAAATCCAGAGCAGTTGTCAAAGCAAACACAGCCTCCTGCGCGCTTTTCGCAGGGTTCTGTGATGAAGGAAATGGAGGCTAAAAATCTAGGGACAAAATCTACCAGGCCTGCTATTTTGCAAACACTCTATAACAGGGGTTATATAGTTGGCAGGAGCATAGAGACAACAGAACTTGGAAATAAATTATCAGAAATACTTGAAAAAAACATACCAGATATAGTATCAGAAAAATTAACAAGGCATTTTGAGCAAGAGTGTGATGATGTCAGCCAAAATAAAATAAAACGCCAGCAGGTTTTGGATGAAGCAAAGAAAACATTGATAACAATATGCAAAATCTTTAGAAAAAAGGAGGCAAGAGTAGGAAAACTTCTCACAGAAGCAATAATAGAAGCACAGGAAAAAGCAAATCGCCTTGGAACATGCCCGGTATGCGGCGGTGTTCTGAGAATACACAAACTCTGGGCAACAGGAAATAGATTTGTAGGATGCAGCGGATTTAAAAAAGGCTGCAAATTCAGCGCACCATTGCCAAGAATAGGGATGCTAATGCCGACTGACAAAGTCTGTGAAGAATGCAAGTCGCCAATAATACAGGTGAGGAGAGAAGGCAAGAAGCTGTTCAGGATGTGTGTTGACATCCATTGCCCGACAAAGAAAGAATGGTTTGACAAGAAAAAGATAGGACTTTTGGCGCAGAAAAAAGAAAATGCGTAAAAAGAGTAATGTATGGGGTTAGCTGTTTTGAAGCAATAATATGATTTCTAGAGGTAATTTTGAAACAGAGCGTTACTTCAAAAAGTATATTTTTACTAGGATCTAAACACATACAGAGTAATTTAAGAGACGAGAACCCAGATAAAAAATTTGCTAGGCAAATTTTTATAGCATGCTGATTATACCTTTGTAGACAAGGAACAGTGCTATTATCATGTTCAATGGAAACAAGACCACGCTGAATATTATTATCAATCCAGCAGCGATGTCAAGAATGCCATATACCCTGGACAAGGCGTCTGCAAACATGCTGCTGATGCCTAAAAGCAAAAGCTTGCCAGCAATGATAAATTCAATCCCAAAGATATTGTAAAATCCACTGAGTATCATTGCAGCTGCGACAAAATCCATTATTGCCAGTATTCTCAAGACCCATCCAATGAAAATCACCTGAAAAATCCCTTAAGTTCTTTCATGCCTTTTTGGGTTATTTCAAGATCCACGCTTTTGCCCTCGGCAATGCTCCTATGTTTTCTGATAATAGCTTTTCTGCAGTTTTCCTTGTTCAGAAGCTTTAATTCAATCAGGCATTTTGACCAATAACGCGCAATTGCTTTTGACGTAGGCTCTATATCATCGCCAGATCCATAGACCTGATTAGTGACGAGCACAGGAATATTTCTTTCCCTTGCCAGTCTTGAGAATATAGAATAGATAGTTCCAAGTTGCCTGTTTATTCTTGATGCAATTTCTTTATCATTTACATCAAGTTCCAGCCTATAGAGCGCAACAAGCGAATCAATCACTATCAGCGCAATACGATCTTTCTGTATAATTCTGTCTATTTTCAGGGCATTTTCATACTGGTCTTTCCAGTTATGAATGTCAATGAATATTATATTGTCAAGAATTTTTTCATTGCCGCCAAGCTGCTTGAATCTATCCAATGAAAAAGATCCTTCTGTGTCAATGTATAATACTTTGCCGTCTGCCTGCAGCATAGTAGAAAGACATATATTTGTTTTTCCAGAGCCAGGAGGCCCATAGAGATTTGTTATCACACCGCATTCTATTCCGTTGTCCAGTATTGAATCCAATGGCGTGTTTGTTGAAATTCTTTTTACCTGCATGTTAGAAACTTCGCTAAAAAGCATAAAAAGCCATTTTCAAAACTTTAAATCCCTTAGTGTCCATGTGAATACTAATTAGTATACTTGTAAACACTAATAGCTAAATCCTTTCCGGATTTAGTTATAGCAAACCAAGTAAATACAAAGTGAAACATAGTTTCACTTGTACAGCAAAGACTTCTCAAGTCTTTGCGTACAGAAGGAATTGTAAATTCCTTCTTGTACAGCAAAGACTTCTCAAGTCTTTGCGTACAGAAGGAAT
>JACRMW010000058.1 GCA_016219465.1 Candidatus Aenigmatarchaeota archaeon | reverse complement strand
TTCTCAAGTCTTTGCGTACAGAAGGAATTGCAAATTCCTTCTTGTACAGCAGAAGCAAAGCTTCTGTTTGTATTCTTTATTTGGTTCAATATAACTAAATAGCTTCTGATTATTTTGTCAGTGATTTAGTTAATCATCTCTATATATTCTTTTTCTTTGTCATTTAATCTTCCTGGAATTATTATCACTGCAGGAATGTCTTTTATGTCTTGTTTTATTATGTTTTCTATTGTGTTATAGATTATTTTCTTGTCATTGCTGCCAAGCTTTGCGCAGGCCAGGACTTTTGCGCTGTTTAATATGATATTCTTTTTCTGGGTTTGTTCCAGCGCAAGGAGCTGTTCTAATGCCTGTGATATTGTCATTTTTATGTCCAATAGCACAAGGGTGTGATAGCCTATTCTTTGGTTTGATTCAATTACCTGATATGGCGATGATGGCTGGTATGATTTTTGAAACAGTGGAAGGGTTGTTATTCTTCCAAATTTGTACAGGTCAAGGCCGGTTTCTGCTATTGCTGTGTGTATTGAAGGAGCATGTATTATGTGATAGTTTACATTATTCTGCTTTGCCAGCGCAATAAGTTCGTAATGGGTTGTTGCTGAAAGCGGATCGCCTGGTATTAACAGGCTAATTGTCTTGTCTTTTGCCTCGTTTATTAATAACATGCTCTCTACTTTTTCCCTTTCAATAATATTGAGCGGCTTTCCTATAAGCTTTTCAAGATTTTTCATGTTTCCTTGCCAGACATTTGTATAGAATTCTGCATATATTTTGTCGCACTGCTTGAGTATATTCAATGCCTTTAATGTCAGATCTTCTTCGTCATTCAGTCCAAGGCCGATTAGGTATAACATAAAACAAGATAGTCTGATGTTTTTTAATACACAATCTTTATTAGAAAGATAGTTGATTCTGTAGAATCAGTCATGATATTTATTGCTAAATCTGTGCTGTTTCTGGTTGCTGCGCCTGTTTCTTTTCCTCGCGTCTTTTGGCTATCCATACTGGTATAAGGATTATGATGATGACTGCTATTGCTATGAGGAAGAGTGAAAACATGCTTTGCACAGCTGCGAGCATTCCTGAAAAGTCAAATGCATTATTCTTTGGAATAAATGCATTGCCAATTTTCAGCAAAAGCCATGAACCTATGGCTAGTATTATCAGGGCTATGATTGCGTTTCTAACATCTTTTGATGACATGGAAATCACGGATTTATAAGTTATTTTTAAATATTTCAATTTGGATATTGGCTTGTTTTAGAATAGCATGCAATGTTCCTTTCTTATAGCGTCTTTTCCAGAAATAACAGGAAGTTTCTCATGCACACACATCTACCTTTAGAAGTTCGGTTGATTTTCCTAAGCAATGCGATTCTTCTTTGATTATTTCAAGAACCATTTCTATAGCTTCTTTAATATTTTTCAATGCTTTTTCTTTTGTTTCGCCCTGACTAATTGCGCCAGGAACTTCTAGACATTGCGCAGAATATCCTCCTTCTTTTTCTTTTCTAAGAGCTATTGTATATTTCATAATATCACTATTAATTATCTCATTAGAATTATTTAAAAACAAGCAGCCGCCGCCAATAACCAGACCACTCTCTAAAATCATGCAGTGATTTGGTTATGCTTCTGACTTCGCTTTGCTCAGTTATTCTAAGATACTCTTCTCATAATCTCTACTTAAAACTTTTCTGATTGTCTGGGCTTTTTCTTTTCCTATTCCTTCCACTTGCTGAAGATCTTCTTCAGATGCAGTAAATACTGCAGCAGGGGTCTTGAAATGGCTCAGCAGGCGTTTTGCAAGCGTTGCGCTGATGCTTGGCAGGCCGCTTATAATAAATTCCTGCTGCTTGTTCATGGATGGTGATGATATTCTTTCCCTTATTGCTATGTTTTTCTTTAATTCTGTCTGTTCTCTTGTTGCAATTGTGTATAAAAGATAGGCAGTTTCTTTCTGTGTTTTTGTCCATAGTATTGGAATGCTGTTTGCTATAGCTATGCTTGCAAGTGCTCCTGCAACTGCATTTGGATGGATATTTCTTGATTCAAATATAGATTCTTCTCCTTCTATTATGAGCAATGGCTTTGTATAGGATTGCTTCAGGTTTTTGAGCTGCTTGAATAATCTTCCATCTATAAGACTTTGCAAAAAATCATCCACTGTCTTGCGCTCAACAGCCACTCTTGAGCTCAGCAAATAATCAGCCACTCCTAATTGTTTTTTTATTATTTCTATATTTTCATGCCTGCCAAGAATATCTGGTATTCGTGTTGCTGATTCCCTATGGTCTATATAGATTATTATCTTTGCCATTGTTTTTCCTCTAGCTAATTTCTGTTGCACAGAAATTAGTCATGATAGCTATTTTTTTTCAAGATTTAGTTATTTATAATTATTTTTCTCATGTTTATTCTTCATATCATATAATATCTTCTTCATTTTTGCATTTTTGATGCAAAAAGAAGAAGTTTATCCATCCTGTTTATTCTTCATATCATATAATATCTTCTTCATTTTTTGCTCTTTATGATATCCTGACCAGTAAAATGCTTCATCTCTTGTGCCTTTGGTTATCATGACAAGAACCTTGCCTGCGCGGCTTCTGGCTGTTCTTCCGGATCTTTGTATTTTTCTTATCTCACTTGGTATTGGCTCGTAAAATATGACAGTATCTGTCTCAGATATATCCAAACCTTCTTCACCAATTGATGTGCATGCAAGTATGTTATAAAATCCCAGTTTGAATTCATTGAGGATTTGTATTTGTTCTTTCTGGCTCATGCCATGGCCTGATTTCTTGGCTTGCCCAAAGAATGCAACAGGTTTTGCATCTGGTATTTGTTTAAGTCTTTTTGTTATTATTTCTATAGTGTCTCTGTATTGCGCAAATATCATTACTCTTCTGTTTCTTATCATTTCTGATTTTATCAATTGCTCCAGCCTCTGCATTTTTGGATGTTCTATGTTATGATCGCAAAGACTTTTTGCAATATCCAGCGACTGCTGAAATGCCAGTGTTTTCACAAGCCGCTGGGCTGCTTTTGACTGCTCTTTTTCAAAATTTTCCAGGTATTTCTTTAGTCCTGTGACTGACTGGGTTTCTGCCAATATTAAAGCATGGTCTATTTTCAATATCTCTGCTATGTATGAGAGCGCGGCAAGGCCAGAGCCAGATCTGGTTTTTGCAAGATATGCCTGCAATCTTAGCAATTCCACTTTGCTTATTTTTGGAATTCTTATTATCTTCCATGACATCAGCATGCTTATTATTGTATTTTTGTGGCCTGATAATAGAGTCACTATTTTTCTAAGCTCTGGCAACAAGTCAACATGAATAAATGCCTGTGATAATTTTTGCACATAGGGCTTTACATCAATATCATCCCGTTCTTTTATCTCAACCTGTTCAATAAACAGTTTTTTCTTTATATCATTTATTCTCTGCCTGCTTGCTCCTGGCGATGCTGTGAGTGCAAGAATTAGCGGATCATGGGCGTTTTTCATATATTGTTCTGCTACAAAGACATAGGCATAATTCCCAACTGATCTATGAGCTTCGTCTACTATAAGCAATGAATATTCTTTCAGGTTTAGGATGCCTTGTCTCAGATCATTTTCAATAGTCTGTGGCGTTGAAAATACAATGTCTGATTTGTTGTATAGAACAGCGCGGGCATCTGGAGCTATTGCACCTGTTATTGTTTTTAACTCAGGCCCTAGTTTTAAGAATTTTTCAAATGATTTTCTATGCTGTTCTACCAATGGCTTTGTAGGAGCCAGCATTAATATCTTTGCATTCATGTTTTTTTGGAATCTGTTTGCCACAACAAGAACCGCTATGTTTGTTTTTCCAAGGCCTGTTGGAAGAACTATTAATGAGTTTTTTTGGCATGCTTTGGCAGCTATCTCATCTTGATATTGCCTGTGTTCTATGGTGTTTGGGTTTATCCATGGATGATCTACATATTTCTTGTTTGCGCCTCTAGCTAAATCTGTTCCAGATTTAGTTATATTATCTCCAGCTGAATCACTCTTTGAATTCCTGTCTCTGGCTTCAGTATTGTTCAGTGATTCAGATATTTTATTCTGCATAAACCTAGATTTATTGGGAAATATTAAAACTCAAATATCATCTATAATCATCCTAAAATAATTTATAGTACACAAAGACAATTATACACATGAATAGTGTTAGCAGTGTGTGCAAAGAGGTTCTTAAGAAGATAAAACCTGATGAAAACGAGGACAAGAAGGTCAAGGACATTGCACACAGGGTATTGGATGTATTGGAGGACATGGGGCATGAGACTGTTGTTGTAGGCTCTATTGGAAAGCACACATGGCTCTCAGGAGATCATGATATTGATATTTTTGTCTTGTTTCCAAAGGATGTTAGCAGAGAGAACCTTGAGAAAAAAGGATTGGAAATAGGCAGAGAGGTCTGCAAGAGGATGAAAGCAAAGCCTGTTATGAAATATGCAGAACATCCTTACACAAGGGCTGTTGTAAAAGGCTATGGCATTGATATAGTTCCGTGCTATAAAATAGGCCAAGGCGAGAGAATAATCTCTGCTGTTGACAGGTCTCCTTTGCATTTGAAATATGTTCTTGAAAACCTAAAGCCAGAACAAAGGGATGAAGTAAGGCTTTTGAAACAGTTTATGAAAGGCGCTGATGTATATGGCTCTGATGTGAAACACAATGCATTCTCAGGTTATGTATGCGAACTCTTGATTATAATATATGGAACATTTGAAGAGGTTCTCAGGCAGATATTGCATTGGAGATATCCACAAAATATAGACATGGATCCTAAGCAGGCAAAGAGACTGCAAGGAGCTTTGTTTCTGAGAGATCCTGTTGATATCAATAGAAATACAGCTGCTGCTATCAGTATTGAAAAGCTGATTAGCTTTATATCTGTTTCAAGAGAGTTTTTGTCAAATCCTGATGACAGTGTATTCTTTCCAATGCTTGCAAAACTCTCAGGCGTACAATTCAACAAGCTAAAGAAAAGAGAGAGTTATTTCCTGGCACTGAAGGCAAAAAGGCCTGATATGATAAATGATACACTGTTTCCTCAGCTAAGGAAAGCCACGCAAAGGCTGGAAAGAATGCTTATGCATGAGGATTTTGAAACACTGAAGACAGTTGAATATGCAGACAATAATATTATTGTCATTTTGTTTGAGTTTGACCATGAGCAACTTCCTGCTATCAAACAGATGATAGGTCCTTCTGTTAATTCAAAAGGACATAGTGAGGAGTTTCTGACTAAATATAAAAATCCTGAATTTGGGCCATATATTCTAGACAAGACATGGTGTGTTGAGATAAAAAGAAAATACAGGAGACCAGAGGAATTGCTAAAAAGCTTTTTTGCTGGTGATGATCTTGAGCAAAAAGGCATTGCAAAGGATCTTATAAAGCCCCTGAAGAATGCAAAAATTCTAAAAGGAAAATCAGTCTGGCCTTTGATAAAAAGGAACAAAAAACTGTCTGATTTTGTGAGAAGAAGATATTTTGACAGTGTCAGAATATAAAAATACCCAGAATCTAGTTATGATAGAAATAACTGATTCTGTTCTAGAATCAGTTATTTTATGATCTTTCCACATGCGCGTTTGCAGGACAGACTATGAGCCAGTCATTACTGACGCCGATAACATCACCACCGACTGCGTCGCAGGTCTTCTTTATTCTTTCTATTGCCCGTTTCAATTCACTGATGTTTTTGTCCCTGAAATCCTTTACATTTACGAGCATCACTGCGCCTTCCCTAAGCTTTCTTTGTATCCTGTCAGAATCAGCGTATTCATTCATTTTTTCTATATGAATAGGAATCTTTTGCTTGCTCATTGGTTCATCATGAGTCATTTCCACATAGTCTTCTTTTTTCTCAAACATCTGATCATCTTTCTGAAATAAATCCAGATAGAAGTATTATATAGAGGGAGATATTTAACTCCTGTTAATTGCCTCTAATTGCGACACAACAGACATTATCTGGGTTCTTGTGTATACAGGAAGATTAGTGTCATTTGCAGCTTCATCAAGAATTGATATTGCAGAACTGATTCTTACTGTCTTTTCCAGTCTTTCATTGCTCAGATCCTGTTCTGCCTGGTCTATTGAAAGCCTGATGTTTTTGGGAACTGTTTTATCATCGCTTATTTCATCAAGAATTGCCAGTATTTTTTTTATATCTGTCATGTTCTACCCCATTAGTGTACGCTATATTCTTTTCAGAAATCTATTTATTACATCTAACTAAAATCCTCAAAGGATTCTAATTAGATTACCCAGCTGCCTTAGGTTTTTGATTCATCATTAATTGCAGTGATTTCTGGCCTTCTTTTATATCATCTGCCAGCCTTTTTTCCTGTTTTTCAAGTGTTTTAATCTTTAGTTCAAATTCTTCTTTTTTTTCTTCCAGATCTGTCTTTATATCTTCTTTTGATCGCTTAACCAATATAGGGCCAGATGCCTTGTACAGGCCATCTGTGCTTTTTTCAACTTCTTCCAATGCATTGTCAATCTCCTGTTTTTGCATTGATAGTGTCTGCTTCTGAAGCATTATGTTCTGAAGTATCTGGTTCTTTGTCTGCACATCTGCTATTATTCTTTCCATGTCACTCATATCATCACCTTGCTTTTACATTCTTGACAATAGGCACTCTTGTTTTAACAAGCACCCTGAATCCGCAAAACGGGCATCTTATTCTGTCTTCAAATGAAAACGTTTTCTTGCATTTTAGACATCTGTATTCCATACCAATCCCTATATATATTAATAGCTGATTTGTTTCTCAAATCAGTTATTTTAGCTATTCTTTGACAATAGCTATTCTGCTTCGCAATTTAGTTATTATTCTTTAAAAGCATATGCTCCTGATGCATATTTTACAGAGCATTTCTTGCATTGCCATATACCAGAGGCAAGTCTTTTTACACTTATGCGCGAACATGATGGGCATTTGTAGAGGGTCTTGCTTTTTTCAATGGCTTTCAGTACATCCTCCCTTATTCGTTTGCCATATTTTGAGCCAAATCTTCCATGCATTATTTTCTTAGCCATTTAAAAAACCTCTGGTTTCAATGAGTAGTATTTTTAAAGTATAAAAAGGTTTATTCAATAGCAAAATCACTTCAGGAATAGTCAGGAAATGATTTTGCTAATTTTGCTATTATGCAAAGCGAATTGTCTCAAGGGCTCTTGGGCAGTTTGTTTCTATCCTAAAGTCCTTGTGAAGCGCTCTGGCAAGAGCGCTGCATGTCATACTTTCGCCGTGGTTTACTATGATTTTTTTAGGCCTTGTCTTCAGGGAGCTTATGAATGCATACAATTGCTCCCTATCACAATGTCCTCCAAGACCTTCAACAGTGTCTATCTCAAGCTTTAGTTCAATTCCTCTTTCATCGGTTGCTGTCGGCACATATTTCCATCCTTTTTGTATCTTGCTTCCTAATGTGCCTTCTGCCTGATAGCTCACGAATAATAAAAGGTTTTTCTCATCGTTTGCAAAATTTCTCAGATATTCTATAGCAGGACCTCCTATCAACATGCCTGCTGTTGCAAGTACAACACATGGCTCGTCTGATTCAAATACCTTTTGCCTTTCTTTTCCTGATCCAACTGCTTTCAGTCTTGGGTCCTGAAAAGGATCTTTGTCTTTATATAATATCTTATTCTGCATTAGTCTTGAGAAGAATTCTGGATAAGCAGTATGTATTGCTGTTGAGTCCCATATCATGCCATCAAGATAGATCGGAGCTTGTATATCTGATTCTGCAAGAATAGCTATTATCTCCTGGGCGCGGCCTGTTGCAAATGCCGGCACAATGATCTTGCCGCCTCTTGCTATCACTTCTTTTATCTTTTCCACTACTTTTGCCACTCCTACACCATGCGGCGGAAGATCTCTCATTCCATATGTTGATTCTATTATAAGGCCTTCTACTCTTGTGAAATCAGTGGATGCTTTTTCAAAAAGTTTTGTATTCTCATATTTTATATCTCCTGTGTACAGAATATTGTAGAGACCATCTCCGATATGCAAATGCACTGTGGATGAGCCAAGAACATGGCCTGCATTGCTCAGTGTTATTCTTACATCTGGAGTGATATCAGTGACCTCATCATATTCAAGAACAATACAGTGCTTCAACATTTCTTCTATTCCTTTTGATGAATATGGAACAGGCTTTCCTTCTCTCTGACATATTCCTATATAATCCATCTGCAGGAGCACGCCAGTGTCTCTGGTAGGCCTTGTCATGTAAATAGGCCCTCTATATCCATATTCAAACAACAAGGGCACCAGGCCTATATGATCCATATGCGCGTGGGATATTATCACAGCGTCAAGTGTTTGTATGTTGAATTCAGGCACTTCCAGATAAGGGAATGATTTTGATGATCCAGGAGCTATTCCGCAATCAAGAAGAACCCGGCTGTTCGGTGTTTGTATGAGAATAGCAGACCTTCCAACTTCGCGGGCTGCTCCTAGAAATGTGGCTCTTATCCATTCCACTCCTTTTTTCTCACCATATATTCTTTCCCCAAGATTATGCAGGAATTTTTTCCTATATCCTGCTTCTTTGTGCGTCATTCTTCTGATTGTTTTTATAAGTTCTGAGTCTATAAAAGGAGCTCTTTTTATATCTGGTGTCCAGTATGTTTTGTGTTTTATTGTATTTAGGGTCTCGCCATTTTTCCTATTACCAGCCCTGGTTTCTCAGCATGTATTATTACTTTTGCAAATTCTGGCTCAAAATAGATGTCTTTTATTCCAGCTTCTTTTGCAACAATTTCTTTGATGAATGCTTCTGCCTTTTTCTCATCAAGCAGTATTCTTTCATCCGCCCGCACCTGCACTCTTTTCTTCACTTTATTCACAATAGATTTTATCAGGTCCAGCGAAGAGTTGAAGAATTCCTTGCTTTTTGTATATAATATTATCTCACATCCTTCATAGGTAACTTCTGTTATCAATGCATTGGCTGGTATATTCTCTTTAATCACGTCAAGAACTGACTGTTTATCTTCCATTTCTATCACAGCTAGAATTGTTATAGCAATATAATGAACCAAATAAAGAATGCCGATTACGTTGGCTATAATTCAGTAAAAGCGATTCGCATAAAAATTTGCCCTGCAAGTTTTTATTTGTTGAATGTTTTCAATATTTCTTCTATCTTTCCCTGATCCACTAATTCAAACCCATCTTTTGTTATGACTCCTATTACAATGCCGCCTCCTGAAAAAACATCTCTTTCTCTTGCCGATCTTATAGCTTTTACAAGCAGTCTGATGCCTTCTTCTTTTGTCATGTTTTCCTTGAAATCCGCTTCCAATACTCCGTATGCAAAAGGCGAGCCTGATCCAGTTGCAACACAATTGTCTTTTTCAGCTCCGCCCAATGGATCAATTGTCCATAAATGGAAGCCGTCCTTGTCATGTCCTCCTATTATTAGCATGGACATGTATGGATAGTATCTTGATGATTGCAGCATGTTTGAAAGCAATGATACTGTTGCATTGACAGTGAATTCAGAATGGCGCATTGTTTTGTAGATATTTATCTCTGCCTTGAGCATTCTTACAATTGCCTGTGTATCGCCTGCGCCGCCTGCGGTTGTAAGGGCTATTTTATTGTCTATTTGGTAGACTTTTTGCGCTGTTTTTGATGATACCAAATATCCAAGCGTAGACTTGCTCTCGCTTCCTATCAATACACAGTCCCTGCATATTATGCCTGTTGTTGTTGTTCCTGTTTCCCTTATTTCTTGTTTCATTCAATCACCAATATTTTTTATAAAACAAAGTCAGCAATAAACCAATTGAGAATCTTTATACTTCTAATTAAATATGGAAGTATTTATAGTCGTCAAACAAAAGATTCTGGATATGTTTTTGTTTGACTCCATATAGCAAAACAAGTATCATGTCCAGATTATTTACTTGTTTTGCTATAAGCATTGCTGGTTTCATTGTGTTGTGCTTTGCATAGTCTGAGCCGCGCTTTTTCCCAGCGCCTAAATTCTATTTGGGCGGTTTTGTCAGATTGACTAATGCCGGGTTTTTCATAATAGTCAATGTGTTTTTTGTAACACTCTGCTGCCTCTGGAAACATCTTTTTGTCAAAGTAAATATCTCCTGCTGCGCTAAGAAAGTTTGCAGTTGCTTCTGGGTTTTCTTGCGCAATAGAAAGATCAAGCCCTTTTTGAACAGACCTTGTATATGGACTATCTGGAATTTTGAGAAGTTCCATGTGTATTCTGGGATATAAGAGGATTTAAATTCTGTTTTTATGCCGAAAAAGTCAAAATATGACTGTGAGAGATTTATTTCTGCAAGATTATCAGACTTGCTCTGAAAGTCCATTTTATTCCAGAATCAATATTTCCTGCCTAGATATGCTATGTGTTCTGCGGCTTTTTTGCAGTTTATGCACTTTGCATCTTGTTGTTTGCTATTATATCCTATGAATGATGCATCTATTTCTTTCTCAATTGTTTCTGCACATTCCATTGATTCGCACCATGAAACTGCTGCGAATTTCTTTTCCTCAACAGCCTGCTTTGCTTCTCCTTTGTCTGATGCATGAATTATTTTGTCTTTATGGTATTCCTGCGCTTTTCTGAGCATGTCATGCTGGATGTTTTCCAGAAGATTTTCTATGAATTTTCCAACATTCTTTTCATCTATTGTAAGTTTCTCATTATCAAGCCGCCTTGTTATTGTTATGACGTTTTTTTCTATTTCTTTTGGGCCGATGACTATTCTTAGAGGAATTCCTTTTATTTCCCAGTCATAGAATTTTGAGCCAATTGGCTGATCCCTGTCATCAAGATGAACCCTGAAATTCTTTTTTAATTTATTATAAAGGCTCTGCGACTCGTGCAGTATTCTGTTTTTTTCTTTCTGGAATATTACAGGTATGATGACTATCTGAACAGGAGCTATTTGCGGCGGAAGAACAAGTCCTTTGTCATCGCCATGGATTGCAATCACAGCAGCCAGGGCTCTTGTGGATATGCCATAGCATGTCTGGATAACATGTTTTTTCTCCTCGTTTTCATCAATATATTCTATATTGAATGCTTTTGAGAAATTGTCTCCAAGGTTATGAACTGTTCCTATCTGCATTGATTTTCCATCAGGCATGATTGCATCAAATGCTTTTGTATAGACTGCTCCTGGAAACGTGTCTGTTATCGGTCTTTTGTTTATTATGAATGGTATTGCAAGATTATTTGCAAAATGATCTGAATATATCTTTGCAGCATTTTTCACTTCTGTTTCTGCATCTTCCCAGTTTTTGTGCGCAGTGTGCGATTCGTTGAAAAACATGACCTCCCGCATTCTTACAAGGGGCTTTGTCATTTTTGTCTCGTATCTGAATACAGATACGGTCTGGAATATTTTCAATGGAAGGTCTTTATGGGATCTTATCCATAATGAGAACATAGGATACATTGCAGTTTCAGAAGTCGGCCTGATTATAAGCGGTTCCATGAGCTTGTTCTTTCCTGCATGCGTCACATGATAGACTTCTTCTTCAAATCCCTTGATATGCTCGGATTCTTTTCTCAAGAAACTTTCTGGTATGAACAATGGAAACAATACTTTTTTATTCCCATTATCTTTCAGCATCTTTTCCAGTTTTTCTGTTATGTTATCAAGGAGTTCTATGCCAAATGGCATCAGCACTTCACATCCTTTTACAGGATATCTGTGGTCTATTATTCCGGTTATCCTGACTATCTGATTATACCATTCTGAGAAATTCTCTTTTTTCTCTGTCAATGCATATGATTTTTCTTTTTCATCTTTCATAAAATCGTTATGTTTTGAATGCTTTTATATAGTTATAGCTATCCAAGTAAATAATCAGGACTACAAAGCGTCATAATTTTCTGTTTTTTCTGATAAAGCCCATTGAAGAAATCTGCCAATGCATTATTTATAGTGAAACCACTAAAGATTCTGGTATGATAATAGTGGTTTCATATATATGCAGAAGCAAAGCTTCTGCTGTACAGGTGAAGTGAAACTTCACCTTGTATAGCAAACAACAAATATAATACTGAATACTTTGTTGTATTGCTATAAAACGCCTTAAAAAGACATTTCTTTCACGTTTGTCAGCAAGTATATATTTGTACGCGGGTTTTATCAGCACAAATCCAAGTTTGTGAAGCTGTTGCCTAATTGCTTCTCTTCCAAGTTTCACACGAAACTTTTTGAAT
>JACRMW010000094.1 GCA_016219465.1 Candidatus Aenigmatarchaeota archaeon | reverse complement strand
GAGAATTCGCCTGTACAGATTGAATTATGTTCAATTCTGTATAGCAAACCAAGATACATGGTTGAGCTATGCTCAACCTGTACAGGTGGACTCAACGAGTCCACCATATATCATACCTGATTATTTACTTGGTTTGCTATAACTATATAGATAGAGGACTTTGCACTATAACATGTATTCTAGTCAAAGTTCTCAATATTATAGCCCCGTAGTCTAGCGGTTAAGGATAACAGGCTCTGGACCTGTGGACCCAGGTTCGAATCCTGGCGGGGCTATTATGGAAAAGAAAGTTGAACTAATTGTGCGAATTATTCTAAAAGATGAAACTGGCAAGATTCTTTTTGCAAAAAGAGAAAAGTCGCCTGCAAAAGGCAGATGGTCATTGCCAGGAGGAAAAGTAGAATTCAAAGAATCTGCATTATCAGCAGCCAGACGTGAGATAGAAGAAGAATTATCCATCAGCATAAATCCAGAATTTCTATTCTTCATCGAAGACTTTGATTCTATTGAAGATAAGCATGTTATAGTGTTCTGCTTCTCAGCAGTTTGCAAACAATCTGATAAGAATAATATTGTGATCAAGACAGATGAAATACAAGAAATAGATTTCTTCTCAGCAGTTGAAATTGAGAACAGAGACGATATTGCATTCAATCACAAGGATATTATAAAGAAATATAGAGAGACCCAATAAGAGTATTCTCCTGTTTGCAGATGTGACAGCAAAATTGTAAAAAGTCCTTCCAAGAAATCTAATAGGACTTTTACACATATTTCTCAGTATGAATATGGCTGTCTGTGAATCCAAGCCCTTTGCATACACTGGCAACACCCTCAACCATATCAGGAAGCCCGCATACATAAACATCCTGGTTAGTGTATTTGACATTATTCTTTATCCAATCCTGAACATAGCCTTTCATGCCTTTCCATTCTGTTCTTGGCCTGCTAAGTGTGGTGACAAATGAAAAATTTGGATATTGTTTTGCAAGTGTCTCAAAAACATGCTTATAATATATATCTTCTTCTTTCCTAACTCCGTACACAAGCATTATATTTTTTCTGCAGTTTCTGGAAAGCAGGTCTTGTATTATAGGTTTTATTCCAGCAATGCCTGTTCCTGTTGCGACAAATATGCAGTTGTTTTTGCAGTCTTCTACAACAAATAAGCCATACGGCCCTGTTATCTTCAGCTTAGAGCCGATTGGCAAATTATAAAGATAATTAGACATCTTGCCGCCAGGAATTTTTTTTATGCAGAGTTCTATGCTCTTTTTCTGATTGCATGGCGATGCAATAGAATACGCCTTTATTCTTTTCTCGTCATCAATATCAGCCTCTATATTAACGAATTGGCCTGCTCTATGGCCAAGTTCATTATCAAGCAGTATTCTTAGGATATAAACATCCTTTGTCATATTCTGATTCTCAGTTATAATACCAGTATATTCACTCATGATATCCTCAAACAAAATTAGCAGAAAAGTCTTTTATAGCTTCTTTGCAATTATATATTAGCAAAAAAGGCTGAACAGTCACTGCTGTCAAAATTCTTTTGAATTTTGACAGCTTGTTCAACTTGCAGAGCAAGTTAGAACATGCTAGCGTATTTTCGCCAGCGTTTTTTGCGTTTGCATCTGTTGTTAGCAAAAAAGGCTGTGTTATGAAAAAAAAGACCCAGAAAATAATAATGACCCTGATAATAGTATTTCTTCTAGGAGCATCCACTATTGCATTTGTTGCAATAGGAGGCAACGAAAACACTCCGCAGGAAATAATACTGCCCGATAAGCAGATAATTGATGGCTATCTTAGCCAGCCAATAAAAGAAGCCTATCTGCAAAAAGGATATACGATAATGGAATATCATTACTACATCGGCTGCTGCAAGAAAATAGGGCCTTATATAGATTTTCTTCCAGATGCAGTCGGCAGTCAGCTGATAATACAGAAAATAGAGGATAAAGAATATTATATAAATCTCCAGAGTGTGCTGGGAAGAGAAGAGAAGATAGCACCAGAAGATCAGAGTGAATTGCTTGGCTCATTGTGCAATGTGCTTTCAAAAGCGCCGATTGAATGCGGTCTGCTCATGATGAACCAGACAAGCACTAAAAACACAACAAAATAAATCAATTGAAAATTTAGACAATTGCCTGTTTTTCTTCCACATACGTCTTAGCAAACAGTTCTTCTGATTCTTTCTTAAATCGTTTGAGCACAGCAGGCGTATTCTCTATATTAGTATTTAGCAATACTGCCAGCTCTCTTAATATTTTTCTTTCATTCATGTTTAACCCTCTGATATTTTGAGTAATTTATTACTCGAAATTAAAAAGATTTTTCTTTTTGATATTTGTGTTTTAGTTTTTCAATTATATGATCTAGTTTTTCCTTGTCAGCACCAATACCCTGTCCTAGCACAGGGCTGCCGCCGCCTCTGCCTCCAAGTTCTTTTGCAGCATTTGAAACAATAGCGCCTGCATGCGCTTTCTGATCGCCAGATGATGCAAATATTGATATGTTTTCACAAATGCCAAACAATATTATAATTTTTTCATTGCCAGAAAGCATCTTGCACATGTTTTGTAAATCTTTCATATCAGCATTCATCACAGGCTCTATCAAGACATTGCCTGCAAACCTCTTTCTTAGTTCATCAATCATGTTTTCAGCTCCAAGTTCTTTGTGTTTTTCATAGGTTTTGTTGAGTATTTTCCATTTCTTGACAAGCTCTTTTGCTTCTTTCAGGACATAATTTTCAGAAACATTCAAAATCTTTGCGCATTGTTTTAGAAGGTTTCTTTGTTTTTCCAGTTCAGTGTCAGCAGCAGGGCCGCATGCAAATATCAGTCTTATCACGCCGTCCTGTATTCTCTCCTGTTTTAATACAATTAGCTTCTTGAGCTCCTTTGTGTTGTCAACATGTATGCCGCCGCATGCCTCAACATCAAAAATCTTATTCTTATCCATTATCTCAATTATCCTGAGCATCTGCTCAGGAACAGCACCTCCTTGATATATTGTAAATCCAAATAATTTTTCAGCGTCTGTTCTTTTTACAAAAGATTTTTTTACAGAATATCCTGATTTTATAGCATTGTTTGCGATTCTTTCAATTTCATCCAGTTTTTTGTCATCCAGCAGCTCGTAGTGCGTTATATCAAGCCTCGCTCTTTCAATATCCTTGAATGCAGAATGCTGCCATACATGATTGCCAAGAACCTGTTTTGCAGCTGCATTAAGAACATGTGTTCCTGTATGGTGCAGCATTAGCTGGTTTCTTCTCTCTTTGTTTATAATGCATTTCACAACATCCCCTTCTGTGAAAGTAATGCCTTCAACCCTGTGCACAACAGTGCTGCCTGTCTTCTCAGCATCATATACCATACATCCATTGATTGTTCCATGATCAGGTTCCTGGCCTCCGCTTCGTCCATAAAAATATGTCTTGTCAAGGACAACATCGTGGCAAGATATTTTTATCACCTTTGCTTCAAATTCAAGAATATTCTGGTTTTCATGATAAAGAGCCTGGCTAAAAGGAACATCTATTTGCTTTTCTTCCTTCTTTTCAAGCACATGTTTTTCAGATAGTTTTGTGTAAATATCAGCTGGAATTGTTATTTTCTGGCCCAGTGATTCTGCAACAGACACAATCATCTCAGGTGTTATGCCATTTGATTCATAGGCTTCAACAAGCTGGTCATTGTCAATTTGCTTTGCCAATAATTTTTCTATTATTTTTTCAGATCTTGCCCGTGTCTCAGCAAATCTCTTTGCTTCAATGCCAAGAATGCTCTCCAGGTCATCAAGATTCTTTATCAGGCGTTTGTCAAATGGCTTTAGATATTTTGCATGCATTTTGCACACTTCAAAGAGGTCTATATCAAGCTTGAAGTTATTGATAAATCCAAGAGCCCTTCTGAGGATAACCCTTAGATTATAACCGCCTCCAACATTGCTTGGAAGCTGGCCGTCTGTTATAGCATAGAGCAATGTTTTTGCATGGTCTGCTATTGCATACACAGCTTCCAGCTGTTCAATTCTTTTCCTTAATTCTGTATACCCGAGCCCAAGCTGCTTTTCTATTATCTTTCTCTGTAATTCTATATTGTATTCATCAGCATTGAGCATGCTTGAAATCCTTGAATAACTATTGAAGACAATATCATCATATTCTGTTTTCTTTTTCAGCTTTGCTATCACTGGCCCAAACACAGCATCATAACTTGTGTGGGTGCCAGCCAAAAGCCATACAAATCTTTCATATCCAGCACCCATGTCAATGACTTTCTTGTCCATCTGTTTGTATTGTTCAGGTGTTCCGACAAACTCTGTGAAAACAGCATTTCCCAACTCAAGCCCTCTTGCAAAGTATTCAAGAGAATATCCAAACGCAGCAGGCCCAAGCCATACATCCTCTAGAAAAGATATTTCTTCTGCAGGTATTTTCATTACATTAGTAAGCATTTGCCAGTCTAGTTCTATACAGTGGTCTTTCCAATATCCTTGTTTTGGGGATTTCTCATCATACACAGAATGCTGTCCTATCATTGTAAATGATGTCTGATGCCTTCCACTTACACCAACGTTTGGTATATCATTGAACCTGAGACAGACCTGTGGAATTATCAACGGGTTTGCAGGAAATTCAAAAACAGTATTTCCTCCAACACTTCTCTGGAATGAGACAATGCTTGCTATGTTGAAATACAGCCCAGGAAACCATCTGCACACAGTTGGATATGATGGTATTGATTCATGCCCGTTTTTTACAAAAAATTTTTCAATATCTTTCCACAGCCTGATATAATCTGTTTTCTTGTTTGATGGCGGATTTCCTATAAATCCATATGGAGTGCATGATGAATCAGGGCAGTTCTGTCTGTCAGACAATGTCCAGAAAAACCTGCCACATTTGCACTGTCTACGCTTAAAACCAAGCTCATCAAATAGTTTTACATGATAATATCTATACGGATCTTCTGAAAACTTCTTTCTAAGCGCATCTTTTGCGTTCATAAATACCATTCCTTATCTTTTATTTCTAATTTTATAATTTAAGAAATCAAACCATCCAAAACATAGGTATGTAACTACTATAATATATAGCAAACCAAGTAAATAATCAGGTATGATACATGGTGGACTCGTTGAGTCCACCTGTACAGGTTGAGCATAGCTCAACCATATATCCAGATTATTAAGTTGGCTGGCTATAAATGACTAGACACATAGATTCTCATGGGTCCTCAGAGAGAGATGATAATTTTTTCTAAATGTTTATAAGATTTTTATTATGACACATGATGAAATAGAAAAATTGGTTGAAGAAGGTTTTTATATGAATACAGCTGATTTTGTCAGAATGGCTATAAGAGAAAAGCTAGAATCAATAAAAGTTATTGATATCAGAAATGTAACAAAGGACAAAGCAATGAAAGAGGTTCTTGATTATCTAAAGAAAAATAGAAAAGCCTATCCAAGTGATATTGCAGATGCTCTTAATTTAGATTTTGATCTTATTCTAGAGATAACAAAAGATCTCGTGAAAGAGGGCAGATTAAAATAGGTACAATCAATGATTCTTAGAAATCTAGGAGACGAAATTCAAGGCGAACAAATAATCTGTTTTTATAGAAAGAAAGATCGTGAGATATTAATACCAATGACATCTGGTCATAGAGGACTGAGAATTAAATTAAAAGGACTGCCTGCAAGAGCTATTATAGAAAAATCAGTTGAATTTATAAAATAAAATCCATGATTTCTAGAACCCCAGCAATGCCAACAATCCAATCATTGTAGTTGAGAATATAATTGTGCCGGCTATTGTTCCTGCTATTGTAATAGCGATTATTTTCCAGTTGTCCATCTGCAGCAGTTTTCCAACAATGCCAATTGAAAATGCGCCGCTTAATGACAACGGGCTGAGATAATATAGGAAAAGCCCTATCATGCTTATCTTCTCAAGCTTATGCTCTTTTACAAACGTTCTCATCTTATTGTCAAATTTTATAAAATATTTTCCAATTCCTGGCGCGCGCTCCAGCAGGCCATAGTTCCATACAACAAACAATGTTATAAGAACATCAACAACCACAAGAACAATTATTATAACAGGCAGGCTAAGCCCAAGGCCGACAGCAATCGGAGCAGAAACCTCAAAACTAAATGGCGCAACAAGCTCAACCGATATCAGGTAGAAAACACTTGTAAAAGTGCTCTGATCAAGAACAAGATAAACAGCTCCAATAAACAAGAGCAAAATAGCTATAGGAGTAATAAATTTTGCAGCATATATCAATTTGTTATTGTTAAGGAAAGTATGTTTATTATGATATTTTCCTATACGAGATTTAGAGGAATTGCGAAGCATGATCGCTTTGTTCTTCTTTGCCATGTGTTTTGGTCAAAGTCCTTATTGAGAACTTTCACATGGTGTACACAAAGACCTTTAGTCTTTGTGTACAGCGTGTAAAAAGACTTCAGAATACCTGAAGTCTTTTTACAAATTGTAGGGTTAATCAAAGTTCTCAATAAGTAAAATAGCCAGAGCTAAACAAAAAAATAAAAGATTCAGCAATCAGCCAAACAGTGCTCCAAGCCCTTCAGCAGCTTCTTCAGCCTTCTTTGCAGTGTCTTCTTCTGTCTTTTCTTCTTTCTTCTCAACTGCCTGGCTAGATGCCATTGGAGCAGCTGCTGCTACAGGCATTGCTGCCTTGCTTATAGCCTCCTCTATATTTACTCCTTCTAATGCGCTTACCAATGCTTTTATCTTTGCTTCGTCAGCATCGCCAACAGCTGATACAACCTTTTTCAGATTTGCTTCGTCTACAGGTTTTCCAGCTGAGTGCAATAGCAACGCGCCGAATACGTAATTTGTCATTTCTAAACACCTCTTTTCTTTTACTATTCAACCTGGCCAGTTGCTGTCTCCAGCGCTTTTGCGCTCCTGACAGCTTTTGCCAAGACTTCGCCTATGAATTCCTTTTCTGTTATATCTGCTTCAACAGCAAGATTTCTTGCTTTTATGAATGCCTTTTGTATCATAAAATTGATTGCAAGCTTTGTAGGATAATCTATTTCAATGCAAAGATTAATAGCCTGCTGGGTTGATTTTGTCAGGTTACTGACAATAGCATCTATATCTATATCAAGCGCATCAGTGCCATAGATGATGCCATCCTCTAATGCAAATCCTATGCCAAGGCTAATCTCAATGGGTTTTATTCCCAGAAGATTTAGCACAGCAACAACATCATTGCTTATAATCTCTCCTTGTTTTACAACAGCCTTTTCAGTGATGACTGCTATTTTTCCTGCCTCAACCTTTGTTTTGAGTCCTGCTTTCTGGAACGTGGATATAGCAGGACCTGGTGCTATTGGAGTAGGCCCTTTTGGAATAATTATATCACATGGAGCAGTCTGTCCTTCTTTTGCAGAAGATTTGACAGTGCTTGACTTGAGCATCTTGAATAATTTGAAAGGATTCTCATTGGAAAATATCAATGCGCAGGATCCTGTAAACTTGTTTGCAAAGCTTTCATTGTATTTATTTGAATTTTTCAAAGCCATCTTTAATATTGTCTTTCTGCTCATTCTCATTGTCAGGATGTCATTGAGATCAGTCTTTATCTTTAATTGCACAGCTGCAGGAATCTTTGCAAGGTCAACAATAGCCACTGTGCTATTGGAATTCAACAGCTTTGCAAGATCCTCTACCTTCTCTTTCTTTTCAGATTTTGTCATGACCATTGTAATCACTCTTGGCAAAAATAAAGTTTTGCTCTTGTTAAGGAAAGTATAATATTTCTTTCCTTGACAAGATAAATGACTTTCGAAGAAAGTCATTTTGCTCTGCAAAACTTTACTTTATATTAAGCAAAACAGGCTTGCTCATTGTTAATTTAAGATAAACATTCTTGATTGCAGATTTTGGAGGGATGGATTTTTTCACTTCTTCAACAACCTTGTCAATATTCTCTTTAATATGCTGGTCGTCCATTTTGTCATTGCCAACAACGCATTGCACAACAGGGCTGTCTTTTATCCTAATCCTGACAGATTTTTCAAATATCTTTGCAAAATTCTTTGGATCTACATTTGGCGGCAGGAGTCGCGGCATTTTTCCAGAAGGCCCAAGATATCGCCCCAGCACTTTACCAACAAGAATCATTAAAGAAGTCTCACAAAGAAAATAATCATATGATTTGCAGAATGCCTTTGCAGTTTTCTTGTCCTTCTCAAGATTTGCCAGGAATGTCTTGTTATGCTCGCTTCCATCTGATATTATGCATATCGTGTTCTCCTTGCCTCTTCCATGAGGAAGGCTGACATCTTTTGAGAATTTGCTTTCAGGCTTCTTAAGGTCAATATTGCTGATGTTAATTATCAGATCAAATGTCTGGCTAAACTTTCTTTGAGAACCAGCTTTCAATAGCTTTATTGCATCCATTATTTCATTCATATAATCCCTCCTGCCTAAGCAGTTATGGATTTGCATAACAATGCAAATCATGTATCGGGTTATAAGAATAATCTAGAAAAGCTTATATAGCTTCATCACTTCTTCTTTTCATATAATCTTATGATGCTTATTGAGATCGTTACTGGTATTGGTATAACAGCTTCCAAAAGCTCTATTGTTATCTCGCTCTTTGCCTCATCCATTCTTGTGATTTTTGCTTTCTCGCCCTTGAACGGCCCGCCAACAACCTCTATTATATCGCCAATATCATACTTGATCTCGCTTTTCTCTGCAATAAGGAATTTTTCCAGTTCACTTATATTCACTTCCTTATTTATCAGTCCTCTTACATGAGGTATGTTTTTCACAGCCTTTTCAATATCCTCGGTCTCGCCTTCTATAAAGATATAGCCTCTTAGATCGTCTGTAAAGAACAATGACTTTATCGGTATCTTTCTCGCCTGTATTCTTGTTGATATGGCAGTAAGAGAAGCGTTTTCCCTGCCTGTTGTTGTCCTGACTGTTATAATCATATATTTCACCTAAATCATAATCCTCCGATTATCTGCACCACCATGAATATTGCAAATCCAATAACGCCTATTATTGCTATGCCGATTGCGCTGATTTTTATATAAGACTTGTACTCATCCAGATCAGGCTTGTTTGCCACAATCAGCACTCTTTTGCATTGGTCTATAAAACCCTTTAGTCTATCAAGTCTTCCCATGTAAAAACCCTGCAAAACTTGCTAAATATAATTATCATAATAAATTAGCAAAATTAATACATTTATAGCTAGCCAACTTAATAATCTGGATATATGGTTGAGCGTAGCTCAACCTGTACAGGTGAACTCTTTGAGTTCACCTTGTATGATATATAAGTTGGCTGCTATAAGTTAACCCAGTTATTATATCTGAATCTTTACTGGGTTAACTATATATAAAAACAAATGTTTAAAAATGCGATTTTTCACACCATTGGCCAAACATTTCATGAAAAATACGTTGCATAGATTTTGGAGTGAGTTTTCCTAAATTCATGGGTCTTGTCAGTCTGTGTCTAAATTCATGATGTGCATCAATATGTCTGCTGTATTCAATAATTTCCTTTTTGCCAAGTTCTTTCATTTCAGTTGTTGATAACAATCTGTCAAGATAGTCATATGCCTCTTGTTTTGTCGTCATGTTATAATTTCCTGTTATTAGAAAATGACCAGTTGAATCATTCAATATAGAAAAATAGAAAGGGCTTTGCACAACTTCATCAACAGTCCTGTGCGTAGCATAAATCATATTAGAGGACTCTGAATAGCCCCATTATTTACACAGTATATTCAAATCCTCAATTAGAGTTTTGAATTGTCAAAGGGTTATTCAAAACTCTCATTACCATATCTTGTCATAATAAACCCAAATTGTAGATGTAGGCAAACCACATCTAAATAAAAATCTGCTCTGCAGATTTTTATTTAACAAACTCTATCCCAAGAATCTTCTCTATCTCCTTTTTCTCTGTGCCGCTTGCTTTTGCTTTTACAGGAATATAATCCATTATCTGCGGTGCTGTAACGCCTGTGATAACCACCATTGCCTTGATTGTTTCACCAAGTTCTTTCATTATCTGGGCGCCCCAGATTATCTTTGCATCAGGGCTTAATTTGGTTGCAATAGCCTCTACAATCTCTTTGCATTCTTTTATTGTGACATCTGTTCCTCCACAAATGTTTATCAAAGCTCCTTTTGCGCCGTCAATATCAACATCCAGCAGTGGATTGTTTAATGCTCTTTCAACAGCCTCTACTGCTCTGTTCTCGCCATCACTGTCGCCAATTCCTATCATTGCAAGTCCGCCGTCTTTCATAACAGCTTTTACATCTGCAAAATCCAGGTTTACCAATCCAGGTCTTGTAATAAGCTCTGTTATTCCTTTTACAGCATTTACAAGAATCTCGTCGCATATCTTGAATGCAGAAACAATGCTTACATCAGGCACTATTTCCAGCAAACGGTCATTTGGTATTACTATAAGAGTGTCTACATTCGGCTGAAGTTTTTCAAGCCCTCTCTTTGCATTATCCATTCTCTGCTTTCCCTCCATTGTAAATGGAAGCGTCACAACACCTATTGTAAGAGCACCTGCTTTTTTTGCAGCATCTGCAATAATTGGCAAAGAGCCTGTTCCTGTGCCTCCTCCTAAGCCGCATGTTACAAAAACAAGGTCAGATCCATCTGCAATCTTCTTTACCTCATTCCTGCTTTCTTTTGCAGCCTCTTCTCCAATTCTTGGATCAGCTCCTGCGCCTAATCCGCCTGTGAGCTCTTTTCCAATAAGAACCTTTAGATCAGCATCACTGTATAACAGGTCTTGGGCATCTGTGTTTACAACAACAGCCTCTGCCCCAATAACACCAATCTGCATAAGCCTTGAAATAGTATTATTTCCAGCACCACCAGAGCCAATTATTTTTATATGCGCTCTCTTGTTCTCAAGAAGCTTCTTCAATTCCATGTCAATCTGATTTGTCCCTGCATTCCCAACTGTTAGAACTCCCATCAACACACCTGTTAGTATTAATGCTTATTTGTGAAGAAATTATTTAAGCTTGCTCTGGATTTTGACAGAGTTTTAAGAACAGTACAAAATCATCAAGCTTTTTAATCCTATTGAAATGCCATAATCTGGACAAGATCACTATTAAAATCTTTGCTCTATATGTAAAGACAGAGACAGTGATAAAAATGAAAAAAGGAGACTTTATAAAAATAGATTTTATAGGAAGGCTTGAATCAGGAGAGATATTTGACCTGACAGATGAGAAAATCGCAAAGGACAACAATATTTATAATCCTAAATTAAGGTACAAGCCAGCTGTGGTCATACTTGGCGCTGGTTTTATAGTGCCTGGTCTTGAAAAAGCCCTGCTTGAAATGAAACCAGGCGAGAAGAAAGAGATAATAATCAATCCAGATGAAGCATTTGGCCAGAGAAATCCAGAACTTGTAAAAACTGTTCCTGAAAAAGTTTTTGAAGGAAAACATGTTATTCCAGGCATGATTGTTGATTTTGGCAATAGCCGCGGAAGGGTGCAGAGCATATCAGCAGGCAGGGCAAGAATTGATTTTAATCATCCATTAGCAGGAAAGACATTGAAATTTGAGGTTGATGTAAAACAGCATATTGATGACGAGATACAGAAGGTTGAGGCAATCCTTGATTTCTTCGGAATAGAGCCAAAAATATACATGATTCCAGGAACATATGAAATAGAAGCAGACGCTCCTCCACAGATAAAAGAAAGAATATCATCACTTGTGCTGGAATATATAGATGGCGTCAGCAAGATAAGATTTGTCCAGACATTTTCAAAACAATCTCTTGAATCAGACAAGCCAGTTTCAGAAGAAAAACTGCAGGAAAAGCCTGTCAAGGAAAAAAAAGCCAATAAGGAATAATTACAGCCTAATTTCTTTTTCCAGCCAGTCTATCTTCATGCCATGTTTTCTTTGCCAGAAAATATTTTCCCAAATATAATGCGCAGCAAGAACAGCCCACCTCCCCCAATGCAATCTGGCATATTTGATTATCTTTCCTACAGGCACAATTTTTTTATTAAAAAGCAATCTTGAATATATTCTTTGTTGCCATGGTGCCACATGATCAAAAATATCATAATAATGCAAAGCCTCTTGCAATGCTATTCTGGCTGTTTCTGGCCCAATACCATATAGTTTCATTAGTTTTGCTTTGGCTTCATCTGCAGGCAGTTGTCTTAATTCTAATTCATTATAGTGGACCAACAAAAGAATACAAACAGAAGCTTTGCTTCTGTTGTACAGGAGGAAATATATTTTCCTCCTTGTACCGATACATGATAAAGCAAGCTTTACCTGTACAGATTGAATTATGTTCAATTCTGTATAGCAAACCAAGA
>JACRMW010000095.1 GCA_016219465.1 Candidatus Aenigmatarchaeota archaeon | reverse complement strand
TCCAACTTTGACTCTGCGTATGAAGCTCATGATGACAAATATTAGTCATCAGGAGAATATAAAGCTTTGCAAAACCCATAATTTACCTCTAGAATTAAGACTAAGCACATAGTGACTAAAAATCATGTGGAGATTGGGTAAATAACTAAATCTGTTTAGGATTTAGTTATAATATATAAACCAGGAAAGCTAATTCTTATTATGGGATATATGCATTTAGGATATGAACCTAGAAACGATGTTGTTTGTGAGTTCTATTTTGAGCATGCTAGTGGTGTGAGTGCTAAAATAGCTGCTGAAAATATTGCTGCTGAATCTAGTATAGGAACCTGGGTAGATGTTCCTGGGACGAAAAAACAACTGGGGGCTAAAGTTTTTTCTATTAAGAACAATATTGTTAAAATTGCATATCCACTTGATTTATTTGAACCAGGAAATGTTCCACAGTTATTATCTTCAGTGGCTGGAAATGTCTTTGGTATGAAAATACTTAAAAATCTTAGGCTAAATGATATATCATTTCCTAAAAAATATATAAGATCTTTTAAAGGACCGAATATCGGGCTGAATGATTTAAGAAAGATGACAGGAATAAAAAAAAGACCTTTGATAGGAACAATTTATAAACCAAAATTAGGATTATCTCCAGGTGAGATGGAAAAGCTTGCGTATAAAGTTTATTCTAATGGAATAGATTACACAAAAGATGATGAAAATCTGGGTTCAATGCGATTCAACAAATTTGAAGACAGGGTAATTAAAGTTCTAAACGTTGTTGATGAGATAAAAAGTGAACAGGGTAGACAGGTTGTGTATGCAGCGAATATAACAGCTTCTACTGATGAGATGTTAAGAAGAGCAGAGTTTGTAAAAGATCATGGTGGTAAATGTATAATGATAGACATTCTAACTGCAGGCTGGTCTGGTTTGCAGACTATTAGAAATCAAAATTTTAAGATGATAATACATGCTCATCGTGCTTCTCATGGAGCATTTACTCATAATCCAAAACATGGAATATCTATGAAAGTTATAGCTAAGCTTTCAAGACTTGTTGGTGTGACAGGTTTGCATACTGGTGCTGTTGTAGGAAAAATGAAAGGTGATGAGAGAGAGATTGTAGAAATTGATAATTTTCTTAGATCAGAATGGTATGGTCTGAAGAAAACGATTCCGATTGCATCTGGTGGAGTATATCCAGGATTGATACCAAAAATAATCAAAATACTAGGAAATGATATTATAATAAATTGTGGTGGAGGACTGTGGGGACATTCAATGGGAGCAGAAGCAGGAGCAAAAGCAATGAGACAGGCTGTAGATGCGACAATGGAAGGAATTTCATTGAAAGAATATGCAAAGGATCATGGAGAGCTGAAACTGGCTATTAAGCAATGGGGTTGTTAGGCCTATTTGATGATATAAGAAGATTTCGGCTTCTTTATTTATTGATAGATATGAAATTTGAATTTGGTCCAAGATCTGGATTAAGTGGAAGACGAGTAAATACAGATGTTACAAGAATTGTCTATGCTATAGATACAGTAGAAGGAGATTGTCCTGAATATATTCTTGCTTTTAGCGATAGAATCCCAACATCAGAAGAAGAACCAGATTTATATGAAGGTGCTATTGTTGAAATAACTGGTGTTGAAGAAACCACTTTACGATATGCTCATACTAATGAGATAGTATTATTATTAACAGTAAAGGCAGATGATCTGTATAGGAAATATCATTCAGAAATAGTAGGTGCAAATGAATTATTAAGAATAGATGAATGAGATAGCGTCTATTTATTAAGGAAATCTTTTTCTCATCTTATGCTTGATTTTATGTCCTATTCTTTCTGCATCCTTTTTTGTTAATTTACTATTTTTCAATATCATATCTATCCAATTAGATTCTTTTATCTTTTCCATTCTATCACCATATATTTTATTTTGGCAAATGGTTTCTTATCTATATATTGTGTATATTGATTTATGAAAACTGTAACGAGACCAGAAATTGTTTCGCCTGCAGGAGACTGGACAATGCTCAGGGCAGTTGTTAATGCTGGCGCAGATGCTGTATATTTTGGGTTAAAAGAGCTTAATATGAGAGCTACTGCGCAGAATTTCTCTTTGAGTGAACTGGAAAAGGTTGTGAAATATTGCCATGAAAATAGTTGCGGCTCTAACTATTCTGCTTTGCAGAATAGCCATTATAATAAAAATCCTGATGGATTTTATAATGATGAAAATAGCCAGCAAGCTGGTTATGGTATAAATAGCCAAATCCATTCTGGAGTTGGTCATGATACAAAAACACATCTAACATTAAATTCAATTGTGTTTGGAAATGAATTGAAAATAGTTGATGCAATTCTCAGGGCTGCAAAAAAAGCTAGAATTGATATGATAATCTGCTGGGACATGGGTGTTGTTCGCAAGGCATTGGCTCTTGGGTTGGATGTGTGCTTATCAACACAGGCATCTGTGTCAAATTCAGAATCTGCAAAGTTTTACAAAGAGCTTGGTGTTCGCAGAATTGTGCCTGCGCGTGAATGTTCTTTAGAGCAGATAAAGGCAATAAAAAAAACAGGCATAGAGATAGAGACATTTGTTCATGGCGCAATGTGTGTTTCTATAAGCGGCCGCTGTTTTCTAAGCCATCATTTGTATGGAAAGAGTGCTAATAGGGGAGAATGTCTTCAGCCATGCAGGTATGAATATGATATTATTGACAGACATCGCGGCAAGGAATTGGTTATTGGCAAGAATTATGTGTTGTCTCCCAAGGATCTGTGTTCAATGCCATTTATTGATAAGCTGATTAAAGCAGGAATAGATGCATTTAAAATAGAAGGACGAAAAAGAAGCCCTGAATATGCTGCTGTAACAACAGGATGCTATAAAAAAGCAGTTGATTTGCATCAGCATGGAAAACTTACAACAAATACAAAGAAAGAGCTGATTGAAAAGCTTGGAACTGTCTTTAACCGGGGCTTTTCAAAAGGATTTTATTTTACAGAGCCTGGAAAAAGCGATTATGCTAATATAGGAGGGAGTGCTGCAACAATGAGAAAAGAATATGTTGGTGCTGTTGCAGGATTTGGCGCTGATAATACTGCAATAAAGATAAAATCAGGCATTGTGAAAAAAGGAGATCAGTTGATAATAGAAGGGCCTGATACTGGAATTGTTATGCATAAAGTTACTAGAATGGTGGTTGGCAATAAGGTTTCTGATAAGGCTGGCAAACAGGATATGATTTATCTAAAAATAAAGAAGCCTGTGAAGAGAGGGGATGGGGTGTATTTGCTTAGGAAATTTATTTGAGTTCTGCTGAAAAGGGATTTATATCTATATTGCCATATATTTAGATTCTATCTAGGAATTATCTCATCAAAATGATGGATTTCTGTCATGGCAGTGTTTTTCTGGTTTATGAGTTCTTTTGGAGGCTTCTGGGAATTGCTGGCTTTTTTAAATACCAGATGTTTTATGCCTGACAATTTGGCTGCTTCCAGTATATTTTCATTATCTTCTGCCAATAACGTTGTATCTGGATCATAGTCAATTAGTTTTTGAAGTGTTCGCCAGAATTTTGGGCTTTCTTTTGGCAGATTTATTTCAATCTGGCTGTATATAGCGTCAAAATATTCTTTTAGTTCTGCATTGGTCAATTTGAATTCAACATCATCCATAGGCGCTGCTGTCACAAGAAATACTTTCTTTTTCCGGGTTCTCAGGAATTCAAGAAATCTTATTGTGTGTGGATGGACCTGGATAAGATGTTTTGCGTTTTCTCTCAGTTTTCTGATGTCTGTTCCTGTTTCTTTTGACCAGTGGTTCATATCAGACCATAACATGGTGCCTTTTGCAGAGCTGTATTTTATTTTCAGCTCTTTTGTTGCCTGTTCAATCGCAATGCCATGCATTCTTGCATAGGCTTCTGGCACAAGAAATTCCCATAGATGATCATCATGATGTTTGTCAAGAAGCGTGCCATCCATGTCCAGAAGAACTGTGTCAATTTTATTCCAGTCTATCATTTTATCATCATTTTCAGTTATTTTAATTCCTTCTTTGCAAGACGTATGAAGTCTTGCAAAAGCGTTGCTTTTTGTTTTCCAATTCTTCTGCTTATTGGAAAATTCAGCATACTATTGAATTGAAGAACAAGACATATCACATCAGAAACATAACTTAATTCATTCATTCTTATGTATTTCCTGCCTTTTTTGTCTTTATACATTTTTGGAGGCGAGAATGGATTTTTTTAGTTATATAGCTTATATTTGTCAAGATTGAATTCAAAAACTCTCATTAGTCCTGCTGCGCCCATTGAATCCAGTTTATCAGCATCCTGCAGAATTTTACCCAATGTCGTAGTTGCATATGGCTGACTATGTTCTCCAACAGCCTGTATAATTTCCTTTTTATCCTGTTCAGAAATTGGATATTTATCAAGAATGCTTTTTGCCAGAACTGCTGAATGCGCGCCATGGTTTTTTCTTTCTATAATATTTCCTATATCATGAAGAAGCGCTGCTATTTCTGTTGTAAAAAGGCCATATCCAATGCTCTTGGCAATCTTTAATGAGAATATTTTTGTTCTATTGACATGTGCATAATCATGCCCTTTTGCTTTTGATTTCAACATCATTTTTCTAGAGATATGTTCAATATCTGTGATTATCTGTTTTTTATTCATAATAGAATAGATATTATCAGTCTTTTATAGCTCTACCACGAAATAAACAGTATATTATTTCGTGCTGAGCTATATGTGAAGCAAGTGATATTATATCCTGATTATTTACTTGCTTCACTATATAGCTACAGATAAAATATAAATTATCTCTGAGACAAGGGCGCGTGGTCTAGTGGTTATGACATCTCCTTGACGTGGAGGGAGTCGCAGGTTCAAATCCTGCCGAGCCCATATACAAGCAGAAGCAAAGCTTCTGTTGTATGTGAACAAATAAATATATTTATAGTAGACCAACAAAAGAATA
>JACRMW010000048.1 GCA_016219465.1 Candidatus Aenigmatarchaeota archaeon | reverse complement strand
TGCGTTCTGCTGTGCAAGAAGGAGTTATAACTCCTTCTGCACGCAAAGACTTACCAGTCTTTGCTGTGCTAGAGAAACTCTGTTTCTCTTTGCATCCTACTCCGAAATCTTTTCGTCAAAGGAATTATAATTATTTTAATTCCTTTGCGAAATTCTAAAACAGCTCTGCTGTTTTAGAATTTACACGCCAACCACCAGTCAAATTCATAGTCAATGAAATTGACTTGAATTTTCAGGTGGACGCATGTCCACCATGAAAAGACTGGTGGTATGACGTATCAACCCAAATAAAGCAAACCAATTCTAATGATATATGACTATTGCGCAAGCAATAGCTATTTATCATGACTGAAATTCTGAAAGAATTTTAGCTATTTATAACTGATTTGCTTTAGATTAATGTAATTCCTTCTGTCTCAACAGAGCCCACTCCTGGAAGCTTTTTCAGTTTTTCATCAAGCTCTCCTCCTTCTGAATCAGGAACAACAAAAAGAACATCCAAAAACTTTACTCCAAATGCAATAGGCCTTTCAATAACCTCTCTTGCGCCCATTTTCAGGATATTTGCTCTAACCACATCAAGACTTTTTGATGGATCCTCAGGCATTACCTTTCTTTCAGAAAACAGCTATTTATCATGACTAAAATCCTGAAAGGATTTTAGCTATTGTGACTAATTTCTAAGAACAGAAATTAGCTATTGATAGTTTGACTATTCTCTGAAAGAATAGCTATTTTATTTAGCTATCATAAGAGAATAGTTATTTGTATCATATCTAAATCCAGAAAGGATTTAGCTATTTGCAAGATAGACCATGTGAAGTTTAATTACAATAAAAACCTTTTTATAGCTATTAATCATAGCTGGCCTCTGTAGTTCAGCTTGGTCCAAGCGAAAGACTATAATCTTGTTTGGAAGCAAATAGAATGCAAGATTGCGGATCTTGTGACCCGAGTTCAAATGCACTGCTGACATAAATATATTCTAACTATTCTACGAGAATAGCTATTATCAATAGGCAAATTCAGCAGAGCTGAAATTCTCGGCAGGGGCATGCAGTCAATCTGAATTTGAATATTTAATTATTCAATATCAAATTCAGATATGGGAATTCAATTATCATCATTAGTAGAAGGAAAGCCGCTGACAATCCAAGAGCTGTCAAATAGAAAAATAGCAATAGACGCATTTAACTGGATCTATCAATTTCTAACTACTATTAGAGGCTATGATGGCGAGCCATTAAAAGATTCGCAGGGAAGAATAACTTCCCACTTATCTGGTTTGTTCTACAGAAACATCAATCTTTTGGAAGCAGGAGCAAAGTTAATCTATGTATTTGACGGCGAGCCTCCTCATTTCAAGAAAAAAGAAATAGAACGAAGAAGAGAATTGAAAAAAGAGGCTGAAATCAAGAGACAGGAAGCAATAAGAGACAACAGACCAGAAGATGCATTGAAGTATGCAAAAAGAACAGCTGTCCTTGACAAAGACATGATAGAAACCGCAAAAGAGCTTTTGACTGCAATGGGAATCTGTGTTATACAGGCTCCTAGTGAAGGAGAAGCCATGGCATCTTATATTGTCAAAGAAAACCAGGCATGGTGCATTGGAAGCCAGGATTTTGACTCCCTGCTCTATGGCGCAACAAGAATAGCAAGAAACCTCTCAATATCATCAAAACGAAAATACCAGAAAACAGAATACACCACACCAGAACCAGAACTTCTCTTATTAAGCGATATTCTGGAAAGTCTGGAAATAAACCAGGAACAGCTGATAACGCTTGGAATATTGATAGGAACCGATTATAATATTGGCGGTGTAAAAGGATTAGGTCCTGTCAAAGCCCTGAAGCTGATCAAAGAAAAAAAGACATTTGAACAAACCATGAAAAGCGTGGAATGGCCATTTGAAATTTCAGCAGATGATATATTCAATTTTTTCAAGCATCCAACAATAGGAAAATATGAAATAGAATTTCCTAAGATAAATGAGGAAAAAATACGCAATATTCTATCAGAACACGAATTCTCGCAGCAGAGAATAGACAATGGTCTAGCCAGATTAAAAGGCGAAGCACCAAAAAAGAAAACCAAAAAAAACCCTGATATAGGAAAACAGAGCACATTGTCAGTTTTTAGCGGAAAATAATTGATTCATAAAGATTTCTTATAAATCGATTTATAATGACAGAAATACCTATAATGATAATTGGTGCTGGTTTACTAGGTGCTTCAGTAGCGTATGAACTTTCTAAGAGAAAATGCGGTATTTATGTTGTAGAAAAACACAAAACCCCTGCCAGTGAATATACACAATCAGCAAGAAATTCTATGGTTATACATAGTGGTCCCTATTAATAATAATAACATTGAACCGCTAAAAGCTGAGATGTGTGTTCCTGGAAATGCCAAGATATATGAATTTTCCAAAAAACACAATATCTTCTATGCAAAAACAGGAAAATTAATTATAGCAGAAAATGAAAAAGAAGCAGAATTTATAGCAGGACTTTATAAAAGATCTCTGGAAAATGGAGTTCCTGGTGTAGAAATCTTAGATAAAACAGATGTGAAAAGATTAGAGCCAAATATAGATGCATATTGCGCGCTCTATGCACCTGAAACAGGAATAGTAGATTCTGTTGAACTGGCAAGAAAACTCTATCAATTAGCTGAAGAAAATAACGCTTGTTTTGCATTTGGAAACAAAGTTATTGCCATTGAACCAATGTCAGATGCTTTCAAAGTAACATTAGAAACAACTGACAGGCACGAAACATGTGAAATTATGGCAAATACAATAATAAATGCAGCAGGTCTATATTTTGATGAAATAACAAAACTATTAGACCCTGATAGTCCATATGAAGCCAAAGCGAGCAAAAACAAATGGTCTATTTTTGAACCAGTAAATGATGGATTAAGAATAAAAACAAACATTTATCCTATACCATGCGCTGTTTCGGATATCCAAAAACTGGATCTATCATTTACAGAATATGAAAGGCATATTCAAGAATGTATAGCCATTCGTTCACTTGGAGTGCATCTAACACCAACAGTTCAGGGTGCAATAAGTATCGGTCCTATGGTAATCAAAGGCAGTGGTAAAGACGATTTTGGACTGAATGACAACAGCGAATCATTGCAGAGATTTTTATGCAGTGTTTCTTCATTCTTTCCAAATCTGGCCCTAGATGATATAAAATCATATCAAATAGGAAATCAAGTTAAGATATTGGAAAAGGAAAGAATACATCCTGATTTCTTGATAAAAAGATATGAAAAATATCCAAATTTCATAAATGTTGTAGGAGATTCTCCTGGACTGACCTGTGTATTTCCTATAGCTGGGTATGTAGCAAAACTCTTCTGAATAGTTATAGTGAACCAAGTAAATAATCAGGTATTATAACTTGGTTCACTCACACAGAAAGCAAAGCTTTCTGGTGCACCAAACAACGCATGTTGTTTGTGTGTATAGCAGCCAACTTGTATATTATGTCTTGATTATTAAGTTGGCTAGCTATAATTTCAGCTACTTACCTATCCTGCGAAGCAGGATAATATTCTGACTATTCTGTAAACAGAATAGCTATTGACTAATCAGCGCATCTTTGTATTTATCATATTCCTTTGTAAATATTATTAGCATCTCTTCAAGTAAATTCTTTCGTTGTTCAATAACTCTTTTTGTTCTTGCTGGTCTATCAGATATAGGCTCAAGAAGATTATTCCAATTTTCTAACCACATATCTTTTCCAATTTTAGTCAGATTGCAATATTGGGAATTTTCATGCCTTGTTCCTGCATACTCATCAGGCAACTCATAATATAGCAGGGCTTTTGGCGACAGCATAGTAAAAGATTGGCTTCCTCCAATATTGTCAAACCTGTAAACCCTGTCTTGGGAACTATCACCCACTTCATCTGTTCTGTAGTTTACAATAATATCCAATGTGCGTTCTCCTTTATCTTCGTCAGCTCCTGTAGACAAACTGGCATCAAACAGCCCTCTATCATATATTTCCATGACATTGGGATATGATTCATCACTGCTCTGTATGAAAACAATCCGTTTTCCATAGGCATATTTATCTATAGTATTTATCATTGGCACTGTCTTTTGCTTTCCACATCCACATGTCAGCAATATTGCGCCTCCTAAAACAACAAGAGCCAATGACTTGTAAAATTTCATGATACCACGAGCATCTCTTTGTTGTAAATCTTTAAACGTATTTTCATGGCTATTTATATCATACCAGACCAAAATATTCTTAGATATACTATCTATTCTGAACACAGAATAGCTATTTGTATTTTAAGAAAATCCATCAGGATTTTTACTATTTACATAGTGAATAAGTGGAAACATATGAGAAACAAACAGCCAAGAATATCTGTAATAATACCAGCATACAATGAACAGGGGTATATAGAAGACTGTTTAGAATCATTGGACAAGCAGACTTTCAGGGATTTTGAAACAATTGTAATAGACAGTGGCCATGACAACACCTCTAGAATAGCCAGAAAGCACAAAACAAAAGTAATAAAATATGTAAAAAACGGTCCAGCAGCAGCAAGAAACATAGGCGCTGAAAACTCCAGAGGAGACATTCTTGTGTTTGCAGACGCAGACTGTAGATTTGACGCTGATTTTCTTCACAGAATAAACCAAAAATTTGAAAAACCTATAGGAGGAGGCATATGCCAGCTTTCTGTTTATGATTATGACAGAAAAAGCGATGCTATTATGTATGAGATGATAAACACAATCACAAAAGCCCTGATAGCAATGCGTTTTATAGTGACCAGCGGCAGCTGTTTTGTCTATGACAGAAAAGCTTTTTTCAATGCAAAAGGATTCAATGCAAAACTGTACACAAACGAAGACCATGACCTTGCGCGCAGAGTTGGCAAACAAAAGAGATTTGAAGTTTTTGACAACATAACTGTGCAGACATCATCAAGAAGGCTTAAAAAATGGGGAATATTCAAAACAGCAAGAATATACACAAAATCAGCCCTGCTTTATTTCTTGTCAAACAAGCCTCTCATGGAATACTGGGATAACATATAGATAACTGCGAAACTTGGATGACGCCTTTTTATACAACCTGAAGTCATATACAGTATATGGAAGAAAAGAAGATAATTGACGGGCGTTCTTATTCTCATGAAATCTTGGAGCATTACCGTTTTCGTGCCATTGAACTTTATAACGGAGGCAAGCGGATAAATGAAATTGCTCATTTCTTCGGTGTGCATCGTGGATCCGTATCAAGTTGGATAACAACGTACAACAGAAAAGGCAAAGAAGCCCTGAAGAGTCGAACGTCTTCTGGCAGGCCACGCAAGATAGCAGAAAAAGAAATGAAAGTTTTCGTCAAAATACTTCAGGACAATGCAATGCAACATGGATTTGAAACGCCATTGTGGACGTGCAAAAGGCTTCAACAGGTTATTCGTCGAAAGACCGGTAAGAAGATGCATACGACAAACGTTATGCGTTGGCTCAAGAAATGGGGTATGACAAACCAGAAGCCCAAACGCCGTGCCACACAACAGGACGAAACTGCCGTGAAGAAATGGCTCATTGAAGAATGGCCACGCATAAAAGCGCACGTAAAGCGTTGGCAAGCTCTTTTGTACTTTCAGGACGAATCCGGTGTTTCCCTCACTGCTGTTATGGGAAAGACTTGGGCACCGCGCGGAAAGACGCCTGTTGTCAAAGTCACAGGAAAGCGCGGCGGTCTCTGTGTGACTTCTGCGATTAGTCCTGCAGGCCATATGGTGTTTCGAATAGAAAACCCAAAGGAAAGGATCAATGCAGCCAAGCACATAGAATTTCTAAAGCAAATCATGGATTCCCATCCTCGGCGTAAGATCATTGTCATCGAGGACCGCGCGCCAGCGCATATTGCAAAGAAGGTTGATGCGTTTGTTGCACTGCATTCAGCGCGCTTTGCCGTCTATCGTCTTCCATCGTACTCGCCTGAATTGAACCCTGACGAGCATGTATGGGAATACCTCAAGGCATACCAACTCAAGTCTCATCAGGCGCAAACCACTGATGAGCTGAGACATCT
>JACRMW010000047.1:13321-17139 GCA_016219465.1 Candidatus Aenigmatarchaeota archaeon | reverse complement strand
GTTTTTCAGAAATTGTCATGAATGAGCTGAAATCCACTGCTGATGGCTGAACAGATACAAAATAATATGTCCTATTACTTATGTTATCTAAACTTAGCTTTTTTCCATTCTTCTGCCTTTCCTTTTTCAATAGCAGCCTTGCTTAAAAATGTATGTTCTTCTTCAGGTATTGTTATCATGCCTTTCAATGGGTCCCATGCATGTTCTCTTATTGCATTCATCTGTATTGCAAACCTTGCTGCATTTTGTTCAGACACGCCATAAAAAGCCTCTGGAAGGTCATCTGGCTTTATATTTTTTTCAAGATACTCCACTATAAACCTTATTGCATGTATGCTCTGTTCAACAACTTTTTGAGGAGAATCTCCTCCTCCTCTTTCATATATGACATAGCCATTCTTAAATCCTCTCTTCCTGAATTCAAAGAGCCATTTGTATATTGCCTCTTGCGCCATGCTTCCTAGCGCAATGGGCACATGCGCTGTTCCGCCATATGGCACTGGTGTGCCAAGATGAATGACCTTGACATGTTTTCCAAAGTTCCCAGAAACTTTTTCAATTACATCCTTATCTATATGAAGGCCCTGTGAAAGCATGTGCTCAAAATCAGCAGTAAACCCGACATTTGAAGAGCCTATTTGATCAAGCATTATTTCTGCATAATCTGGCTGAAACAGCCTGAATCTTCCTTCTAATTCAGAGCCAGGAGAGCCTGAATGAGGGGTTTCAAATGATAATATGATATTGCTCTTGTTTACAAAATCCAGCACACTTGAGCCAGCAAGGCCGCTTTTATAATCCTTGTTGTGCTCATTGTCTTTCAATGTAAGATGCTCTTTAATGTAATAGCATGCAACAGCTGCATTAAATTCAGGATGTTTTTCACCATAAGCCTGATCAGGACCCATGTCTCCTACAATAGACATCCATATAGGATCCCTTGTTTTCCACATATGATAGCCCACAATATGATATGCAGATATTTCTCCAAGCTCTAGAAAATACTGGCCTATTTTTGACTGTTTCCACAATTCATACAATTCTTCTTTATCAACTCCTCTCTGTATTCTATCGCTTTTTGTTTCATGTTCATCTTTTATCTCTTTTAATTCCTGCGCAAGTTTGTTGTTTAATTCACCAAGTTTTTCATTTTCCTGGCGTCTCAATGCTTCATTTACATATTTTTCCAGTCTTTCTCCACTGGCGCCTGCTTGTTCAACCTCTCTTCTTATTGCCTCTCTTAGATCAGCATATTCCTTGCTCTTTTTCCATCTACTGATCTCAGCAGTTATTTCATTTGCGCCGTTTTCTCTCTTTTTATTATATTTCTCAGTATATTCCTCATTTAATTTTTTTAATCTCTTTTTCATGATATCATGGTCAACGCAATAATGTGGAGATGCAAGCTGCGCCATTGTCTCCTCTTTAGCATACTCTGATCTCTCTGCAAAACTCCAGAATGGCTTGCCGTCAGGGCCAACGACCTGATAAGTATGACCAAATGGCCTTAGTTCCCTCTCTCTCATGATAAATTGCGGTGTTGATGAAAGATGTATTACAATAAACTCAATGCCAACCTCTTTTGCATTCTTTATCATTGACACAAGGTTTCTGTGCGATATCATCCAGTTTCGTCTGTCGCCAGATTCAAGAGAATCATGCTCTCCTGCAAGAGCATGAAGGCCTATTGTTATTCCCAATTCCTCTTTAATCCTTTTTGTTATGCTTTTCCCCAGCCAGCTAGATCTAGTAATTTGCTTGCCAATGGGACATAGACATATCTTGCCATTGGAGTAAGATAGCCTTTTGTAACCCTGTCATTCAAGGAATTTTCATATGGTCCGAATCTTGAGAATTTGCTGGGTATGTTAATCGGCAGCTTAAGGTTAAAATCAAGCCAGTTCTTTTTTGGCTTCCATTTCTCGCCTTTTAAAAAATCAGATTTGATTCCAAGCATTTCATCAACATATTTCTCAAGCTCAAACTGCTTTGCCTTTAGCTCAAGCAGTTTTGCAAGCATTGCATTGCTGCTCATCAAAATAGCATTCAGGTTAAATATGCCGTCCTCTATCTCAAGCCCGTCTGGAAATCTGAGATTATTTTTCATGAATTCAATTATAATAAGCGTGTAATAATTTCTTTTTTCCCACATCCATGGATCTCCCTGTCTTGCATGCTCTGTTTTTCCAAATATAGCATCAACCTGGCTGTCAACCCATTTTTCTGTTATCCATGGATAGGTTGCAGCCAGTCCATGATCCTCATCCCAGATAAGATTTTCCTTTGTCCAGTCATCATATGCATTAGCAGGAGTATATGTGCTTATCTCGCCAGGAGAAACATAATATTCCTGGACCTGAAAAGGCTTCCAGCAGAATAATGTAGTAAGAGATGAAGAGCCTGCCTGACCTGCTATTAACGCAAAATTAGAAACCCGACTCATTCTGCCTCCTGAACTTGAAAGAGCTTCTTTTATCAGCCTGTGTTTTGCAATATATGGCTTTACCCACTCTCTATATTCTTCAACGCTTTTCTTTCGGCTTTTCAGCAATTGTTTTATTCTCTCATACCGGTTCTTGACTTCTGGAAAAAACATCCTTTTCCATTCCTGAAAAAGCTTGTTCTTTGTCAATAACACAACAGCCTCTGCCTTTGATATTTTCAGGTCTTTTCTTATCTTTTCTAAATCTAAATGATCGTCTGTTATTTTCATAAAATCTGTTATGATAGTTGGCCATCTTTGCACAATCTGCCTTAATGCATCATTGCCTGTATTTGCATCAACCTGGTCAATGAAAAAAGCCTTTAATGCATGATAGTCTCTGTGTTTTTCAATTTCCTTTTCAAACTTTTCTTTTTCCTCTGTATTCTCAGGATCCAGAACAAGCTCGTCAAAATCATCTGGCTCGGTCTCAGGTTTTTTCTTTATACTTTCCCGCTTTGTCCTGTATCCATAGTATCTCAAGAATTCCCTGTATTTTCTCTCATCGTGGGACAGGAGCTCAAAATCACTCACAGACTGGGCAGCAGATGCAATTCCTGCCTTTATCTTTGCTTCAAGGTCTTCTTTTTGCTTTGAAGTTAATTGATAATATGCAGAATGCATAGGAGTTACTTCAAATGACTCGTCAAATATTTCTGTCTTAAATCCCTGACGCCTTACCCAGAAGCAGAATGGAAAATATATTTTTGTAGTTGCTCCTGGCGGGCCTGTGAAATCCAATGATCCATACTGGTTTCCAGCAGCAATGCAAAAAAACTTGCCTCTGTTTTCATCAAGCATATTTTTTATTCTGCCATCACTAAACCAATCTCCTATAGAAGGGTCTGCCACAGAAAACCATTCTCTGCTAAGATCGCCTAATAAAAACGACTTTTCCTTTGCCTTTCCTTTTAACAATCCCATATTTAACCAATCCTCTATATTCAAATCCTCAATCAGTGTTTTGAATTGTGAATAGGTTATTCAAAACTCTCTATTTGATATTACTATAATCTACTATATATTATTAGCATTTCCGAGAAATAAACTTTTTCTTTGTAGATAAAGTATAGACTTTATCTTCATGGTGAACATGTGTTCACCTGAAGATTCAGGTCAGCTTTGCTGACCACAATCTGCAGCATTAGTGGACTTGCGAAGAAAAGCCACTTTCTAGTTGTTAAGGAAAGTATAATATTGAGAACTTTGATTAACCCTGTAATTTGTAAAAAGACTTCAGGTATTCTGAAGTCTTTTTACACGCTGTACACAAAGACTAAAGGTCTTTGTGTACACCATGTGAAAGTTCTCAATAAGGACTTTGACTAAAATACAT
>JACRMW010000047.1:0-13253 GCA_016219465.1 Candidatus Aenigmatarchaeota archaeon | reverse complement strand
CTGAAGTCTTTTTACACGCTGTACACAAAGACTACAGGTCTTTGTGTACACCATGTGAAAGTTCTCAATACGGACTTTGACTAAAATACATGTTATACAAAATCCTCTATTTCTTTCCTTGACTAGATAAATGACTTTCGAAGTAAGTCATTTTGTTCTGCAGTTGTTTGAAATCAATTTATATTGAGAGTATTGTTTGAATAACACAATGGGCATTTTATTGTTTTATAATACCAAAGAAAATCACATTCTCCACATTTCCAGGTAGCTATCTGGGCTTTGTCGTATTTTGGCCTTCTTGACAAAAAATCACCTTCTGAAAATTGCTTAGAGTTGACACAAAATAAAATGTCTGATTATTATCAATTGTATAATTCCGTCAAGATTGAAAACATAGCATTTTATTTTGTGTTGGTCACTTAGTGATTAGAATAATAATAAAACTTCTTTTAGCACTAAGATCAAATTATTACTGTTTTAGTATATTCACACAGCCAGTATAAATAGTTATACCAGAATTTCTAAATAAAAGTTATACCATTGAATTGTGGTGCTTTAGAGAGCTAGTGGACTTCACAAAGCCAGTAATTGTATAATCAATGGTATGGTGAGTATGAGTGCCAGCAGTACTGTTGTCAATAATACAACAATCCCAACCCCTTTCTTAATGCCTTTGTAATAAAAGCCAAAAACAAGGCCTGCAAAAAGTCCTCCGAGATGGGCAATGTAAGAGATGTCGCTTGGCCCGGAGAAAACCCCAGCTATATTGTATACAGCATATATTATACCAAGCAATCCAAGAGGCATTGGATTGGGAAACCCAAATGAAAATGGCGCTACTAATATACCAACGCCAATCAACCCAAATATGCCAGCAGATGCGCCTATTGATATCTCGCCTGGCCCATAGTAGAATACAGAGAACAATTGGCCTGCAAAAGCGCCAATCATAAATATTAACAAGGTTCTTTTCCAGCCAATCTCTTCTTCCAGAGCCATGCCAAAGAATGCTAATACAATTATATTAGACAAAAGATGGGTTATATCACCGTGCATGAATATTGAAGTTATGATAACCCACGGCCTTGTCAGAAGATTATTAGTAGAAAATCCATATTCATCAAAGAATTGTTCAGTTGTCAGTCCAAACAAAGGAAACGAGAATACTTCTATTATAAAGACAGCTATGATTATCAGGATAAGTATTATTGTCAGTCTCATGCTATAGTTAGCACATAATTCTTTTTATGCACCTGTTTTATAGCTATACTCAGAAACAGCCAATTCATATTGTGCACTATAGAAAAGTATTTTAACATAAGAATTGAAAGAATATGCATCTGAAATAATTGATCTGGGCAATTGATTATTTTAGTTAATTGAAATAAAAATAGAATTAGTTTTTGAAGTTTTGGGCGACTTCAAATTGGGCTAATTTCTGAATTCTAAATAGCATTACGTTTGCGAATATATTAAGCATTTCGTTCTGCTAACATATATTTTGCACTATATACATGTGCAGAAATTAAAACAAAAGAGGTGTTTGTATGACAGTAGAAGCAAGTAATGGGGGATTTGACAATGTTCAGAACTTTGAGTCACACAAAGCAAGAATCGTTGTCATTGGTTGTGGAGGTGCAGGAAGTAACAGCATCACACGTCTAACAGAACTAGGTGTAAGTGGAGCTACCACAGTGGCTATAAACACAGATGCAAAACATCTGGGAACAACAACAAAAGCGCAGAAAAAAATATTAATTGGAAAGACCTTGACAAAAGGTCTTGGCGCAGGAGGATTCCCAGAAACAGGAAAAAATGCAGCGCTTGAATCAAAGAACGAGCTAAAAGCTATTCTGCAGGACACAGATCTTGTGTTCATTACATGCGGACTGGGCGGTGGAACTGGAACAGGTTCAGCACCAGTTGTTGCAAAGATTGCAAAAGAAGCAGGCGCAATTGCAATAGCAGCAGTGACCTTGCCATTCAAGCTAGAAGGAGCAAGGATAGTGAAGGCAGAAGAAGGTCTTCAGAAACTAAGAGAAAATTGCGATACAGTTATTGCAATTGAGAACCAGAAACTTCTGAAGCTAGCAGGAAACATGCCTTTGAAACAAGCTTTTGCAATGGCAGATGACTTGATCGCAATGATGATCAAGGGCATAACAGAGACAATTTCAGTGCCATCTCTTGTAAATCTAGACTATGCAGATGTAAAAGCTGTAATGAAATCAGGCGGTGTAGCCACAATAGGAGTAGGAACAAGCGAGACAGAATCTGGCCAAAGAGCAGAAGAGGCAATATACAGGGCTCTTAACCATCCGTTGCTAGAGGTTGATTACTCTGGCGCAACAGGAGCCTTGATACAGGTAATAGGAGGAAACGATCTGACCCTTGAAGAAGTCAGTAAAATAGGAGAGATCGTGAGCTCACAACTTGACCCAAATGCACAGACAATGTGGGGAGCACGAATGTCACCTGAGATGGATGGAAAAATCCAGGTCATCAGCATTGTGACAGGCGTAAAATCTCCATATATCATGGGATCAGGTACACCTGCAAAACAAGTCCAGAAAGAACAGTATGCAGCTTCAAGGCCTGTCTCAACAGAGCTTGGAATTGAAATCATTGGATAAAATATTCTGTTTTTTTATCCTTTTTATTTATAACAAACAGGCGCTTGCAGGATTATCCCTGTTTGCGCTTATCAAACCACACCCCACAAAATTGGCAGCTGGATTAGTGATGGCAAGAACAGATTGAAAAAAGCAGCCACCTTCATTGGAAAGCGGCTTTCATGGTCTGCTCAGTCAGGAATCTACCCAGCTGCCCTATTTCTCTTTTCTTACAGAATCAGAATGGCTGCTCTCGTATATCACTTCTCTGTTTTCTAAAACAGAAATAATTCTATGATATGGTATGAATTTGTTATCAGTGATATCGTTATCAATGATTTCAATGCCAGTCGGATTTATAGAAACAATATCTGAAAATGGAATATAATCAACCTCCTTATTGTGCCTGTCGTACACACCCAAAAGAACAGGCTTATTAGTTGGTGTATGTTTTATCCTGTTTAGAAGCGCTCTTAAAGGATTTTTCATGTCACTACCACATATTCCTAACAATAGAAATCTTTATATACTCTATATAACATATATTCGTTACTAAGACGATATAAAATGTGATGGAATATGGATAGTGTAAATATGGGGAATGCGGCAACACCATTCTCTAATTATGCGAAAGCAGGAGGCGCATTTAATAGCAATGGTGTAGAGAGCACGCATTCAGATGTGGAAAGCGCGCTCAATGCAGCAATTGGTGTAGTCAAGGATTACCAATGGCTCAGATTAGAACAAGCTCTAAGAGCTTTGACAGGAACATGGGCAGGTTTTACTGGTTATGGAGGAACACAACCAGACACAGGAATTACAGGAACTATAATTGACACAACAGCCTGATTTGCAGAAAACCTATAACTCATGTTTGACGGTTTATATAGTCTGATAGGCAATTTTCTACCCTTTTTAGATAGAGGGTATAAAATTGCTGGAAATATGATAATCTCACTGTGTTTTTATGCATTTTTTTCACCTCTACTGAAGGTTGGGTGAAAAAAATCATTATTTGGCGTTTTTAGATATAAATACCGTCAAACATCAGTATAACATTCTTTCTATATCCTATATATCCCAACAACTCCCTGATTCTCAAGTTGTTTTGCGTTCTTGTCATTTTCTTCCACAGGAGGACCTGGAATATGACTAAAGCTTATATATCACGCCAATCCAAGAATTTACTATTGTGTTTGGAATCATTGGTGTGAGTATGAAAAGATATGGTATTGCAGTATTATTGATCTTGCTGGCTATTGCATCGCCAGTATTTGCATTTGGCTATACAATCAGCAATGACCAGATACCTGTTGGCGCAGGAGATACTCAGTCAATAGAGGTTGTTCTTCATAGTGCTGTGGATGATTTCTTTATCTTCTCAATGAAAAACAGCATGCCATGGGTGACAATGCCATCAAGTATTCCTGTGCTTGCTGGTCAGGATGCAAAAACTACAATATACTTTTCACCATATGAACAGACTAACCCAGGAGTCTATAACATGACGCTTGTGATGGAATCAACAAACACAGGAGAGCGCCTGGAAAAACCAATTTCTATAACAGTCAAATCAGCCAATGTAGTAATTGAAAAGATAGCAGCAGAAGGCGAGCTAATCCCAGTCAGCAAAGCAAAGTTAAAACTCTTTCTGAAGAATTATGATAATAAAGAGGTTCTGGTTAAGTTATTATATATAATAAAAGATCAAGATGGATTAGAATTCTTTTCAGCAGCTGAAGACATCAGTCTGGGTGCAAAGGAATTTAGGATATATGAAAAAGAAATTGAATTCTCAGAATGCGCAAAAAAAGGAAGATATGTTATAACCAGCCAACTCATGAAAAATAATGCTGAATTATTCACACTGACAGATAGCTTTGAAGTTAAAGGTGTTTTTCAGACCTCTAGTGACAAGAAAGAAAAACAAGAGCTGTTCAGGACAAGCACTGTGATAACTGTAAAAAATACTGGAAATATTCAAGGAACAGCATCTGTCAGGGAAAATGTCTGGGGTGAGCTGTTTTTTTCAGGCGACCTGCCTAAATCAACAGGCAGTGAATATACATGGGAGCTCAGCCTTGATGCATGCGAAACAAAGGCAGTGAGCTACAGTGTTGATTATACAATAATTCCAATAATATTGATCATGATATTCACAATCCTCTACATTGTATTCAAGTTCAGCACAATCAGGCTCAAGAAATTCATAATACAGAAACAGCATATCCAGAAAGGAGTTGAGTTCACTATTGGCGTGGAGTTCAAGTCACATTCATGCCTTAAAAACGTTGTAATCAGGGATTTTGTGCCAGCTATATTCAAGGTTGTTGATGCAGGAAAAGCAGCCAAGTACACGACAGCAGCAGGCACAGAGCTTGTCTGGAAAATACCAGAATTGAAAAGAGCTGAGGAAAGGATAGTGAGCTATAAGATAATTCCACTGTTCTCTGTTTCAGACACAGTAAGGCTTCCAAAAGCATCTGTTGAATTCATCCATCTGGGCAGGCATATTTCAAAGTCCTCATGGCCTGTCTATCTAGGAATAAAGTCAGGAGACATCTTATCGCTAAAAGACACAGCCAAGCGATTAACCCTGTAATTTGTAAAAAGACTTCAGGTATTCTGAAGTCTTTTTACACGCTGTACACAAAGACTAAAGGTCTTTGTGTACACCATGTGAAAGTTCTCAATAAGGACTTTGACCAAAACACATGTTATTCAAAGTCGAGAGTTTTGAATAACCCACTGACAATTCAAAACTCTAATTGATGATTTGAATATACTATGTAAATAATGGGGTTATTCAAAGTCCTCAGTCCTCTATTTACTAATTCTCAGAAAGACATCTCTAAATATTCTTAGCGCAATACAACTATATTGGTGAACATATATGGATATTGAAGAAGCAGAAAGAATCGCTTCAAAAAGCAAACTAACAGAAAAAGATGTCAATGAGTTAGCATCATTAGTTGAAAAACAAGCGGCAAAACGGTGGAAGAGCTTGCTAAAAAACTGATTAGAAATATTCATTCTACAACTAATAACAGATAATAGAAATTTGCAGGCAAATTTCTATTTGTGACCATTGTTCTTCTTTGATGGATGTTCTTCTTTTGATATGTTCTTTTTTTTTTTTGTTAAGGAAAGTATAATATTTCTTTCCTTAACAAGATAAATGACTTTCGAAGAAAGTCATTTTGTCCTTCTCTTGTACAAATAATATGCCAGCACTGCTATTGCAAGGATAATCAGAGCAGCCAGTCCAAGCAGCCAATAATACATAACTGCTGTAGCAGCACCTGTTATCCCTCCACCATCTGTCTTGTTTGTTATTGTGCCATTAGCGCCTGGCTGTGTTATAATAGGAGGAGTCTCTGTCACTGCAGCAATTGCAAAATAAGATAGTCCTGGTGTAATTGACTTGAAATAATGATAAGTGCTGTCATTTGCTATAAAAGTCGTGTTAAGCCTGTTCCATTGACTGTCATGATATCTGAACATTGTTATCTGGTTTGGAGCATATACTCTCATCCATGTGTTGGGAACTTTGAAATTGATCGCGGCATCGCCTATCTTATCCATGCCAGGACCTGTAACATAGATATCAAGATAAGAATATACATTTAACAGTCTTGGAACAGAGAGAGGTCTGTCATTGAGTTTTGCAACAATAATATTGACGCTTGAGATATAATCTGTTACAAAGATAGTCATATTTGTTATAGGTATTGCATCATTGGTGATTCTTATAAAATGCTCTCCTTTTTGCAGGTTTGCAAGCAGGAATGATTGTTCAATCCTATCAATTGAGATGGTTCCACCACCGCCTCCCCCGCCTCCACCACCGCCTCCCCCACCTCCTCCAGCTCCTTGTGTTTCAACTGGATTAAATGTAGGAGATGCAGTGTTCTGTCCTTTCTGTAATATGATTGGAGATGAAAATGTCTGGAAACCAGGTTTTGATATAATCAGCTGGTAATTTCCAACAACAGCAGTGATTATATAAAATCCAGCTAAATCAGCAGTTGCGCTGTATACTATAACATCATTCTGTCGTAATTCTATATTTGCATTTGCTCCATTTCCTATTGTTCCACTGAGTGTTCCTAGTGGTGTCATTGATATATTCTGCTCAGCCGGGCCGCATGTCAGGTTTATTGCCTTTGTATAATAGACATATCCTGATTTTGACGCAGTCAGATTATATGATCCTCCTGCAACATTTATCATATAAGAGCCATTTGCATCTGTGACAGTTGATGCAATTGCTGCATTCCCAATCATCAGAGCAATATTGGCGCCTGAAATGTTTATATTATCTGAGCTGTCTTTGACAGTGCCTGTCAATATTGCCTGCAATGGAAAGAGTGTAAAATCCTGTGTCCTGTTTTCAGTCGCGAGAATATTTGTAATTGTCTGGTTGAGATAACATGCCTTTGATGCAGTTGCATTGTATAATCCACCAGTCATTTCCAATCTATATGACCCATTCATTGAATTGGTGGAATAACTGCTATTGCCTATGAATAAAATAAAAGCATCAAGCATGTTTCCAATAAAATTTTTCACAATGCCGGTGAAATTAACAGTGGCATTTGAATAATTGCTGATTGCTGCAAGCGTGAAATTAACCTCAGTGGCTGCGCCATTATACGCAGTTATTCCTGTTATCTGCTGGCTGTAAAATCCTGTCTTGTTTGCAGACAGGTTATAAGTTCCTGCTGGCAATGATATTGTATAACGGCCATTAGCGTCTGTCATATTAGTAAATGCATTTGCCATCACAGTTGCATTGGCAACAGGAGTTCTATTGTTGTCAAATACAAATCCTGATATTATAGCCTCTGCTTCTATAAGCGTGATGTTCAACTGAGTGGAATTTGTGCCTATTGCCACAATGCCTGTAAATGTATTGTAACCCTGCTTAAAGCTGATTATATTGTATGTTCCTGGATTCAGTCCTAATAAATATGAGCCGTCTGCTGCGCTTGTAGTGGAATTTATAATTAGATTATTCTGCCTTGCTTCTACAACAGCTGCTGAAACCATTCCATTAGTGCTGTTTTTTACATAGCCGCTAAGTGTTCCTGAAAGATCTATTATAAAGTTCTGCAAAGCAGCACCAGTATTGTTTGAAAAATCCCTTGCATAGACTGAAATAATATGATTGCCTTGCGCAAGACCAGTGAGAGTGGCATTTGCGCAGTTTGTTAAATTAGTTGTAATATTATCCAGAACATACCAGCATGTTCTGTTGCTCGCATCAATAGCCAACCATGACAAGTGTGTATGAGCCGTCAGCAAGGCTTGGGAGTGTAAATATAATAGGCAGTTGTGATGAATTGTTTACAATAATTGTAGTCGTGTATACTAATGAGCCAGTGCTGTTGTAAATATTAAATGCTGCATTTATAGGAAATTCAGTGCTGTTGAAATTTACAGAAATGTTCTGGCCAGTGCCATTGGTTGTTATAGGCAGTGTTGGCGATGTTGATATATTTGTAATATTAGGAATAGTTGTATCAACACTGAACAACAATTGAGTAGAGTTCTTGTTGCCAGAACTATCGTTTGCATAAAGATATAAAACATGCTGTCCTTCTGTTGTTATAAATGTTGTATTTCCTGGCAAAGTTGTGTTTGTGCTATTGTCAATATTATACCATGCTTTGTCTAATGCCAAATCAACAGCAGTAAATAACAATGAAACGTTTGTAGTATTATATGCCCTGTTTTGCGGAGATTGTATATTTATCAATGGCACTCTTGTATCAGATACAATAACAGTAAGATTGTCTGATGATATAGAGGCATCAGAATCAGTCACAGTCAGTATTGCAACAAATATTCCTGCTGCATTATATGTATGATTTGCAAATACACCAGTTGCATTTGCGCCATCTCCAAAATTCCAGAAATATAAAGTTATGTTGTCATACGCAGACGAGCCAGAGCTGTTAAAGAAAGCAATATTTCCAAGCTCAATTGATTGATTGTTTCCAGATTCTGCTATTGGCCCAGTGTCTGTGATAATTATATCAGCTGTTGCTGAGAACAATTGCCCGTTGTCTGTTATTGTCAGGTTTACAGTATATGTTCTATTCTGAACATATGTATGATTAGGATTTCTCAATGTTGAATTTGCTCCATCTCCAAATCTCCAGAGCCATGATGTTATATTGGTTCCTGTTGAATTGTCTGTGAATTGAACAAGTATTCCTTCCTGCGCTGTCAGAGGCATTGTGAAATTTGCTCCTGCTTGATTTAGAACAACAACAGACCTGTTAAATGATGAAACAGACCCATCAGAATCAGACACAGTCAGTATAACAACATATGTATTATTCTGTGTATAATTGTGCGCAGGATTTTGCAGAGTAGAATTTGCTCCGTCTCCAAAACTCCAAAACCATGATGATATGTTGTCATACGCAGTTGAACTATCTGTGAATTGTGTATTGAGATTTCTGACAACAACTCCAACATTAAATCCAGCTATCGGTATAGTGTCGTTTATTGTAATATTTTTCTGCATTTGGCCAGTGTTATTTACAGTATCACTAACATTTAATATCACTGTATATGTTCTATTCTGCGCATAAGTGTGATTTGGATTCTGCAGTGTTGAATTTATCCCATCTCCAAACATCCACAAATATCTCACAATCCCTATATTGTCTGTTGAATTTGATGTGAATACAGTCAGCTGTCCTTCTATTGCTGCAATGAATGTAAAGTCTGCAACAGGCGGTGTTATGTCTGGAATAGAAACAGTGAATGAACCAAGTGCAACCATGACAAGTGTGTATGAGCCGTCAGCAAGGCTTGGGAGTGTAAATATAATAGGCAGTTGTGATGAATTGTTTACAATAATTGTAGTCGTGTATACTAATGAGCCAGTGCTGTTGTAAATATTAAATGCTGCATTTAGAGGAAACTCACTGCTTGTAAAATTAACAGAAATATTCTGGCTTCCATTTACATTAATAGGAAATTGCGGTGATGTTGTAATATTTGTAATATTTGGCGCAGCTGTGTCAATTGCAAACATGCCAGCCCTTGATTCATTTGCGCCAGCAGTTGTATTAGAATATAATATCAGTGAATTATTTCCTTCATTTGCAATAAATGTTGTGTTTGCGCAGTTTGAAATATTTGTTATAGATCCATTGTTTAATCTATACCAGCACCGGTCTATGCCATCTATTGATACAGCAGTATATTGCAGTGAGATATTTGTTCTATTATATGTTATGTTTAATGGCGAGTATAATACAAGCGTCAATGGTGATAAAGCATTGATAACGCTTATGTTAACAGTCATCTGGCTTGTTGTATAACTGTCATTTGCAGAAAATGTGGCATTGTAATTTCCAGCTTGTGTAAGATTCGGAGTCCATGAAAATGCGCGATTAGTTGCATTGAATAGGGCTCCGGCAGGCATTGCTGTTGCAGAATATGTTATATTGTCGTTGTCAGTATCTGTTGCATTTATTATAAACTGCAGTAGAGAATTTTCATTTACTTGCTGATTAGCAGTCTGCGAAAACACAGGAGCATTGTTAATAGCAGGAATTGTCAGGTTTGCATTTATAAACGGTCTGCCTGTTGTGTCATAATATAAATACAACGAGCTGCTGGCATTCAATGAAACATATGGAATTCTTGCTATTTTTGCAGTGTTGTCGCCATTAATATCTGTATAAGTGATTGCCATTGTTCCTGCTGTATAAACTTGCGAGTATAAAGGATTTCCTGAAAAATAAAGTCTGAGATTTCCAAACCCTCCTTGCTGCTGTGTATATGTCCTGTTTCCAGCATTCTCTGAAAGTATTCCATAAGAATTGCCGTTTGTTGCTGAAAAATAAATTGCGCCATAATTTCCATACTGGCTGTTTTGCATCTGTCCAGAATAAACAGCCTGGCTTATAGAGCCAACCCCAAGCGGGCTTGCTGCATAACCAGAACCCGACAATAACAATGCAAATAGAAATATTAATGCTATTTTTTTCATTATAAACCCTCAGAGGCAATATTAGCAAAAGCGCAGGCTTTTGCTAATCAACTAAAAATAATCCAGCATGGGCAGCATTTATTCTGAATAGTAAAAATCCTGTTGGATTTTCTCATGCTATATAGTCATCCCATAAAACAATCAAGATTGTTTTATGGGCGACAGTATAGCAAACCCACAATTCATGTCCAGAATCTTTTGTGGGTTTGCTATATATAATTCTTCAATCATTCTATTGTATGCAGTGATGTCTTTAATATCAGGCGGATTATTGCTTGGAAAACTATCCCTATTAAGCGCATAAACAGTTATTTTATATAGAGTATTGTTTGCAATGCCATCAGCAGCCCCAAAGTTAATTCGCGCATAATATTCAACATTATTCACAGTAGTTATGGAAATATTCTCTTCTTTTTGCGTGACATATACCCAATTCTCACCTTCTTTTCTTCTCAATTCAGCGCGGTATTTTGTTGTGTTTGTTGAATTTTCAGCAGTGTCTCTGACGCCGACTTCAATAATTCTGTCATCAATTACAGTGTCAAGCCGATCTATTCTAACAGGAGAGTTTGCAAGAGGAGCAGGAATTGCAAATGTTCCTGCAGGCGAATTAGAGCCGCCTGTGCTAGTGCATCCTGAAAGATAACCAACAGCAGCGCCTCCTAATCCAAGGCAATATCGTGCAGCATCTTCCATAAATTCTCTTCTTGTTATTTCTCTATATCCCATCACAACCACAAAAATCATGACTCCTTAATGCTTTTATAGCGACAGTCTCCAGAATAAAAATAAGCGCAAATGCTTTAATATGCCCATTTCTGCTTTGCAGGAAAAAACAGTCTTAAAGGTTTTGAAATTGCGCAAAATCATCAAATCTCTATTACCAAACCTTTTAATCATATTATTACTATATTTCTCTAATCCCTTGGTAGCTCAATGGTGGAGCGCACGGCTGTAGCTTAGTACTGGTATTTGCCCGTGCTATTAACAGTGTCGTTCTAATAGAAACCGTGAGGCTGGGAGTTCGACTCTCCCCCAAGGGACTGGGACATTTTGTCATATTAAAGATTTAGTAAATCATTGAATGATATGAGAATACTCATAAAGTTGACAGTTCAGAAAAAGTGCTCTTATGATGCAAGTTATTTCAATAAACTGCAGGGATTTGTGTATAATCTTCTGAAAAACACAGAATATCAAAAATTACACGATCTCAAAGGATATAAGTTTTTTTGCTTTTCAAACATTTTTCCATGCAGCCAGAAAAACCCCCTGGAAGAAGGCGCTTTAAAACATCTTATGATATCATCTCCGGACAGAATGTTCATTGAAATATTACACAATGAATTGAAGAAGAAGATTGGAGAAACTGTAAATATAGGTGAAATGCAATTCTCACTTAAAGAATTACAAATTATTAAAACACAATTACACAACAGTTGTGTCGTTTCAACAGCAACACCTATAATAATAAGAATCCCAAAGAATCGGTATGAGGAATATAGTATAGAGTCACAACGTAACTATGAATTCTGGAGACCAGAACATGATTTCAATGCTTTCATAAAACAACTCTCTGAGAATATTGTTAAGAAATATAACACATTCTACGAAAAGGACGCATGTGTCAATATTTTTCAACAGTTTGATTTTAGGGGAACTTACCCAATAAATGTGTTGATTGAGAATGAAAAGCAGATATTCATAGGAAGTTACTGGAAATTCATTTTTACAAATCTTAACAGAGAACAGAGTAAGATTCTTAGATTTGGAATTGATTGCGGATTCGGTGAATTAAACACACTTGGGTTTGGGTTTGTTAATATTGAAAAGTCGTTAGGAAAAAATACTAACGATTAGGCAATATCATTATATTTCATATTGAACAACTAATAGTGTGGTAAAATGACAATACTTATAGTTACTGTAGGAGAGAAAAAAGAACCACTATATGAAGGAATAAAACAGAGCAAAAAAAAAAAAAAAATATATTATCTGGCAACCAAAGAAACAGAGAATGTTGCTGTTTCTTTATGCAGTGAATTCAGGAATCTATATGATTCGGACATTGTTATAGTGGATCCAGAATCATTTTGTGATATAGTTTCTTCTGTTGTTGAAATTCTAAGAAAGGAAGGAAACAATGTAATATTATTTAATATAACCGGAGGGACAAAACTTATGAGCTTGGCATGTTATTCTGTGGCTAATCTTATTGGGAGCAGCTGTTTTTATATTCATAAATGCAGAGAAGGAATGAAGAAATTTATTTTACCCATTATTCAAATTCCTGAAATGAAATACATAGGAAAAAATAAAAGAAAATTCCAAATTCTTGAATTACTTTCTGGTAAACCATATTCATTGACAGAATTAACCATAATGTTAAAATTGAGGAAACCGACTGTTATAGGGCACCTTAAAAAGCTTGAGGGAATAAATCTAGTAGAACGATGCAATATTGATCGTAACCAAATATTACAAATAACAGAATCTGGACGAATTGTTATTAAGTTGTTTGGTGAAAATAAATGAAAAATAAAGATCTGTTCGATGTTTGTGTAGCTTCTTTATTACATGATGTTGGAAAATTTGCTTTCAGATGCGCTTCTGATAAAGAAGCT
>JACRMW010000093.1 GCA_016219465.1 Candidatus Aenigmatarchaeota archaeon | reverse complement strand
GTATAGCAACCAATGAAATATTATATGTAAGTATATATGGTGAAGCATAGCTTCACCTATACAGGTGGAACTATGTTCCTCCATGTACCTGATTATTTCATTGGCTTGCTATAAGAGAGAGATTCCATTAAAATTAAGACTCAAAGTTTTGCAACGAGATAACTTTTGTTGTGTTTTCTGTGGTAAAAGTCCAGCAACTCATCGTGGAACAGTTCTGCATCTTGACCACATTAAACCTTTTTCAAAAGGCGGGAAAAGTTCGCTTGATAATTTACAAACATTATGCTATGAGTGCAATTTAGGAAAGAGCGATAGAGAAGTCAAATAACGGGAAACTGCTTTTATGTTTTTATATTTTCTGCTGATAGCAAAATAGATTTCATTCTTATGTCCATACTTTTCTTCACCATTGCTAATCACCAGAATAATCTGGTGAAAAGCGGACATAACTGCTTGTACGCTTTTAGTACAGAACTGATTGTGCTCTACAATCGCCCATAAACAATCAAAAAGCGATTTGGCTATTTTCAATTTGTATTAGGGTATTTAATGGAATGGCTATAACTATATATCATGAAATTCTTGCTAGATGACCAGACACTATTCAAGAACCTGGAAATATTTGACAATGATTTTGTGCCTGAAGAACTGTTGTATAGAGACAATCAACTGAAATCGCTGGAAATGTGCCTAAAGCCTGCTCTCAAAGGATCAAAACCATTGAATGCTCTTATTATTGGAACAACTGCAACAGGAAAAACAACATCTGTAAAGTGCCTGTTCAAAGAAATAAAAGAACAGTCATCAAACATAATACCTATTTACATAAACTGTCAGATATACAATACCCATTACAAGATATTCTCAGAGATTCACAAAATTGTTCTTGGTTACAGCCCACCAACATCAGGGATATCCCAATCAGATCTCTTTGACAGAATATTCTCATCTCTGGCAAAAAAGAAAAAGATATTGCTGATAGCGCTTGACGATTCTGACTCATTATTCACTGCAAATAGCATGGTAATATATGACATATTGCGCAGCCATGAGATTTTTGACAACTTAAAATCAGCTGTCTGGTGCATATCCCAGAAAAACAAAATGTATCTGGCAGACGACAAGGTTCGCTCAATCTTCAGCCCAGTAATAATAGAATATTTGCCATACAAATTCAAGGAAATTGTGGAAATACTAGTTAAAAGAGCAGGACTTGGATTATACAATAATGCAATATCAAGAGAATCCATAGAAACAATAGCAGAACAGTCATTTGATCTCAGAAATGCCATAGAATCCATGAAAAAAGCTGTGTTATTGGCAGAAGCTGATAGTGTAAAAGCAGTGCAAAGAAAACATATTAATTCTGTGTTCAATATTGAAGACAAAGAAAAGAACCAGCTGGAAAAGGTCATACTAGCAAATCTAAAGAATCCAATAGAATCTGGTGATCTCTATAAAAAAGTGGAACATATTGCAAACAATTATACAAAATTCTACAGGACATTGGAAAAACTCCAGCAGTCTGAAAAGATAAGAATTGTGCCAATATCAAAACAAAAAGGCAGATCAAGCCTGATATCAATCAAAAGATAGATCTAGATATAAAATAAAAAGAAAAAAAGAAATTATACTATTTTATGCTTCTTTGCCCATTTCTTAGCTACCTGGCCCATTGTGTCCTTTGCTCCAAGACCAAATGCTATAGCAAATGCAATACCAACTGCTGCTATTATAGCAAGCAGGATATTATTTACCAAGACAGCATTCACTCCTAGGATTGGCAATGCAATAGCAATTGCTACATACATGATAAAGAAGAACAGAATCTTCGATGTCAATGTAGAGTAATGCTTGTCATGCTTTCCTATCTGCGTCTTGATATACTCTGCTATAACATAACCAGCGATTACAATTATTGCAGCGCCGATTATATTTGGTATGAATGCATTTATTGTAGCCATCCATGTAGCCAGAGATGGTATTCCTAGAATCTCTGTTGAAAGAGCTGCTGTGATGAATGCCAGATAAACCCACCATCTTCCAATAACACCGAACAAGTCAGCTAAACTGATAGCTGGTTTGTGTGTCTCAGACACATAGTAGTCTACCTTGATCCTCACTAGAACTTCTTTGACAACTCTGCCAACAATCTTTCCTACTACTAAGCCTATTACTAGCAGGATTATTGCTGCAACAAGATTAGGCAAAAAAGCTACTGTGCTTTCTCCTAAGCCAGATAATATGGCTCCTAGCTGTTGTACCATAGTTAGTCACTGATAAAATTGTGGAATGGCCGGTTAATAAAGGTTGCTGTTTTCAGAATCTAGCCATTTCACAAACATTTAATAGGTTTTCATAAGCCAGAAATACCACAGGGCTTCATTGATTTTATTTAGAATATTTCAAATCAGTTTCTGGGTTAATGTGAAGATTAGTATGTCTGCCTTTCACCAACTTCTTCAACAATTCCCAAAAGAATATCTTTGGATCTCTAAATTGTCCACAATCGCGTTCTTCGTCAAATCTTCTCAACTCTTCTTGAAATCTCTTCATAACACATCCCAAAGTTATTATGACTAATCCGAAAGATTAGCTATTTGATTATAAGCGCCGGCTGCAGGATGTTCCACAAATCCGCTTCATATTTGTATCATGACTCTTTTCTTTTAGAAAAGAGCTATTATGTGAAAAGACTTCGTGTATCTTCTAAAATGACAATATGTCATTTTGAAGATTCGGGTCAAATCATATTTGACCACGAATCCATCGGTCAAATTCATGGTTGACAAAGGTCAACCTGAATTTCCAAGATGACTGCTGGCGTCTTAGGAAAGACCGATGGCACAAGCAGAACATGCGTTCTGCTGGGCAAGAAGGAGTTATAACT
>JACRMW010000092.1 GCA_016219465.1 Candidatus Aenigmatarchaeota archaeon | reverse complement strand
TTTCATTGGTTGCTATACATGGTTGAACCATGTTCAACCTGTACAGCAAAGACTTCTCAAGTCTTTGCGTACAGAAGGAATTGCAAATTCCTTCTTGTACAACAGAAGCAAAGCTTCTGCTTGTATTCTTTATTTGGTTCACTATAAGTGAGTTAAGAATACGTGCTGATATATTCATAATAGAGGACTTTGAATAACATGTGTTTTGGTCAAAGTCCTTATTGAGAACTTTCACAGATTGTAGGGTTAATCAAAGTTCTCAATATCTGCAGAATTATCTAGACCTGCTAATCTAAGGCATCTTTCTGCATTTTCATAATCATGCATTCTTTTGTAGTTTCCAGCTGCTTTTTCAAAAGCTTCTTTTTTTTGCTGGCCTGTTGTTTTGTTTCCTAATTGCTCATAATGATATGCTGCGGATTGGAATTTCTCTTGTTTTTCAGCTTCTTCAGCAGCACCAAGAAGATTGCCTTTCTCAATAAAATAACCAAATCTGTCAGCAGGGCATGCTTTTTAAAATATTCTGATACTTCAACAGCTTTTTCAATTATTCCAGCCATTCTGTCTACAGAAGAGCTTGTGCTATCAACTCCATATTTTTTCAGCAATGGGTCTTTTGGGGTTGGCATAGTTATCACTATCATAATAGAACCAGTATCTTTTTAAATCTATGAAATAGGCCTTTAAATATCTAGGTAAGAAATACTTACTTAGGTGAGTTATATGAAACCAGAAGAAATGGATATGACTGTTTTGAGTTCAAAAGGACAGGTTGTGATTCCAAAAGATATAAGAGAAAGTTTGCATATAAAGGAAGGGAGTGTGCTTGCTATAACAGCCTATCCAGAAAAAGACATATTGGTTTTCAAGGCTATGAGGAAACCAGATATAAAGAAGGATTTAGCACTTGTCAGGGAGACTGAAAGAGCTTGGAGAGAAATAGAGAGCGGAAAATTCAAGAAAACAAGCAAAGAACATTTCTTAGAAAATATCAGAAACTGGTAGTTATTTGTGAAAATAAATTCAGTGATTTATACAGAACAATTTGAAAGAAACATTAAGTCAGTGAAAGATAGCGGCCTTAAGAATAAGGCAAAAAAGCAAATAGAAAAAATAATTAAGAATCCAGAAACAGGAAAGCCTCTTAGATATGTTCTAAAAGGCGAGCGCACTGTTTATGTCAAATCGTTTAGAATAATATATGCCATAGATAGGGACAATCTTATTTTTTTGAGATTCATGCATCGGAACGATGTTTATAGGCAACTCTGTATTTAAGACATATCATTCCAAAACATTCTTATGCTAGCAGAACTCCATTGCCACACAAATTGTTCAAAAGACAGGAAGATTCGGGTTGAAGGCGTGAATAGTGCTGAAGAGATAGTGAAAACTGCTGTGCAAAAAGGCATAGATGCGATAGCTATCACAGACCACGACACTGTAAAAGCACATAGTGTTGCAAAGAGTGCTGCAAAAAAACACGGCGCATTGTTTATACCAGGCATTGAGGTTTCTACATCAGCTGGACATATTGTTGCTCTTGGTGTTGAAGAGATGATCAGGCCGGATCTTTCTGTTGATGAAACGCTTGATATTATCCATGAACAAGGAGGAATTGGCATTGCATCTCATCCATTTGATGTCAGGAGAGAGGGAATTGGAAAACAATGCATAAAATGCGATGCAATAGAGGCATTCAACGCATTGAATCTTGAAAGACTGTCAAACTGGAGAGCTGTCAGATTTGCAAGAAATAATAGAAAGCCTGTTACAGCAGGAAGCGATACGCACAGCACAAAAATGATTGGATATGGCTTGAATAAAATAAGAGCTGATGACAGTGTGGATTCTATTATAAATGCAATAAAAAAGGGAAAGAACACTATTGTCGGATCATATCCTGATGTTTCTGTTATACAAAAATGGTCTACACAAAGGCTGCAGCTCTCTTATGAAAGCACAAGAAATTATATTATTAAAAATTATAAATGGCCTAAGAAGCAGATCAGCCTTAGGATGCTGAGTTTTGTCAAGAAAAGTCCTGGTAATATTGATTATGTTTTGCTCACCATGGCTTATCTTGGAGTTGGTTTTGCATTTGTATATAATCTTGGACAGCAGTTTATGGATTTGTAGAGTTTTAAATAATTTCTTTGCTAGTTATAGTTTAGTGATAATATGGATTTAACAGCAATCATCAAAAAAGGAGATAAACAATATGTGGCTTTATGCACTGAATTAGATATTGTCAGTCAAGGATATACAATAGAAGAAGCCTTGAAAAATCTAAAACAGGCTGTTAATTTATATATTGAGGAAATGGGAATTCCCGAAGGTATTGGAAGCAAAGAGTTTCTAGTCACGCGTTTTGAGGTTGAGACACATGCCAAAACTGCCGATATTATCAGGGCATGATGTTATCAAAGTTTTGACCAGAGTTGGTTGGCAACAGAAAAGGACACATGGAAGCCATTCAATTCTTATCAAATTTCTTGACAATCAGAAAGTCGCTGTTGTCGTGCCATTGCACAGAGAAATTGACAAAGGAATGCTTCTTGAAATTATTAGACAATCTAGATTAAAAAGGGATAATTCATAAGATTTTGTTAGCTATACATGGTTGAACAAAGTTCAACCTGTACAGCAAAGACTTCTCAAGTCTTTGCGTACAGAAGGAATTGCAAATTCCTTCTTGTACAGCAGAAGCTTTGCTTCTGCATGTATGTAAACCCACTAATATCATAACCCGAATCTTTAGTGGGTTTACTATAAATAGCTAAATCCTGCTGGATTTAGCTATATTCAGGCATGATATTATGGCGGAAATAATAAATTTCATAACAGGACTGGCTGCTTCTATTGGTGGAAAGGCTATTAATTTTGTTACTGGTTTTGTCACAGGCAATGCGCCTGTTGGCATAGCAGGAACAAACACAGTGTTCCTGGCAATGATATTTGTCATGTTTGTTTTCTTTGTCAAAAAGGCAATGGGCCTCGTGACAAATTTATTGATAATAGGAGTGGCGTCTGCGCTGTTCCCTGTTATACTGAATTATCTTGGGTTTTCAATGGCACTGTCATTTGAGACCATTTTGTTTTTTATTGTGCTCGGTTTAGCAGCGTTCTTTATCTTCACAATCGGCAAGTATGTAATAGGATTGCTTGGCGGATTTGGAAGCAGGAAGAAATAGAACAAAAACAGTCTAATATGCATTTTGCGCATAAAAGCATAGGTTTAATAAGGTTTTTAACTATTTCTTTTCAAGAAATAGATAATACAAATAGCTGTTTTCCTTTCAGAAAACAGTCATGATAAATAACTATTTTGCCTTGCAAAATAGTTATGAATAAATAGTTGAATCCTTTCTGGATTCAGTCAAATTACAAATAGCTGATTTGTTTTTCAAACCAGTTGTCAGTCAGTTATCAATATATGTGATTATTATGCAATTGCTTCAGGCAGATATATTTGGAACAATATTATGGTTTGTGATATTGTTTGTATTCATCATACTATATCCGCGGATCATGCTTTCTCAGATGATATGGAAGCTTGAGCAGTCTGCAAAAAAACTAGAGGAATTGTCTGACAAAGGAAATACAATATGTTCAAAAAGAACAGATATTCATACAAAAGAGATGAAAGAAAAGATAAATGAATTCACGGATTTCTTTCTAGTAGAGCCTTCTTCGCTTGATCCATATGGGATTGTCCAGAAAATAGACCAGTTGATAAGACAGACTGAGGATAGATTTACTGAGTTTGTTGATGAACATGCTTCAAAGAAGACAGCTGTGGAGAGACAGCAATTAAACTATGGCTTAAGAGCAGCAATTGGCCTAAGACAGCTTGCAAAGATAGTACGGCATAATGTTGAGCTTGCAAAAAAGTTCAAGAACCTGCAGATAGCAATGATAATTCAGATGCAGATGCCTATCATAGAAAAGTTTGCAGAGTCTGAATTAAAAGGAGTGGAATCATTCCTGAATGGATGGCCTGTTGGAGATTCCATAGGTCCGATGTATGCAGCATCTCTTATAGACGAGGCAGTTGAGATTGCTCCAGGAACAATGGCAGGACATACAAAAATAGAAGGCAGGGAATGTTTTGTGCTAAAGGCAAAAGGGCCTGAGCCTCATCTTGGAAGAACAGACGAGGCAATTAATAAACTAATGAAAAAGCATAATTTCAGCCGCATCATAACAATAGATGCAGGCCTTAAGATGGAGGGAGAAACATCAGGAAAGGTTGCAGAAGGAGTTGGCTTTGCAATGGGCGGCTATTCACAAAGAGAGCTGATAGAGAATACACTATTGCCTAAGAAAAAGCCGATTGACGGTATAATAGTAAAAGTAGGATTGTTTGATGCAATTGCTCCAATGCAGAAAGAAGTAATGGATTCAATACCAAAGGTCCATGAAGCTGTTGTCAGGTCAGTCAAACGGGTAAAGGCAAAGGAAAAAGTCCTGATAATAGGTGTAGGGAACTCATCTGGTATAGGAGACAACAAAAAAGCAGTTGAGCAGGTAAAGGATCTGATAATAAAGAATGACAAGAAGATGAAAGAAGAGGAAAAATCTGAGAAAAAAGGCAGCTGGATATAACAAATATTCTTATAGATTCAATTCATACGTCATACCACCAGTCTTTTCATGGTGGACATGCGTCCACCTGAAAATTCAAGTCAATTTCATTGACTATGAATTTGACTGGTGGTTGGCGTGTAAATTCTAAAACAGCAGAAGCTGTTTTGAATTTCGCAAAGGAATTAAAGTAATTCCTTTGACGAAAAGACTTCGGAATAAGATGCAAAGAGAAACAAAGTTTCTCTTGCACAGCAAAGAATGGTAAGTCTTTGCTGTGACATCGGTCTTTCCTATGATGACAGCAGTCATCTAGGAAATTCAAGAGAGCTTTGCTCGCTATGTATTTGTCCGATGGATTCGTGGTCAAAGATGATTTGTCCGGAATTTTCAAAATGACATATTGTCATTTGAGAAGATACACGAAG
>JACRMW010000091.1 GCA_016219465.1 Candidatus Aenigmatarchaeota archaeon | reverse complement strand
TACAAGAAAGAACTATGTTCTTGTAATGGAAAGTCTAATATTTCTTTCCTTGACAAGATAAATGACTTTCGGAGAAAGTCCTTTTGTTATTTCTGTACAGGTAAAGCTTGCTTTACCATGTATCGGTACAAGGAGGAAAATATATTTCCTCCTGTACAACAGAAGCAAAGCTTCTGTTTGTATTCTTTTGTTGGTCCACTATAAGCTGTTCAATATCATCGTTTTGACAAGCAATGTTAAGTCTGTATGCAAAATCATTTAGCACAGTTATTTTCTCTGGATCACTGCTGTTTACTATTTCGGGATCTCTTGAAAATCTTTCCTGATATGTTGCTACTGGATCATTCTTTTTTGTCTTCAATATAATTTTTCCATGTATTATCTGTACAACACTGGTATCCATATGGCGTTTCATTAAACCAGTCAAAATTAATGCCAAAAAGTTCTATACATTTTCTTTCTATATCAAGCATTATATCTCCTCATTTACTAAATAATTAGTGGCTTCTTTTAGATTCTTAAATATCCTATCTGCTTTTGAGAAATCCTGTTTTACAGATATTTCTGTAGGAATAGCAATGCAGTATAGTCCTGCTGTTTTTGCAGACTCTACTCCATATTGAGTATCTTCAAATGCTATACATTGTTCTGGCTTTATGCCAAGTTTTTTGGCAGCAAAAATGTATATATCTGGATAAGGTTTGCCATTTTTTACATCGTTTCTAGAAGTTATTGAATCAAAAAAATCAAATAATCCTGTATTTTGGAGTTTTATCATTGCTTGATCTTTTGGGGAACTTGTTGCAACAGCGATTCTGAATTTTCTAGTTTTAAAGAATTCTATGGCCTCTTTTACAAAATACATGGTATTTATCTTATTTTCACTAAAAAATTTTGCCATTATGCTTTCTTTCTCTTTTTCAAGATGGAATTTTGGGAGTTTATATTTTTTTATTAAAATTCTTTCTATCACATCTCCGCTTTTTCCAGAACAATCAGTGTATTCTTCTCTAGAAAAATTTACTCCAAAAGGCTTCAATGCCTTGACCCATCCTTGCCAGTGATTATATTCTGTGTCAACCAGAACACCGTCTAAATCAAATACAATTCCTTTGAATTTATCCAAGAATAACATTCCTATCTTTCCCTCTCGCTTTTTATGAATTGTTCAAGCATTTCTCTTGCAAGGGTGTCTGGGAATTGTTGCGGCGGCGATTTCATGAAATATGACGATGATGATAAAAGAGCGCCGCCTGTTTTTCTGTCAAGTGCCAGTTTGCAGCAACGAATTGCATCTATTACACATCCTGCTGAATTTGGAGAATCTTCTACACTAAGCTTTAATTCCAGTTCTATAGGAGCTCCTCCGAATTTTTCTCCCTCCAGCCGTATGAATGCTATTTTCCTGTCTTTTAGCCAAGGAACATAATCACTAGGCCCTATGTGAATATTTTCTGGCTCCAATGGAGTTGGAAGCGATGACTGCACAGACTGGGTTTTGCTTTTCTTTTTTGATTTTAGCCGTTCTCTTGATAGCATGTTGCTGAAATCAGTGTTGCCGCCAAAATTCAATTGATAGGTATGCTTTATTTTTATTCCCCGGTCTGAGAAGAGTTTTGCCAATGTTCTGTGCACAATTGTCGCGCCAACCTCGCTTTTGATGTCATCGCCTATTATTGGAAGATTCTTGTCCTTGAATTTGTTTTCCCATGCAGGATCGGTTGCAATAAACACAGGCATGCAGTTAATCATGGCCACGCCTGCGTCAAGGCAGCATTGCGCAAGATGTCTGACTGCTTCCTCGCTTCCAACAGGAAGATAATTTATCAGGATGTCTGCTTTTGATTTTTTCAGTTCATCCACAATATTTACCGGCTTCTGGTTCTTGTCTATTGAGAAAGTCACATCTTCTTGAAAATCCTGCATATGCGGAGCAAACCCATCCAGAACAGGAGCTTTTTTTACTTCCACTCCTAGATTGGGTATGTCTTTCTGGAAAATCAGTGTGCAGTTTGGCTTTGCAAATATTGCCTTGCTTAAGTCAATGCCAACTTTTCTTTTGTCAATATCAAATGCAGCAACAGGAACTATATCTGATATCCTGTATCCGCCGAGATCTGGGTGCATCAGTCCTGGTATGACATCGCCTGCTTTTGCATCCTTGTAATAGAAAATACCCTGTATCAGGGATGATGCGCAGTTTCCGACGCCTGTGATAGCAATTCTTATCTGTGACATATCTTCACCAATAGCTGTTCTGCTTTGCAGAACAGTCATAATACCATAGTTATTTGCTTCGCAAATAGCCAAAATATCCAGCGAGCTGGTTGTGGAAATAGCCAAATTCTCTTCTGGAGAATTTAGCCATAATAGTTATTTGCTTCGCAAATAGCCATGATATAAAGAGTTTTATGGTGGTAAAACTTATAAACTTAACGATTCAATTAATATCATGCCTGAAACTCCGACAGAGCGAATGCGAAGAAAAATACTCACTGAAAACCTATGGTTTTTTATTCTAAAGCTTATCAAAAAGAAGCCCAGATATGGATTTGAGCTCAGAGAAATTGTCAGTAAAGAGTTTGGCTTTCTTGTTGGAAACGTCACTGCATACAAGGTTTTGTATGATTTAGAAGAAGAGGGATATGCCAGTGTCAGCGGAAATTATAAGAAGAAATACAGCATAACAAAAAAAGGCCTTGCTGAAATGGAGAAGACAGTTAAGTTCTTGAGAACGCTTATTTAATAATATGTTCGGACTTGAATTTCTGACAAGCATTGTGCAGAATTTTGGATATCTTGGGTTCTTTCTTGTAGGATTCCTGTCGTCATTTACACTGTTCATTCCATCACCAGCATTTATTGTCGTGTTTCTTAGCGCGCCATTCTTTGATCCACTGCTGCTGGGAATTGCTGCTGGCTTTGGTTCTGCTGTAGGTGAGATGACTGGATATATTGTCGGCTATGGTATTGAGAAACTTGCTGAAAGGAAGAAAAGAAAGATCAAGAAAGATATTATGAAAATAGATAAATTATTCAAGAGATATCATCCTGATGCTGTGATATTTGCTTTTTCTGCACTTCCATTGCTGCCTATAGATGCTATTGGCATATTCTGCGGCGCAATAGGATATAGCAAGAAGAGATTCTTTTTCTTTGTGTTGATAGGAAAGCTGATAAAATTCATTGCATTGGCATATCTTGGATTCTATGGAGTGGGTGTTGTGCTTGGCTGGCTGTGATGGGCATGATGCATTCTAAACAGGTCTGCTGTTTTTATATAGTCTGCTATAATTGTGTTTTCCGGCATATAATTATCCATTACCAACCCACCTTTACTCTTCCTTTTTTAATTGCTTTTATCAGTTCTTCTGTTGATGATGCATCTGCTATTGTATAGGCTTTTCCTATTAATTCCAGTTTGTGTGCATCAGACGCTGCTATTGCAGTCATTTTATGTTCTTTTGCAAACATCATTGCCTTGAGATTTGCCTCCAATGGCGTGAATGCATTATAAACCTCTATTGCATGGAATCTTTTCAATACACTCGGTATTTCCACAAAATGCTTTGCAGGAACAGGTCCTGCAAATGGGTGCGCTATTGCCATAATACCATTATTGTCTTTTACAAAGTCCTCAAGCTCTTCTATTGTCTCTACATTTGGCATCTCTGTTATTCCAAGCAAAAGAATATCTCCAGATGGTGTAGTGAGTTCAACTCCTGGTATAAATATCAATCCGTTTTTTCTTGCCTCTACATTGGCTTCTTTCAGGCCTGATACATTATCATGGTCTGTTATTGCTATGCCATTTACAATGCCTTTTGCATGCTTCATTATCTGGCTGATTGTTGCCCTGCCGTCAAATGAATGAGTTGAATGCACATGAAGGTCAAATTTGTTTTCTTTCATTTTAAAAACCTTATTTTATTCAAATAGTCATATTAAATTGATTTACTTATTGTTAGAGGGCAATGTTTATATTTTAATAGTATAAATTCTAGTAAGAATTTGCAAGCAAATTCTTACCATGGAACGCTTTTAAGTTTTGCTTTGTATGCCAGATAATTTCCAAAGAGATGGACAAATACAGTAGCTATTATTATGAATACAACAGAGCCAAAGCTCATTAGATAGAGAGGTGCTGCAACTATTATTGCCATTATTACAAAGCCAAGCTGGTCTAACAATGGGAAGGATGCTCCGCGCGGTATGTCAATTCTTCGTTTTATGAATGAGCCAATCAGGTCTCCTAGAAGAGCGCCTGTTGTTATCAATATTATCAATGGCCAGGTCATTTCAACAAGGCCAATGTCTTGATTGATTGAAATACCTTGATTTATTTGAACATATGATTGGAATAATATTAGAATTCCTCCCCATAACAATCCTCCGAAAAATCCTGCGACAAGCCCTTCTATTGTTTTTCCTTCTCCTAGTATTTTCTTATTGCGCCATTTCTTTCCAAAATCCAGAGCATGTTTTCCTCGCGCGAGCGGAGGAAACCCATTGGCTGCATAGGCTGGTATGATAAACCAGAATCCTATAAACATTGCCAATAATATTGGGTGAAATGTTATGAGTTCTGCCATTCTTCTATATAGAATATTAACAATTTATACGAACTACAAACCATTGGTTTTTATGCTTTGTGGCATAACATATGCAAATGGCAGACGTGGATAGACAAAGGAGAGTGATATATGCAGAGGATGAAATGTTTGTTGCCAGAGCGCTGATGTGTTTTATAACCAACAGCT
>JACRMW010000004.1 GCA_016219465.1 Candidatus Aenigmatarchaeota archaeon | reverse complement strand
AGACATAATAAAGAATCAGAGATTCTTTGTTGTACAGAAAGAACTATGTTCTTTCTCGTATGTAAGCTGGGTTTGCTATACGGAGGGAAACAAAAGAATGTTCTCATTCTTTTGTTGGACGACTATAAATAGTTATTATACATTTAAATGTATAAGAGTATATAAATAGTTATACACAAAAATGTATAATAGATTAGAGGATGTGAATGGAAATAAATGATAAAGAACAACTCTTGAAATACACCTTAGCTAAGCTAGCTGAAGCTCCACAATTGGTTAAAAATCAATTAGAAGGCAAAAAAGGCGCTTTTAGATGCAGAAGAGCATATTTTAGAATTGAAAAATATATTGATGATTTTCTGATGGGCGAACAGCTTGGAAATATCACAAAAAGGCTGATTATTTTGCCTGGTCTAAGGGGTGTTGGAAAAACCACTCTCGTTTTCCAGATTTATAATTATCTAAAAAACAAGAAGAATATTGAACAGGACAGAATTCTATATTTTTCAACAGATGAATTAAAAGCCTATCTTGGCAAAAAGATTCTGGATGTTGCGGATGCTTTTATACAAGAGGTGCATAAGACCACTCCAGTATATCTGGAAAAAGAGCTCTTTATTTTTGTTGATGAGGCGCACTTTGATGCCAGCTGGAGTGAAACAGCAAAGATATTATTTGACAAAAGCAAAAAGATTTTCATGATTTTCACTGGCTCATCTGCCTTAAACTTGGAGCTTAGTGTGGATGCTGCAAGAAGGACAACAAAAGAAATAGTTTTTCCTATGAATTTTTCAGAATATTTGACATTGAGTTATGAAGGGTGGTTTCCTCCGAAAAATATGGCTGAAAGCATCAGAGATTTAATTTTCAATGGCAACAATGATACTTGTATTAAAATTGCTTCTTCAAAAGAAAATGAACTCTCAAAACAGCTCCTAAAGATAGGAAAACCAATAGATAAAGAATGGGAAGATTTTGTCTGTTTCAAAGGATTTCCATTTGCATTGAATATGGCTCAAATTGAAGCGCATGAAAAAATATTTAATATGATTGACAGGATTATAGAAAAAGACATATTTTCCATACAATCTTTTAACACAGAAACAAGGAACACAATCTCAAGAATTTTGAGTTTTTTGGCATTGCAGTCTCCGGGTGGCACATCAGATGCCAAGCTTTCTGAAAGATTGGGTGTTTCTCCAACATTGATAAGAAGCATATTGGATGTTTTGGAAAAAACACATCTTATTTTTAGCATTAAGCCATATGGCGGTGCTGGCAAGATTGTAAGAAAGCCATGGAAATACTACTTTCTTTCTCCGTCAATAAATTCTGCGATAAGATTTAAGCTTGGAGCTTTTGACAGAAACAGCAGAGACATGTTTGGTGTTTTAATCGAGAACATTGTGGCTTCATATCTGATAAGGATGAAAGAAACAATCAATCTACCAACAGGAATATTCTATGATTCTGATGATAGTGGAGTAGACTTTATAATTCAGGACATGAAAGAAAACATAATTCCAATAGAAGTGGGTTCTGGAAAAAAAGATAAAGGACAAATCGAGAAAGCAATTAGAAAATATAAATCAAAATATGGAATAATAATCTGTGAATGTCCAAAGATTAAAAAAGAAGGCAATATTATCTTCCTGCCATTCACAACATTTTCGTTTGTTTAATTTTCTCACTCGTTTATAGCAAACCCATAAAATATTCAGGCCATGAATAATGGGTTTGCTATATGTTCTTGTAATGGAAAGTATATGACATATTATTATTTCCATCACAAGATTTAGAGGAATTGCGAAGCAAGGTCGCTTTGTTCTTTCCAGTCACTTCATGGCACCTGACGCATCTTGACTCATAGATGCTTTGCGGAAATCCTTTGCTTCTTGCAAGATCAGTGCCAACCAGGATTTGCTTTGCATCTGGTAATGATGGTTTGTATACTGGCTTGTTGTCTTTTATCTCTATTAAATCAAGCCTTTGCGAGCGCGTTGCATGCCTGTTTCCGCATTTCATGCACACTGCATATAATTTATGATGCTCATTTGATATTGCCAATAGTTCAGGAACAACTCCAAATGGCTCTCCTCTGAAATCAGTGTCAAGACCAGCCCAGACAACCTCTCTGTTCTCTGAATATGCAAGCCTTTCTATCAACTGCCTGATATCTGGAACAAAGAAATTTGCCTCATCAATTCCAATAGCATCTATTTTCTTTCCTTTTTGTCTCTCTTCAAAATCAACTATTTTCTTTATCTCGTCTATTCCTTTCATGCCTGTATCAACTGCAAAACATTCAAGTTTTGAGCCAGAATGTGTGTCAATAGTGCTCTCTACAAAACCATTGTCATTCTTGGCAAATCCAGAATATCTGTCATCTATCACAGGCTTGAAAACCAGAACCTCTAGTCCTGCTATCTTCAGCCTCACCAAATGCCTGATAAAATCCTCTGATTTTCCAGAAAACATATTTCCAACATAGCCAGTTATATATCCCATATAATTAATCATCTTCAAAATTATTAATGCATTTCTGCAATGCCTGCAATGGCACCATTGCGCACTTTAGTTTATCTGAATGAAGCTTTATTTTCATGAGTTTTAGGATATCTTCTTTGCCCATTTTCTTTATTTTATTTATACTCTTTCCTTTTGCATAATCTGTCAGCAAAGACGCAGAAGCAGTGCATATTGCGCAGCTCTCTCCAATAAAGCTTATATCAGTTATCTTTCTTCCTTCTATTTTCACAAACATCTCAACAACATCTTTGCATCTGCCGCCAACTTCTTTGCGCATATGCGTATATCCTTCAATAATGCCGAAATTATGCGGATGCCTGCTCTGTTCTAGAATTTTCTCAATTCCCATGCAAATCCCTTATAATAATTTGCTTCACAAATCTTATGATACAAATACCCAGCAAGCTGGTCATTATAAATCTACTGCTGTGTAAAACGAAGCTATTCCCTGCTTTTCTTTGTATGCTTTTCCGCTGTTTATAAGATATCTCAATGGCCCAAAAACAGATGTAATTTTCATGTCAAGCGCATCAGCTATTTCTACAGGACTCCTTTCCCCGCAAGACAATAGCAGTTCATATATTTTCTCAGCTTTCTGTTCCATTGTGCCGCATTTATTCTCAGCCCTTGCTTGCAAATATATTGCAACATCATTTGAAGCATCATGAGAAAATCTGTCAGGATAAGCGCGATAATCCAATAAAGCATCTGCCATATTTTGCAATTCATTTCCATCCTGCATAGCGCTTTCCAATGGTCTTAGAAAATCATCTAGAAAAAATCTTCCAGCATCTGTTATAGAAGCTTCTGATCTCGTATGTCCGCTAAAGCCTGTTGTTGCAAATCCAGCTTGTTTAATATGAGAAAGAATAGCTGAAATATCAGTAATACCTCTTTCTAATCCACTGTCTTTAAGCATGTCCTGAATTTCATGGCAATCAGCTTCATTGTTATTTTGCAGATGCATTGCAACAAGTTTTGTTAGTTTAGTATATTGTTTATAAGATGGAACATCTTCATAATTCTTTCCATCAATCCATGAATAGAGCGTCCAATTAGAAGCCTCTCCACAAACAGATTCATAGTCAACAAATCCAATTCCTCGTAATCTTATGAGATGTGGTTCAATTTGCCTGCATGGAATGCCTGATATCTGTCCAATATCAGCTAGCCTCATGGATTCATACGTCATACCACCAGTCTTTGACTGGTGGTTGGCGTGTAAAAGATTTCGGAGTAAGATGCCATCGGTCATAGACCGATGGATACACGAAATCTTTTCATATTCCAGGAGAGTCTTGAGAATATTATATGTGTTAAACGGGCTTCTGCTATCTTCACTAACAGAATTCGTGCTTCCAAATATTTCAGTCATTGATCTGCCTGCTATGCCATCGCGTATGACATCTGCAAAAACAGTGTCAGCATATTCATGTGTCTTTTTTAATGCAAATGCTGCAACAGGCTTTCCATAATAGTCTCCTGCTGCAGACGAAGTGAACAGACTTATCCATCTGCTATGGCCAAGATATTGCAAATCCTCTTCAATAACCATGCCAATTGGCGTCAAAGACTGTCTGCAATATCCAGCAATATTGCCATGGCTGGTTTTCCATGTATTATTTGTCAATGCCAGGAATTCTCTGCCTAGTTCAGTTGATGTTTTTGGAGAGCTGTCAGTCAATAAAAGAGTTATTGCTTTTGGCTCTGCATTGACAATTCCATTGAGCATTACAGCCATTCTATCATTCACGTCTTTGGGAAACTCCTTTTCAATTCTTTTCTGGTTAATTACAACAGGCTTTGTCATATTGATAAATTACATAGATATCATTTTATAGCAGATTTTCTGATTCTATTAGCAGATTTCTGAAGAAAATCTGCTAATCAGTCATTTATAGCAAATTTAAGCTTTTCCACAACTTTCTTAGCATGGGAGTTGTTTTTGTAAAGAGCGCGATAGTTCCAAAAGGCAAATTTGTTTCAGAAAACGAGCCTATTACAACAGCATATGATCATGGAACACTTTATGGCGATGGAGTCTTTGAAGGAATACGCATATATAATGGCGGTGTTTTTAGACTAAATGATCATATAGACAGGCTTTGCAGGTCAGCAGCTGGCATTAAAATAAAAATGCCTTTTTCCAATGAAGATGTAGAGAAATATATTCTTGAAACTTGCAGAAGAAATGAAAAAAAAGATGGCTATATCAGGGTAGTTGTGACAAGAGGAGATGGTGATCTTGGCCTTGATCCAGAAAAATGCAAGACTCCGACATTTTTCATAATAGCAGATGGAATAACCCTCTATCCACAGGAATTCTATGACCATGGCATGCCTGTCATTGTGGCAAAAACAAGAAGACCGTCAACAGAAGTTCTTGATCCAAATATAAAAATGACGCAGTATATTAATAACGTTCTTTGTAAAATAGAGGCAAATAACGCAGGTGTGATGGATGCAATAATGCTTACTCCCCACGACCATGTAACAGAATGCACAGGAGCAAACATATTCTTTGTAAAAAATGGGGAATTATACACACCAGCGCCAAATATTGTATTGCAGGGCATTACACGAAAAACAGTCATGGAAATAGTAGATTCTCTTGAAATTCCTGTCAATCAAGGATATTATAGTATAGATAAATTCTATGATGCAGACGAGGTCTTTGTAACAGGCACAGGAGCAAAAATATGCCCTGTCAGAACAATAAATGATATTGAAAGAGAAAAATATTTTGATTTTGAAAAGCCAGGGCCTGTTACAAGAAAGATAATGGAAAAATTTGACACAATCACAAAAGACCCTGAATATCTTACTCCTATAGCAGATGCAAAAGAATCTTGGGAAGAGCCGAACAAGAAAACTCCTATTTCTAGAATAGATTTGTTGGGAATCTGAATTACCAAAACTAAAAACTTGCGCGCAAATTTTTAATAAATGCTTCTTCTTTATCTCTCCAGAAAAGAAGCCTGTACAAAACTATATTTATAGCCCAAACCAAAAATGTCTTATGGGAATAACATGCAATTCTGTTAGATGTGGCTTTGTTTTTCTATTTCTGGCGCTGTCTGTATTTGTGTTCTCCTCAGGCACTGCCATGGCAGGCTCGCTTGAAGATGCGGCATATACATTGAATGCAGTAGGAGCATCTATGATCCCGGATAATTTCATAGAAATATCTTCAATACAATGTTCTTCACAAGCTCTTCCAGGCTATACCAGCGAGAAGAGCTCATCCCTTGGTCAGAATGAATGGGACGCACTTGATCTAAATCCTGGCACTCAGTTTAACCTGAAGATTATAAATGAGATAGGCGCTGTGCAATATACACCAATTGCATACATCCCTGTCATAAATTCCAGTTCTGTAGAAGGCATCTCGCTTTATGCCAGGAAAAAATATATTGCAATAGTCTCGCCAGATGGAAATCTGTCATACAGGTATGAAAACAATACAATAATCAGAGAAAACATGCTCTTCAACCTGAGCATCTATTCAAAAGACAGTGCTATCTATAATGCTTCTATAAATAATATCCCTGTATACACAGGTCAGATGACAAATCAATCAGGCCTTGTTATTGAAAAGAATATCATGGCTGAAACAACAGGTTCAGGTGTTTTCAATCCAGTTGTAATTAATAAAACAAGATATTCTATAAAATTATATAACAATAGTCTGATCTCTCCTGACCGGCTTATTGAATTGCCTGTTGAAAACAACAGCGCATTTCTCAACATTCTTCATAGAAACACCTTCAAAAGAATTGATATAAAAAATGAGAGCATAATCATAAATTCATCATCAGACTTTTCAGCAGACAGACGGATTCTGGGATATATTGTTCTGGAAAATGCAGAACATGCAAAGGCAATAATTGCAGAAAATAACACCATTGCATTTGAAGCAATGCAGTTTATTGGAAAAATACCAATAACAAAAATAGGGAACAATTATGCAATTCCTGTTCTCAACAGGACAATTGATAGAAATCTATATGGAAATGCAGTTGGCATTATTCCGTTGTTGTCAATGGAATATATCTATGATAATTCAGTTCCAGGAAGCGCAAAAGCATCTTGTGAAATAAAGTTTGCAAAAAAACAGATCTTAAAAGGAATTGAGATTGTGCCAACCACTGCAATGCAGATAGATAGAGTAATTGCAGGAGACAGGGAAATTCCAATTAACAAAGCACTCTCTCCTGGCAAAAAACAAACAATATATTATAATGAGCCAGCTTATGCAGATAAACTCAATATAGAATTTAGTGCGCCAACAATGCAGTGCAGCCAGTCAGAGATCTATCAAAAATGCCAGCAATTCTGCAGCCTTGGCAGAAATAGTGCAATGAATCTTGGAATATTGGGCGCTGGCAATGGATGCATGACTAACTGCACGCAAAAATCCTGTTTTAAGGCAGATATTGGATTCTCTGAAATAATGACAAAACCAGCTGAAGTAAAGATAGAAGTAAATCCTGAATTAGATTTCATACGAGACCCATATCTTCAGGCATATACACAATTCTTTTCAGCTGAGACTATTGATATAAAAGGAACTCTTGAAACAAATACCCATACATGCCAGGGAGGAGCAAGACAAAACTGTCTTGATATTGATATAATACCATGTGAAGAAAAAAGATTTACAAGAAACCTTGTGCAAGAATGCAGGCACTGGGAAGCTGCCTGCCCAGGAGGCTGGGCAATGAAAGCATCATCCTGCAGACAAGGAGAGAGATGTGAATTAAATACAGTAGGAAGGGTTCTCTTAGGTGCATTGGGTTCTATTGCATTTGGAGGAATACATAATTTCTGGAGCGCATTGGCATATTCTTCTGCAGAAACAGTGCTCACAGATGTAATCCATCTGCCGTCCTGGCTTGCCAGTGCAGTAATGTCAACAATTGCGCCTATAAATCTGGATGGAACAACAAAATGGACATTCAGGTTTACAGGAGATTTCTTTACCAAGGTTGCTGTGCGTTATGCGCAAGATCAGGCATATCAGCAGATAATGAAAAGCCTTGGAGCTGGAAATTTTCTTGAAAAACTGCTGGCTAATGTTCTTGTTAGCTGGGTAAATATAGTAGGCAATAATATAGCAGACTCTGAAATGCGCAAAGCATTCTTCAAAGGCAATTGGGTTGGTGTAAACAAAGAACGCTTGTTCAGAGTAATTCCAACAGATGCATTGATAAAAACAACATTAATAGAACTAACAGGAGGAGTAAAAACAGATTCATGGGTAGTGATGCTTGCAGCAGCCTATGCGTCCAGCGAATTAACAGGCATGATATATAAAGACAGAAGCGAGATGATAAAAACACTTGAAAACAAAGGATTCAGGCAGCCTTAATTTTCAGTATATGAAAAATCTAGAAGCAGCATCTGCTACATTTGCAGCTGATATGATGTCAATCTATCTCCAGCAGCAGGTGGTTGGAGCAGGTGAAGAAGGAAATTCTGTTCAGTGTGAAAGAGAATATATCAAAGATTCCCAATTCAGGCCAGTCTACAAAGCCATAGGAGACTGTGCCCAGCAGTCTACAATAAGCCAGATCAAGCTCAAGACACAGGCAAATGCAGATGTAGACGAAAAAGGAGCTGTTGGATATTTCTTATGTGATGAATATTATGAGCCACTGCCTGACAATACAAGCATAGTGCTCAGAATAAAGAATAGCGCTGGCGAGGTCGTTGCAGAATATAATAGCAAGACATCCAATGTCATGAAAGGAATTGAAAATTTTAATCTCAAAAATATTGTTCTTCCATCTGTGCCAGGAAGATATTTGTTTGAGTTCAGCGCCAGGACAGATTATAACAGCCAGGTTATTGAAGGAAATTATAAATATGAAATAGATATTGTGAGCCCGTCTATCAAGGCTGCTCTATCACCAAAAGAACAATGCGGTTCAGGTGAACAGCTTGATTACATGCTCAATATCAGCTCATCAATAGACTACCCCATTATCTATGTGGAAAAAAATAAATACATTCCATTCTCAATGCCTTATATTGCGCAGAAAAAAGTCGGTTACAGGTTTGAAACAGATTATCTATCGTTAAAAGACATCAGCCCTTCCTGCGATATCACAGAACTTGTTTCATGGAACCAGGCAGAAAAGAAGTTTGATTCATTGGATACAAATGCATATATTGAGCCAGGAAAAGGATATTTTGTAAAATCCTCAAATAACTGCGCAATAATATTTAATTCAGAAAGATTCTCAGGATATTCAAGACAGATTAAGTTTGAGCAGGTGAATGACATTGCATTGATCGGCTCTGTCGGCTATTCATTGTATCCAGAGGCAATATCATGCTATAGCAGTCAGTTGGGATATAAGATAAAAGACAACATTGCAGTCCAGGACCAGTCTGCTAGAAAACCAATCTATTTCATAGAAGCATCTCCAGCAGACAGCCCAACCCCGCCGGAAAAAATATTTGACCAGAGAATGAATTATGCAGAAAGAATAGAGCCAGGAAAAGCATACTGGGTATATTCTGCAGAGTCATGCTCTTTGCAGAGCAGGTCATCATCGCCGCCATTTATAGGAAAAGATATTGCAGTGAATATTACAAACAATGTTCCAGAAGGCTGGTCCATGAAACAAACCGAGAACATGTTTTATAATAGCTTCACTGCTTCGCAGTTCAGTTATGTTACCAATAGCCAGCAAGCTGGTCATGATGCATATAGCAGCGATTTATTGAGAATAGGAGAAACCATGCCAAAGGAATACCAAATTACACCAAATCCTGCTGACTATCTATCATATAAAAAATACAATCTCAGCATAAATATAGAAAACATAATGGCATATGTCAACAGCTCTGTGGATGGATCGTATTCAATAACAAAACAAGATCCAGTCATCAATATAACAGAGATCAGCAGAAATGGAAAACAGAAAGAATACAGGCTTTCTATATTGAATAAACAAAATCCAGGATGCCAGCCAAAGACTTATTATATAAGAGTCCAGGCGCCTGATTATTGGAATGCCAGGATAACAGACAGTAGGAATGATAAAATAATGGCAGAGATAGAGCCTGGTTCTGTTGATGAATCAACTATTCTGGTTAATCCCAGGTCAGTTTCATCAGACATCAATATATTGGTGACCAGTGCAGGTGAAAAAGATATAATAAGATATGAAGACCTCTTTGACCAGGTAATGACAACAAGGGCAGCTGATCTGGCTATTGGAAGCCTGTACTTTATAAATCCAGATGCCCAGGCAAACGAAAGAATAGGAATGATGATAAACAACAGTATACTCTATCCTGGAGCTGTCAATAACATAGCATTTGGAGATATTGTTTCATTGAGCCAGAACAAGGACTATTTGTTTTTTATTGAGGACAGGTCTGGCTCAAGATATCTGAAAAAAATGAGCAAGACAAATTATAACATATCTATAGTCACAAATACATCAGCATCAATAATAGCAGCCAGCGAAAGGCATGCTTATTTCTATGACAATAATACACTGTTCAGAATTAGGTTGAATGACAGCTATATAACAATAACAGCATTTGCAGAAAATATAACAGCAATAGAATCTGATGAGAATAATCTATATTTCTTGCAGGCAAATGTATTAAAGAAAATCAGCAGCACAATGCAAACCATTGGCGAATTTGAGTATATATCTGACATTGCAGTTGATGATAAATATATCTATCTTGCAGTAAACCATAGCATATATGGAAAGATAATAAAGATAGACAAGAATTCCCTGGAAATAAGCACAGTTGCAGCATACCCTGGCATAGATAGAATAGCTGTTGACGAAAGATGGATATATCTTAGCGCTGGTTATGAAATAAAGCGCATAGAAAAAATAACAAAAACCTATGAACAAAAGATTAGGATTGATGTGCCTGGGCATAGCAAGCCAGTGATTGTGCTGGATAATAAGGAAGGGGTTCCAGGAGAAGTAGTGAGTTTTCCAATACAAGTAACGAACACAAATTACAACAGCCCAGAGTCTTCAATGAATTTCTATATAAAGAATGTGGTTATAAACAACAGTCTTAGCAGGTCATATAATGGGTTTAGGTGTTATGATGATTCAAGGCTCATCAGCAATAGCATGTCAGGAATAGTATATCTCTGCCTTAACTCAAGCATTGAAAGCAATTTCAGCAGTTCATATGATTTCACTGTTGTCATAGGAACAGAAGATCAGTCAATGGATGCAGAGGTGAATGGGAAATATATCATAAAATACCAGGGCCCTCCATTTGTTCAGGTTATAGGAGATAAGATAAAAGACAGCTCTATATTTAATAGGGAAACTGCAGTCATAAAAAAAGGGCAGGATGCCTGGTATGATATAGAAATAACAAACACAGAAGCGCGGTCAAATTCATTTGGCTTCAATGTATCAGGCATAATGTTCCAGGCATATGATAAATACAGGCGCTATCCTATTGAGAGCATATCTCTTGGATACAGGACTTATGATAAGAAAGAAAAGATCAGCCTTAGGCTTGACACAGGCTTAATAGATTACTCAGGAAAAAACTACACATTAAGCATATATAACATTGAAAATCCTGTTGTTCATGCTGATGCAAATCTTGAAGCATTGATAACACCATGCAATTTCAATAATGTCTGCAACATAGAAGACAATGAAAACAGCAGCAACTGCGCAGATTGTATATCAGCGCTCAAATGCAATGGTGAATGCGACACAACAACAGAAAAAGGAATTGAATTCAGTGTATTGAATAAGATTGATGGCCTCTATGTCTGCAAAAAAGACAGCGCAAACTATTGGTGCATTAACAATAGCATGAACAATGACTGCGGCATTGGCAAAGAATGCATATGCAAGTCCAATAGCAATACATGCGCTGTTTCGTGTGTGGATAATGCTGATTATTATTATTTATTAGGCAGGGAAAACAACACACTGCTGCAAAGCCCTTTTTTCATGTTCAGGTGCCCGACCTGTCTTGGAAACATATATGATGACTTCAATCAATGGCTTTTGAAAAAGAAAACAGCTCATATGACAGCAGATTATTGCGCGCAATCCTCTGGATTCACATACCAGACAGTCTGTACAGCAACCAGAGAACAATACATTTCCTGCAGAGATAGTATTGCCTTTATCCTTGAATCAGCAAAAGAAATTAATGCATCTATTTCTTCTGCAAGATCAGGCCAGTCAGATTGCGCCGGCGCTGCTGCAGGAACAGCAGGATTCATGAATAGTATGGATGATATATACAATGATAATTGCAGGCTGTTCCAGGGATATGGAAATCTCAGGATTCTTGATATAAAACAAAATAATATTACTATAGAAAACAAAGGAACCACAGATTACTATGGAATAGTCTCCTGCAGCTATAATACCCAGCAAGCTGGTCATGATGCAGATAATGGCAATATATTTAGTGAATGCAGCCAGGTCATTGCTGGAAAGCAGATGATACTCAATATAACACTAAGCCCTGGAATCTATAATTTATTCTGTGCAGCAAATGGCTCATGGTTTGATGACTGCAGAGCATCATCAGAACACAGTTCTATGAGAACATTAGTTGACATTCCATATCCAGACACCTCTCTTCAGATAATAGACTATAATTATAATCAAGATACTGATGATATTATTGTGGATATGAGAAACAATGGAAAACAAGGAGAAGCCTTTGTGTCGTGCGCATTATCATCTGAAGCATATAGCGAAGCAAGAGAATTAAACACTAGTTCAACTATAGGAATGAATAAGATAGTTTCCTTGAAATTATCCGGAATATTGCCAGCAGGAACATGGTCAATAGAGAGATGCTCTGTTTATTACAATGATGCATTGCAGCACACACTTAGCCTTGGCAAAAGATTCAGCATTGGAAAGCCTGTTATAAAAATAATCTCTCCTGGAAACAAGACAGCTGTCAAAGATACTATATACATAGAAATGGCCATGGTCTCAGCTGCAGCAATTTACATTGATGATAATTATATTGGCCAGACAGATGAAGACAGGTTCTTGATTAATACCAAACAACTCTCAAATTCCATGCATGTCATTGCAGCAGTGGAATGCAACAGGCACGGCTGTTCAAATGATTCAATATCAGTCTATATTGTCAATGGAATCAATGAAAACGATTTTGTAACAATGCCTGAATACAGGTCATATAGCGTGAGAAAAGGAAATGAGATGAATATTAGTTTTATTATAAAGAACATTGGCCAGTTTGAGGATAGTTATAGTATATATTATGATATGAAGCCAGACTGGGTATCTTCAACAAGCGAATCAGATACTGTTATTGGTCCTGGAGAGAGCAGGATGATAAACTTTTACCTGTCGGTCAATGATAGTAATCCTGCTTTGCTGGAATTCAGTGCATATAGCAGAACAAGCACACAGACCAAGAAAGCATTTGTAAATTTCACAATAGGAGACAACATGCCACCTGACATAAAGTCTGCTAGCGCAATTCCTTATGAAGTAAATAGAGGAGAAACCGTGGCTTTTTATGCAGATATAACAGATGACAATGAAAATAATATAACTGCTATTGCATGCTCTGACAAGGAATGCAATAAAGAGCTTTGCAGAATGTCAATAGAGCAGGTTCTTGGCAGGGAATTATATCAATGCAGCTATCTTGTTGACATGGAAAAAGGACTGCATAGTTTCTATATATTGGCAAATGATTCAAATGATATGACAATCAGTTTTGGAGAGAACTTTTTTGTAAAAGAATTCATGCAAAAGATCAATAGCTTTTCAATAGAGCCATATGAACAAAATATTGAGCTCATAGCAGGCGAGAGATACATGGTTGAATTTGCACTGAATAACACAGGCAATCAAAAAGACAGGTATGATATCTCATATAATATTGATACGTGGTATGCATCACTTTTTGTTGATTACCAGAGAAAGAACAGCGTCTTACTTGAGCCAGGACAGGCAGTGATGATAGGACTGGAGATTGATGCGCCTGTTGCAGAGATTGGCGAAAAAGCAATATTAGAGCTTTCAGTTCGCAGCGCATCAGGGTCAATGAAAACAGGTCATGCAAACATGGCAGTGAATGATATTATAAACAGGCCTCCTGAAATAAACGAGTTGTATACAATGAGTTATGCGAATGCAATTAACCAGCCAGTTGTGTTCATTGCATCTGTTATTGATCCTGACAATGACCAGATCACAGCAAATATATGCAGCAATAGGATGTGTAACGAGTTGTTGTGCGCAATAGAAGCAGGAACATGTTCCAAAATATTCAACAGCACAGGAATATTCCAATACTATCTTGTTGCAGAGGATTCGCATGGATTAAGAACAATCAGCAGCGCGCATAATTTTGAAGTAAAGGATTCAACAGATACAGGAGCGCGCAATATCATCAGCGAATCAATAAAAATCAACAGTTCATCATACCTGCTGCAGGAAGCTCCTGTCAATGTAATTGACGACAACAACAGTTATTGGACAGCCAGCTCGCTTCCTGCATGGCTTATCATTGACCTTAACAGAACAACTGCTGTGACAGGATTTGGTATTTTCTCAGAATCAGCTGCAAGGCCAAAAGGATTCAGGATAGATATCAGCGAGAACTGTATTAATTATACAACTGCTTATAATACAAATAGCGGCCAATACAAAACAGGTTGGATAAAGCAATTCTTTTCTCCAGCCAATGGAAGATGTGTCAAGCTTTACATAACAGCCAGCGAAAGCAATGCAGATTACGCTTCTGTCGCATTGTTTGAGGTATATGCATCAACAGCTAGTCAGGCAACAGAATCACAGCAAACTCGCGCCAATCTTCCAGAATACAATGATAACAATGCCAGCAGATCTGATATAGCAGATTATGCAGTGCAGGAATATAACAAGACTGATTATACATTATTTATTATAATAGTTATTGCAGCAATTGTCATCCTGGCTGTCATATTCAGGAACAGCATAAAGCAATTAATAGGAAGACAGAGGCTGAAAAATTATTATGACTCATAGTAGATGATAATAATGGAACTTCAGACAAAGACTATCACAACCATTGCATTGATTATAGTAATCTTGGCAGCAATAGCAATATTCTTTGTTAACATGCTTTATACCACAGCAGAGGCAGAATCGAGGAGCATATTTAGTCAGGGATGCCTGAAATACTGCAAAGAGATCAATCAGCAGAATAAAACAGCAGAAGCAGCTGTCAGTATTGCAGAAGCATTGGAAGGCACGGATTTCATAAAAGCCTGCAAAAGCCTGTATGATGTCAAATATAACTGGCAGTGCTGGAACCGCAATTGTTGCGAATTCTCAATATAGATAAGCTATGATTGTATGAAAAATAAAATGGGCCCGAAGGGAATTTCATAACCTTTCCATTCTTTGAGGACTTGCACAAAAAGGCTAATTTGAACCCTCGACGGCTCGCTTTCTCTTGCCATTAAAATATTATTGGTTGAAATGTTTTTTTCATATTTTGCGTTTTTCTTTCTTCTAAAAAGAAAAGGGCAGTAAGAGGCGAGTGCTCTACCAGGCTGAGCTACGAACCCATTCTATATAGCAAACTGCGTTGCTTAGAGCATTAATAAACGCAATTTGCATACATGATGAACTCAATGAATTCATCTGTACAGGTTGAACTATGTTCAACCATGTATAGCAACCAATGAAATATTATATGTAAGTATATATGGTGAAGCATAGCTTCACCTATACAGGTGGAACTATGTTCCACCATGTACCTGATTATTTCATTGGCTTGCTATAATTTACAATAATATGTCATCCAAGCTGCGCAGTTATCTATACAATAGAATTATGAATCTTTATATCTGTTGAAGAAATCAGCCAGGTCTGTATTTCTTATAGCTATAAGAGCATTCACGCTTATTTCTTAGCATGGACAAACCAATAAGATTTATTCAATATGGCCTTGGAGCAATTGGCGCAGATATAGCAAGACTGGCAATAGAAAATGGGTTTGAATTGGTTGGCGCAATTGATATTGCAAAAGATAAAATAGGAAGAGATGCCTATGAATTTATAGCAAACCAAGTAAATACAAAGTGAAACATAGTTTCACTTGTACAGCAAAGACTTCTCAAGTCTTTGCGTACAGAAGGAATGGTAAATGGAAAGTATAATATTTCTTTCCTTGACAAGATAAATGACTTTCGAAGAAAGTCATTTTGTTCTTGTAATGGATTTTCTTCCAATAATATTATCACATGCATGCAAGAACATAGAGAATATAAAAATAACCCGTGCAATAAATCCATTAACACGCAGACAGCAGTTTCAGAAAAAAGTTGGTATAGGAATGACAGAAGAAGAATTTAACCAAGCAGTTTCAGAACATAAAATAGGTCATGTTGGACTAAGAATCACTCCATATGATTGCCGATGTATTGAAAATAGATACAGAAATAACAGAAACATTTGAACCAGTTACAAAAAGCAAATTGCTTGGCGGAAAAACAATACTAGGAGTAAAACAAACCACATCAGGAGAAAAAATAGAATTAATTTTTCTAGCATATGAAGGAGCCCAGGACAAAGACACAATAGAAATAAATGGCATCCCATCATTCACAGTAGAGATAAAGCCAGGCATCTCAGGAGATCATGCAACAGCAGCAATCATGGTAAAGCTTGCGCCAAAACTCATCCGCGCAAAGCCAGGCCTGCATACAATGTCTGATTTTATCTGGCAATAGAAAACTTGCTATGCAAGTTTTCTATATGAGAAAGCAGAATAATAATCTACACAACAACTCCCAACAGCGCGCCAATTCCATATCCAATCAATGCAGACAATGTTCCTATTAGCGCTATCTCCAGGCCATGTTTTAGTATGCTGGCATCAATAAGCCTTGCCTTGACAGTGCCTACCATGAACAGCACTATTATAGAAACAATGATTGTGCCGAATATTGCAGTTGATATTGGCAGAAAGATAAATGCTAACAAAGGAATAAATGAACCAGCAATAGCAGAAATGCCTACAATAGCAGCACTTTTTACAGGACTCTTGTCATCATCACTAAGCCCCAATTCTTCTTTCATCATTGTATGAAGCCATAGTTTTTTATCAGAAGTCACTCTTTTTACAATTGCATTCAAAACCTTGTCGCGAAACCCTTTCTTGTAATAAATGTCCCTTATCTCCTTTACTTCAAGATGAGGCACATTTTCTATTTCCCATTGCTCTCTTTCAAGCTCTGATCTATAGAAGTCTTTCTCAGATTTTGTAGAAGTATATGCAACAGCTGCCATTGATATGGATTCAGCCATTGCAGCTGCAATGCCTGCAATAAGTATTATTCTAAAATCCTGCGATGCAACAGCAACAGCAAGAACTATTCCAAGCACATTTACAAGACCATCCTGAAACCCAAGAATAAAATCCCTGAAATTGCCGCCAGTATCAATGCTTGAGTGCTTCTCTTCATGATGATATGTTTTTTTCTTAGATGCCATTATACAATTAATGTTCTTGTATTTTTATACATCTGTTCCAATATTGGCTAATGTACAAGATAATAAGAGTGATTGCAGATGCAGATTACTCTGCCACAATCGTTCCTGTCATGTATGTGTGAATAGAACAATGATAAGTAAAAGTGCCTTTGCTGAATGAGTGTGTAAATGTTTCTCCTGGTTCTATTACATCTGAACTAGTCTCAGTGATTAACATACGAAGCAAAAGATGTTCTTTTGGATGCAGTGGTTAATCAGGCAGTCGTGCTTGGTATATTGATTACAACAGGCATTCTGCTTAGAGGCATGACAAATTTTGACACATTTGCTGTTGTCGCAGGCGTTTCATATGCATTTGGAATCTATCTATTATATTATTCCCTGAAGAAAGAAGAGCCATCAAGAGTAGCTTCAATTGTTCTGTTATCGCCTTTATTTGTGATGATATTTGCATTTCTCTTTCTAGGAGAGGCTTTCTCATTGCTAAAGTACGCAGCAATAATTGTGCTCTTGGCAGGAGCAGTTGTCATATCGCTTGAAAAGTCAAAGTCAAAATTCCAGTTCGGCCATGTTCTGGCATTCACGCTATTGACTGCCGTGTTCTTTGCAGGAAGGGATTTTCTTATGAAACTCTCATCAACTGGTTCTGATATATTCTCGTCATTGATGTGGTTTGGAATAGGAGGGCTTGTTGTCCATGCAGTTGTATTTGCCTTCCACCATCCGCATATAATAAAAAAAGCAAAGAAAGGAGTGAGTCATATAGCAGGAATTTCTATCCTGGTAGGAATAGCATATATCTTTTATTTCAGCGCTCTCGGTATTCAGTCTGCCTCTATTGTGTCATCTATTCTGCCATTAGGTGCCATGCTGGTGTTTGTCTTTGCAACAATTCTAAGCAAGTTTCATCCAAGATTTGTAAAGGAAAAACTTGACAAAACAGACATTGCAATAAAAGCAATAGGAATAGCCCTGATCGTCTTTTCATGGTGGACATGCGTCCACCTGAAAATTCAAGTCAATTTCATTGACTATGAATTTGACCGATGGATTCGTGGTCAAATATGATTTGACCCGAATCTTCAAAATGACATATTGTCATTTTAGAAGATACACGAAATCTTTTCACACAAACAGCATATTTACTCTAGAAAATTATGCTTTGTGCTATCCAATCCTGACAGATGAAATAATTGAATTTATCTCTGGCAGGCATTTCTGGAATTTGTATTCTTCAGTTGTATAGGTTATTACATATTCTTTATTGTCATATATTGTCCATGTTTGCATCCATCTCATATCAAGCTCTCCCTGAGCACCTGTATAAAATATTGTCCTTGCCTCATTGCCATTAAGTTCTGTAATAGATATGTTTGTCAGATTGAACATAGCAACATCTCTGCCAAGAATCTCCAATGCATCTGCAGTGAACTTTTCCAATGTTGCATTTTCTGTCGTGTTTGCAATAATTGCATTCAGGACACACACATCAGGCGATATCAGCGTGACAACAGTGCCCATATAGTAATCATCTTTTTCCCACTCAGCTGGATAGTCAAATGCTATTCCGAATCTTGTGTTGTTGTATGCTTTCCAGTCGCTTTTAGCACTGGACAATACAAACCAGCTTGCAATAATAACTGCTATTAAGATTATCGCGATTATGACTATTATCAACATGTTTGTTTTTTTCATAGCTTCACCAATAGTTTATGAAAAAAAATCCTGAATGTCATCAGACATGAAATAGTTTTTTTCATAGCTTCACCAATAGTTTATGAAAAAAAATCCTGAATGTCATCAGACATGAAATAGTTTTTTTCATAGCTTCACTCTATTATTGAGAACTTTTCACAAATTACAGATTAATCAAAGTCCTCAATTATCTAGTCTTTCCCAATCTTGCAGTTTTGCCAATTCTTGCTGTTTTCACTTTCATATGCTTTGGAGCTATGAATTTTCGTTTTGCGCGGTTTATTGGCTTCCATTTCCACGCATGCTTGTACAATTTCTTGGATTTTCCAAATCCACATGCACCGCACTTGCTTTTCTGAATATGGTAAGAATGCCTTCCGCACCGCCTGCATCTTATATGTGTTTTTCTCTGATGTCTTCCAAAACTTGGAGTTCCTTTACTCATTTTTAAAACCTTATAATATTCAACTGGTTTTAAAAAGAAGTTCTTTTCTGATTTCTCCGAACTTCATTTTTAAAACTCAATAGCAGTTTTGAAAATTAGATGGAATTCTATTCCATCTTCAATTTTTAAAACCTTATAATATTTCTTCTGCAAATAACACCATTCTAAATGCTATAGATGAATATTCCAGAGTCTAGACTACTACAAACCATGTTTCCACCAGTTTCGTGTAAATGAATTTATTATAGCAAACCCATAAAAGATTCCGGACACATGGTTGAGCTATGCTCAACCTGTGCAAGAAGGAATTTGCAATTCCTTCTGCACGCAAAGACTTGAGAAGTCTTTGCTGTGCAGGTTGGACTATGTTCAACCATGTATAGCTCAGCATGAAATAATATCTTGTTTATTTCATGGTAGAGCTATAACTAGTGGCACAGGGTGTCAAAGACCTTTGGTCTTTGACATAACAAGATTAGGTTGTAAAGCAAAGGTTAAAAAGGTTTATTCTTTTTCACTCTTTTCAGGAGAGACATAAAGTATGTTGTCTCCTCTGACAAGCACAGTGCCTAGCTTTATTGTTTCACCCTCTGATATCTGCTCTGCATTCTCAAGCCACATGTTTAGGTGCAGGTCAAGCGCTTGCAAAAGTCCAGATATCTCAGGACCTTTCTTGAGTTTTATTAAAACCCTTTTTCCTTTCGCATTGTTCAGAACGTCTATAGGTCTTTCCATAAAATCTCCAAACGTATAACAAGTTTAACTATCTTATATCCTCTTAGTTTAAATAACTTTTCATTCAATTATAGCTATACAACAAAATAATTAGTATTGAGGACTTTGAATAGCCCTATTATTTACACAGTATATTCAAATCCTCAATTAGAGTTTTGAATTGTCAATGGGTTATTCAAAACTCTCTATTATAATTTGTTGTTTGCTTAGTAGGTGTATTAATGGCTCAATGGAATCTAAGATCAAGAAGAAAAAGCACAGGAAGCAGGTATAAAAGGCATGGAAAAAAGAAGAGAGCAGACAGAAGAAGGGATTTTCTTCCAGCCAATATCGGCCCAAGAAAAGCAATAACAATCAGAACCCGAGGAGGTTCTGCTAAAAGAGTGCTTATGAAAACAGACATGGCAAATGTTGCAGCAGCAGGAAAATATAAAAAAGTAAAAATATTATCTGTTCTTGAGAATTCTGCTGATAGTCATTTTGTAAGGCGAAATGTAATAACAAAAGGAGCTATAATAAATACAGAGATTGGCAAGGCAAAAGTCCTCAGCAGGCCAGGCCAGTCAGGAACTGTCAATGCAATTCTTCTTGAAGAAAAGAAATGATGCAGTCATAGCAAGTATAACGCATAAATAGCTTTGAAATGAATAATAAATATGAAAAGAATAGGAATTATTATTATCCTGCTTTTGACAACAGCTGCATTTGCCCAAACACAGATAGAAGATGTTTCTTTTGGTCAGGCCAATCAGACAATCCAGTGGCTGTCTTCTGTAAAAGAACAGTGCAGTCCATGTCAGGAAGGCAAAATAAGTGAGTTTGAGGTTTCTTTGAAAAACACTGGCGATAATGATTTTCTTGTCAATTCAATTTCATTAATAGACTCATATGGTTTTGTATTTGCATCTAGCCAGCCAGGAGTTTTTGTGCCAAAGGACAATGAAAAGAATTTCACAATGCAATCAGTTATGCCTCCGCCAACAAGAGGAAACACCTTGTATTACAGCGTATGTTTTGTGTTTTCAGTCAATGGCCAGTCTGGTCAGAGCTGCGAGAATTCTGCAAGACAACTCATGATTCAGAATAATATTGAGACAAATCTTGCCATCATTTATATACTACTTTCTGCCATAATAATACTAATGGCAGTCTGTTTTATGATGCTTCTCAGGAAGCTGGACAGCAAGCCAAAAAGGCAGGGTCTATGAATAAATGGGTTTTTATAATTCTGATAATTGCAGTTGTTATTGTTGCAGCAGCACTGTTTTTGCCAAGACAGGCAACTTCTATAATTAATAATCAGGAACAGTCTGCTGAAACTCCGGCAGGCAGCGCAGCAGCTCCTGTGTCAGGTATTGGAGTCTATAGATTGTTGCAGAATAGTGTTAAGCCAGACCAGGAATTTGATGTTGTTTTAAACATATCGCTTGGAGAAAAAAAATACTATATCATAGACGAATCCATACCAGATGAATTTGTTGTCATTGATAGAGGCGCAGGTGCATTGAGTAAAGATGCA
>JACRMW010000003.1 GCA_016219465.1 Candidatus Aenigmatarchaeota archaeon | reverse complement strand
GACTATTCTGCTTTTCAGTCTGCTTAACAGAATAGCTATTTGTATTATGACTATTCTGCTTTTCAGTCTGCTTAACAGAATAGCTATTTGTATTATGACTAAGCGCAGCGAAGTTATTTCCACAGCCAGCTTGCGAGCTATTTCGTAAACCTGTTTTCATGAAAAATATTTGTTATGGTCAGTATATATTCTCGTCCAACAAAATCTTCTGATATGATTTTGTTGAACTCAAGTATACACATCCACATTTCCTAACTTGTATTATGACCAGCTTGCTGGCTATTTATAGCAAACCCACAAAAGATTCTGGATACAACAAAGATTCAAAGAATCTTTGTGTACAGAAAGAACTATATTCTTTCTTGTATGGTTTCTCCTGTACAAGAAGGAATCTGCAATTCCTTCTGTACGCAAAGACTTGATAAGTCTTTGCTGTACAGGTTGAATTCTCTTAGAATTCAACCATGTATAGCTCAGCATGAAATAATATCTTGTTTATTTCATGGTAGAACTATATGTGAATGTGTATATTCATCTACACAATCTTTAGATGAAGTATAAACAAAAGAAAAAAGAAAGATAGAATTCATTCAACTCATAATAGAGCCAAGCTTGAGAATGGCAATGATGCTGAAAGAGATATCATTGTTATAACCAGTGCCAGGATTAGCGCCAGAGACAGCACACTGACAACAACAAACGCTGTTATCATGTCTGTTGAAAACAACTCTTTAACAGATCTGTAAAGAGATGCCAATCCTACTGATATTGATATCGCCAACACCAGGAACACCAATGGAACACCGATGTATGGAATGAATGACACTAAAGCTGCTGCCAATGCTCCTATTGACGGAACAACAAGCGCGTTTGTGACAGATGTCAATCCTTCATACTGGTCTCCTTTTCCTCCTAGTATTGCGGCTATTAATGAGACAATCCATCCAGCAACAAAGGCTCCTACAAAAACCAGCAAGAACACTCCAACAGCCAATACCAATGGCCCTGTTCCTACTGCTCCTAATAAAAGACCGGATTTTGCAGCAGAGATTGCCGCTGCTATTGCCAGCAATACAGCTGACAATACCAAATAGCCTACTGTCTTTCCCATGCTCTTCTTTTTCTTTGACTCTAGAATTGCTTCAGTTGGTTTTCTAATATGCCTAGCAACCATTTAGTCACCTATTATTTTTAACTGATTCTGAAAGAATCAGTTATTATTTTGGCTAAAATTCTGAAAAGAATTTTAGCTATTTGCTATATTAATTATCATAAAGGTGAATATAAAGAATTTCTATTAGCCACAGCTGCCAGAGCCAGCAGCAACATTGCCAGAGCCAATTGCTCCAATGCCAGGATTTTCTGGTGTTGTGCTCAGTGTTTGGCTGCATTCTACCGGAGGATTATTGAATGCATTGCATACTGCCTGTTTCATAGCATTGGCAGACCTGTCAACATCTGCTTGTTCTCCATTTAACACAAAAGTAGGAGATCCCTGAACCTCATATTTCTGATTAAGCTCTTTCTCAACAGGATATTGTGGAAACTGTCCGCCAGACCATGTACCTTTGTCATTGTAGAGCCCAATGACATTGAATTCAGTATCTGTTGCATTAACACATATATTAAGTTTTGATTCATCAACACCTGCCTGTTTCATACATGCTTGATAATCATCTTTTTCAACAAAACATCTAAGATAAACTGTAAATTTCTCTTTCTGCTCTTTTTGTATGCAGTACATTCTCGTATTCTCATCTATTTCCTTCTTGCCATGCATTGCATAATCAACAAAATTTACAGAAAGATCTGCCTTATCACCCAACAATTCCATAACAGGGATATAAGCTTTCATGAATTGCAGGCCATATGGACAGTATGACATAATAAATGCTTTTGCTTCTGGCCTGTCACTCTTGGCAATCTCTGATGAAGCAGATGCTGTGCTATCAGATGCAGAAACCGGCTGTGTCAGATCAACTGCACTGGGAAACAGCAACCGTCCATCCTTTGTAACATAAGAATCATAAATATGGCCATCAATGTTCAGTCTCATTGAATAAAGATCGTCAGCGTCTTTTGAATCTAGAATCTTAACAACAGAAGAATCTCCAACAACCTCGCTTACATAATCAACTACTTTTTTTTCAGCATCATCTATGCTGAGCTTCTGGGACTCGCCAGCAGTTGCAGCTCCTGTTATGCCAAACCCATTGGTAAATATACTTGCAACAAACAGAATAATAAAAACAGCTGTAAGAACCTGCCATACCATTGCTGATTTTTTCTGCAATGCCGACTCATTGCCAACCACTATATTTTCTGCCATACTATCAAACAAATTTGACTCAAAAACCTTATAAAGATGCAAGATATTGAAAATATTATAACTAAATTGCTTGTTGAAAACCAAGAAAGTGGAATTGCTTCGCAATTCCACTAATGTGGTATATAACACAGAATTCGCTTCTAGCGAATTGCTATACTTTATATACCACCAGAAAGCAATTTAGTTATTGGTGAAGATAAAATATGCGCGAAGTGTTTTTAGTATCAGGAGACAAAAAGCAGAAAGCAGAAGATCTTCTGAAAAAAGACGATATAACAATGCGTCAGAGCATTGTGACACGAATGTGCTCTTCTCTTGGATTTGAAGAAGATGGATTCTTTATTATTATAAGCGGCTCTGATGATGCTGTCAAAAGAGCTAAAGAATTGCTGAAAGAACTTGCTCTTCCGTATAAAAACAAGGAAAAAGTCCTGAAAAGAAACGATGAAATAGAAGACCAGGCAACTTCTGGGTTTGGGTTTATATTTGAAAACAAATAGCATCTTATACAGAGCACAACAATTGTGTCTGTCTTCACCAGATTATTTCTAGGTCAAAAAATCATACGTTCGCTGAAAACTTCCTCCTGTATCCACAAAAGAAAACTTGCCATCTAACAACTTGTGCAGAAGTTTTCAGCTCAAACCCACCTGGAAAAGCGGCCGCCAGCAAAGCCATCCATGTAGCCAGGCACACAGCACGCGTAGAGCCTAGAGCAATCGCCCCCGAGATAACGGCGGACACGCCTTAATCCAATGTAATTTGTATCCATAAAAAAACAAAATGTCCATCTTTTAACATATTCATCAACATCCTGCAAACTGATTCCGAAAAGAGAAGGAATATCAGATTTCAGTGTATTATAAATTCCACATGCCTGATATGCCTGTATAACATCTTCTTGTGTATCTACAAACTGACTGTTTTTTGGAAAACAATGATTACT
>JACRMW010000089.1 GCA_016219465.1 Candidatus Aenigmatarchaeota archaeon | reverse complement strand
TAAATTTTCAGAAAAGTGGGGGTTTTTCAAAGTTCTCATATATCTATCATTTCCATCATCCCTTCATAACTGCAATTGGCGTCAGGCGCACAACACGGTCGCTGATGCCTGCTTTTTCTGTGACACGAACAACCTCGTCTATTTCTTTGTATGCCTGAGGTGCTTCTTCTGCCATGCATTTCCACGAAGCTGCTTTGCTTATAATTCCTTTTTCCAAAAGGGTTTTGGCAACTTCTTCACCTCTTAGGCCACGCAGCATTTGCGAGCGCGACGAGACGCGTCCTGCTCCATGCGCTGTTGAGAAAAATGTTTCCTTGCCAGTCTCTTTGCCAGCAAGAACATAGCTTGCTGTTCCCATTGAGCCTGGTATTATAACACATTGTCCTGTTTGTTTGTGCGCTTGCGGCAATTCTGGATGTCCTGGCGGGAATGCGCGAGTAGCGCCTTTTCTATGCACAAATAGCTTTGTCATTCGGCCATTAATATCATGCTCTTCTACTTTTGCAATATTATGCGCAACATCATATAATAGGTTAAGGCCAATATCCTCTTCTTTCATGTTCAGGATTTTTACAAAGCTTTGTCTTACCCAATGTGTTATCATTTGCCTATTTGCCCATGCATAGTTTGCAGCAGCTGACATTGCTGTGAAATAGTCTGTGCATTGCTGGGTTCCTGAAGGCGCATATACTAGTTCGCGATCAGGCAGTTTGCTTAGTTCACTTCTAAATGCTTCTTCTAGAATGCGAATATAATCACTGCATACCTGATGGCCAAGACCGCGGCTGCCTGTGTGTATCATTATGCATATCTGGTTTTGCTTTTCAATTCCAAATGTTTTTGCAATTTCTGGCAAAAATATCTGATTAACTGTCTGTATTTCAAGAAAATGGTTTCCTGCGCCAAGTGTGCCTAATTGAGGAGCTCCTCTTTTCTTAGCAGATGGCAAGACTTTTGATGGATCTGCCACTTTTATGCAGCCATTTGATTCCATGTATTCTAAATCTTCTTTGCGGCCATATCCATTATTAACAGCCCATGCTGCTCCTTTTGCAAGAACCTCATCCAATTGCGATGGAAATAGTTTTATCTTTCCGGTTTCACCTACGCCAGATGGAACATTGTTAAACATAGATTCCAATATCTCCTTAAGTCTTGGTTTTACATCATTGACTGTGAGATTTGTTGTAAGCAGACGGACTCCGCAATTTATTGACTCAATATTTAGTGAAATTTCACTTTGGCAAATAGCTAAAATCCTTTCAGAATTTTAGTCATAATACTAAAAATTCACTTCGTGAATTTTCTTATTTTAACAAATCTGCTCATTTTCATTCGCAGATTTCTTATATTGCGAAATTTCTTATAATATTGATATATCAAAGCCGATTCCGCCTGGGCTTAATCCACCATGCTCATAATCCAGCGCAGCTACGCCGCCAATTGGAAACCCGTAGCCAAAATGCATATCTGGCATTGCAAGCGCATGCTTGTGTATGCCTGGCATTGTTGCAACATTTGCAACCTGTTCTAATGCACCTTCTTCTACCTGGCTCAGCAGCTTTTCTGAAAGCACCAATCGCGCTGGTACTTTCATGCCTTGTTTTGAACTAGCTGGCATTTCCCACAGGCAATCTCCTTTTTTAATTAGTTTTGATTTTAGGGGCATGTTTTCATTGCCTTATTTATTACTTTAGATTATTATCAATATCTGAATCCTTTTAAATGCTGATAAAATAGATTTGTCTGGTTTTGTAGATGTAGAAATGCTCAAAAATAACAGCGATGTGAAGAGTGTTGCTGTATAAGTTTCGCAAAGCATTCAGATTATTTTGAATTCAAGAATTCTCTAATTCGTAATATAGATTCAATTATTGATGGAACTAATGCCAACAGAGTTATGATTATAAGATTTCTAGAGAATAATAGAGCATTAGCTTCGTTTCCTGATATAGTATTGAGTTCATTTTCAAATTCTAAATTGTTTTTTTTCATTACTGATCTGTTTATTTGACATTTCAATTATATGTGTAACTTTCGAAATTATGAAAATAGTCTTTCCTGATTTAGGACTAAATTGCATGTCAGTAGAACAAGTTCTTTCAGTTGTGTTGTTTGTTATGTTATGAAAAGTTAAACCACAACCCAAATATGTTTCATTTCTTTGTTTTGCCTGAATAATAAGACTAATCGAGGAATAATTGAAGTAACTTGCATTTAATTTAACATAGTATGTTAATTCTGTATTCTCAGTTATAAATGATCCATCCGAGTGGCATGTTAATTTCATCGAAATATCATTCTACATCATAGCTAACCAAGTTAATAATACCGACTAGAAACTTGGTTTGCTGCATTCAGAAAACAAAGTTTTCTGATGCGCCAAAGAATTTTTATAGCAGATTGCACTAATATTGGAACTTTTGGTTGCAATCTGCTATATGGAAAGAACATAATAAAATATTCCAAAATTACTGTTCTTTACCATTAGTTCTTTGAGCGTATGGG
>JACRMW010000088.1 GCA_016219465.1 Candidatus Aenigmatarchaeota archaeon | reverse complement strand
TGAGCGCGGAAGAGTGATCTTATGAAAAAGTATATCCAAGCGAGCAAAGCGAAGAAGCATCTTTGATGCGCATCTGAGCGCAGTGAGCGCGGAAGAGTGATCTTATGAAAAAGTATAAAATATCAGTCAGAGAATTCTTGAATGAATCAGAAAAAGGAAACATAAACTTTATGGAATTTGCTGATTGTGTTCTGAAAGAAACAGACCAGCTTAATAAGAAATTTGGATTTCTCAGGGAAATATGCAATATAAAAGATAAGCTCTATCTAAAACCGCATTTGCACGGTTTGCCAATAAGTGTAAAAGATTCTATCTGTGTTCGGGGTGTTGAAAGCTGCGCAGGTTCAAGGATTCTTCAGGGTTATATTCCTTTATTTGATGCAGCTGTTATTGAACGAGTAAAGGAGAATGGCGCAACGATTCTTGGAAAAACAAATCAGGATGAGTTTGGATTTGGAACATTCTCAACAAATTCAGGTTATGCCGTGCCTAAGAATCCCTTGGATCCATCGCGTTCATGTGGAGGATCAAGTGGCGGCGCAGCTGGCCTGACAGCTGCCTTAGACTATCCGCATATAGCACTGGCTCAGTCAACTGGCGGTTCTATCAGCTGTCCTGCTTCATTTTGCAGTGTTGTTGGAATCACGCCAACATATGGGCTGGTAAGCAGGTATGGATTGATTGATTATGCAAATTCGCTGGACAAGATTGGAGTTATTGGAAAATGCGTTGATGATGCTGCATTAATCCTGTCCATGATATCTGGCAAAGATGAGAAAGATCAGACCACTGTCAGTGAAAAACAAGACTGTGCCAAAGACATGCATGATCTAAAAGGAATAAAGATAGCAGTTCCAAGAGAATATCTTCAGAACCTGGACAATGCTGTGGAAAAAGAATTCTGGAATAGTATTCATAAGATAGAATCACAGGGAGCTGAATATAAAAAAGTCTCGCTAAAATATACAAAGCACGCAGTAGCAGCATATTATATAATTGCAACAGCAGAGGCATCTACTAATCTTGCAAAATACTGCGGAATGCGATATGGAGCCCATGAAAAGCTTAGTGGCAGTTTCAATGAATATTTCTCCGGTGTGAGATCAAAACATCTTGGTGAAGAAGCAAAACGAAGAATAATGCTTGGAACATTTGCAAGAATGGCAGGCCATAGGGATGCATATTATCTCAAGTCTATGAAGATTAGAACACTTATAATAAATGAATTCAAGCAGGTATTCAGTAAGTTTGATGCAATCACCTCGCCGACAATGCCAATACTTCCTCCTAAGTTTAGTGAAATAGCAAAGTTAAAGCCAGCAGAGCACTATCAGATGGATTTCCTGACAATACCGCCAAATCTGGCAGGCCTGCCGCATATTTCAATACCTGTCAAGGAAAAAACACCAATAGGTCTGCATCTCATAGCAGATCACTTGAATGAATCAAAACTATTCCAGCTAGGAAGAGGGTTTGAAAAGATAAGATAGACAAAAGATGGTATTATGAAACTTACAATACTAGGATCAGGAACATTTGACCCAGCTTCAGGAAAATATCCTACTGCATTTGCATTAGAGATTGGAAAAGAACATGTTGTAATATAAAATAAAGATAAATGAGCTTAATAACAGCACAATCAAGCTGTCATTTGCAGCAATAAGAACATCTGAAGTAAGACACATGCCACTATAAAATCAATTGCATATAGATTTGAAGCAGACAATAAAATACTGACATTTTCAGGAGATAGTGTATATGACAAAAGACTGGTGGTGTTATCAAGAAATTCAGATATGTTGGTATTAGACTGTTCGCATCCAGAGAACAGAGAAGTTCACATGACACCCACTGACTGCAATAACATGGCAAACAAATCCATGAGTAAAAGAATACTATTAGTCCATATGGGTCCATCATGCACTCCGGATATAATAAAAAAACAATGCAAATTCAAGAATAAAATAATCGCAAAAGACTTGATGAAAATCAATATATAGAGATGTAGATAAAGCAATTTCACAGGCGAATGATATGACTTTTGAAAAAGAATTAAAAGCAGCCCAGTTAGCATGCGAAAAAGCAGGAAAATTGCTGTTGAATCACAACAAAGAGCTAAACATTACTAACAAAGGCTATGGAGATATTGCAACCCAGGCAGACACTGATGCAGAAAAAGCAATTATACAAATCTTAGAATCGCATTTTCCTGATTATGGAATACTTGCTGAAGAGAGTGGAGAAAAGAAATCAAAAGGAAAGAAATGGATAATAGACCCATTGGATGGAACACAGAACTTTGCAAGAGGATCTCCTATATTTGGAACAACTGTGGCTCTAGAAGACAGTGGTAAGATAGTGCTGGCTGTCATACATCTGCCAAAGATTGGAGAAAGATTATATGCAATCAAAGGAAAAGGCGCATTTTCAAATGGAAAAAGAATTCATGTATCAGCTAGGCATGATGACAAATCCTCTATTCTGTTTGGTGGAATGCGGCAGATTAACAAATCAGAAAAAACAAAACAAATGTTCTTGGTACTAAATAGAAAATATCCGCATTGTTTTAGAGTAATGGGCTGCGCAACATATAATGCAGCCTCTGTTGCAATAGGAAGAGCAGAAGCCCTTGTGTCACCTGGCTCAAAGCCATGGGATCTTGCAGCAGGCTGTCTTATTGTGCAGGAAGCAGACGGTATAGTATCAGATTCATCTGGCAATCCAGCTGATATCTACAAAGCAGATTTTGTGCTCTCAAACAAGCTAATACACAAAGACATAATCAATTGCATCAATGAAAAGAAATAAATTTCAGAAATAGCTAATTTCTGTTTCGTAGAAATTGGTTAAAATATGTGATGAGAATGAAAACAAATATATTCAAGCCAGGCCAGATCATAGAAGAGTTTGCTGTAGAAAAAGATAGCAGGATAATGAATGTAATATTCAGAACCCGTAAAACCAGTGATTACAAAGATGCAAACAAATTCATAAACAAGCTGGTAAAAGAAAAAGCATATCTTATTGTAATTACAAAACAAAGCCTTAAGCAGACAAAGGATTGGACAATCTCGTTGACAAAAGAAATGAAAAAAAGAAATACAATACCAATTGTAGTCATGGTAAATGGAAGCTATAAAGGAAGCGCTGAAATAAACAAAAAAAGACATGGATTTTCTCATGTTGCTGACATTGGAATTGCGCTAGATTCATCAATAAGAAGCAGTGGCATTGGAACAAGATTGATGAATACACTAATGAAACTGGCAAAGGAGAATTTTAAAACAGAGATGGTGACACTAGAATGCCTCAATGGAAACCGAGCAATCAGCTTTTACAAAAGACTGGGATTCAAAAAATATGACATACTTCCAAAAGCCCGGAAACGCGGAAAAACATATGACGATGGAATATTCTTATACAAGTTTTTGAAGTGATGCTATGGATAAGGAAATCATGACACAAGCTGAATTTATTGAAAAGTGTAAAAGAGGAGAAACAATAGAAAACATAAGAATAAATTTTCTAGACATATCAAACATAAAAATTACTGATGTTGTGATAAAGAATTCTGTTCTAAGATTTTGTACTTTCAGAGAATGTGATATGAGCAATGTTAAATTTATCAAATGTGAAATATATTTTGGAAGTTTTTACACAGGACAGATTAACAATACAGCATTTGACAATTGTAAAATAGAGCTAACACTCTTTGATTCTATTCAATTTGATAGAACAAAGATGACTAGATGCAACATAAACTATATGGGTATTCTAGGATCAAACACAGAGTCCATGGATATGATTACATCTCATAAGCATAGAGTTATAACAGATGTCTCCCAGATAACACCAGAAATATTGGAAGAGGCCACAACCATGTCAATGTTGACAATATCAAGACTTGATATTAGTCTGCAGATGAAGATAAAACAACTGATACATCAGGATACAGAACGATATAATGTGGATAATCCTCTTGAAAAAAAGAAAAAAGGCGAGTATGCTGCAGATAACTCTACAATAACCTATGGTGAAGTAAAAAATCTGATAGCTGCATCATTTGGAGCATATGCAGAAAAGAAAACATATGAAATAAAACCAACATATAAAACAAAAACACAATACAAGTGATAACATGGATAAAAAATCAAATAAAATAACAATAGGATTGGAATGCCACGTACAACTAAAGACAGATTCCAAGCTTTTTTGCAGCTGCCCCAACAAGTTTACACAGCAGCCAAATACAGCTGTCTGTGATATATGTCTAGGAATGCCTGGTTCAAAGCCTATGTTGAATAGAAAAGCAGTTGAATATGCTGTCAAGATTGGCATTGCGCTTAATTGCAGGATGAACAAGGAAATGAGCTTTTCAAGAAAAGCATATTTCTATCCAGACATGAGCAAGAATTTCCAGATAACTCAATATGAAATGCCGTTGTGTCATGATGGATTTCTTGAAATAGATAGCCAAAAAATAAGGATAACGAGAATACAAATTGAAGAAGATCCTGCAAGACTTGTGCATCAGGGAGCAATAGAAAGCTCAAAATATGTTCTTGTTGATTACAACAGATCAGGCGCTCCGCTTTGCGAGATAGTAACAGAGCCTGATTTTTCAGATGCGCAGCATGCCAGAAAATTCCTGCAAGAACTCTCGCTAATGCTTGAATATCTTGGAGTATATGATCCTAATATTGAAGGTTCTATGAGAGTTGATACAAACATTTCTCTTTCAAAAGGCGCGCGAGTGGAAATAAAAAATATATCAGGGTTCAAGGAAGTTGAGAAGGCTCTGTGCTATGAAATGCTGCGGCAGAGCAGTCTTGTGAAAAGAGGAATATCAGTAAAAAGAGAGACAAGAGGATGGAATGCTGAATCAGGAATAACAATATCATTGAGAAGCAAAGAGCAGGAAGAGGATTATGGATATATATATGAAACAGATCTGCCAATAGCCAGCCTGGCTGAGAAAACCGTTGAGCTGCGATATACAATACCAGAATTTGCAAAACAAAAAATACAAAGATATCAGACAGAATTGAGAATAGGAAAAGAAATGGCAATATCAATAGCATCTGAGCCAGACATTGCCAAGGCATTTGAGGTTGCAGTAAAAGAAACAGATGCGCACAAAGCAGCTATATTTTTCTCAAAAATGCTTAAAAAAGTCCTTAATTATGAAAACAAAAGACTGTCAGAAACAGGAATTAAGACAGAATGGCTGTTAAAGATAATCAACAGGATAGAAAAAAAAGAAATAACAGAAAGAGCAGCAGAGCTTTTGCTCAGGGATATGGTGATAAAGCCCCAGGATCCTGATATTCTTCTTGGAATTCGCGGATTGACTAGAATTGACAAAAAAGAGGCGCTTGAGCCAATAGTAATGGATATGTTGACAAAAAATTCATTGGCAGTCATGGATTATAAACAAGGTCGCTTGGAATCATTGGAATTCTTGGTGGGCCAGGTCATGCGAAAGACAGGCGGCCGCGCAGATCCCATCACAACCAGGAATATACTCAAGGAAAAGTTGGATGACTAAGTGACCAACACAAAATAAAATGTCTTATTGTTATCAATTGTGTAATTCTGCCAAGATTGAAAACATAGCATTTTATTTTGTGTTATAGTCATCCCATAAAACAATCAGGATTGTTTTATGGGCGACAGTATATGCAGAAGCATAGCTTCTGCATGTACTGGTGAAGCTTCGCTTCACCATGTATCTGCAAAGGAACAGAGCTCCTTTGAGATCTTCGAAGAAAGTTTCTTTCTTCGAGATTCTGAAATGCAGAGCAGTTCAAGAATTTCAAAAAGCTCTGCTTTTTGCAAGTAGCAAACCCACATAATCATGCATGGTGAACTCATAG
>JACRMW010000085.1 GCA_016219465.1 Candidatus Aenigmatarchaeota archaeon | reverse complement strand
CATAATAGAAATAGCTATTTCTTTTCAAGAAATAGTCATAATACAAATAGCTCGCAAGTTGGTCATAATAGAAATAGCTATTTCTTTTCAAGAAATAGTCATAATACAAATAGCTCGCAAGTTGGTCATAATAGAAATAGCTCTTTTCTAAAAGAAAAGAGCTATAATACAAAAGGAATGATGAGTTTTAACATTGCAAACCTGATACAGCTTATTCTTCTTGTTATTGCAATTATCTTGCTTGTAAGCCTTGTGAGAGAGTTTGGTTATCCTCATAAGCAGTCTGCTTTTGCAAATATCGAGATGCTTAGGCTGAGCATGAACAAGGCATGCATAGAAGGAAGCACCTCAATAGACGGGTTTGAGCTGCCGCAAAATATACCGCCTGATTTTGGAGGAGTCTATGACATATTTCCAAGAATATTTATAACAACAAATGGAGATCCTAGTTATTTATTGTATTATGAGAATTTTCCTGCTGGAGAGGCAATTGGCTGGGAAGCATATACAAGGCCTAATACAAGGCTGATAATGCCTGTGTCTGATGAGATAAATGAGATGAATGTGAACGAGGCTTCGCTGTTTTTAAAAGATCAGAGACATGAAATACTTGGAAAATTCTATGAAGCAAACAAATTAGCAGGATTTTCTGCTGTTTTGGATACTGTATTATATTCAAACATTGTCTTGCAGAATGTTATGCAGGAGAACACAATTGGCCAGCGTGCGCAGGAGCTTGCTCCATCGCTTGGCATACTTGGCGATGTTGGCTATTGGGAGGACAAGGGATTTTACAAGTTCTATAAATTCCAGACCTATGGCCTGGTGCCTGCTGTCAACAAGACACAGGTAAAATACAGGTCATGCGGGCCTGGAAATCTTTGCCTAAAGACCAAGGAAGGAATCTATGCATTTCCTTTGGATGCATGCAATGGCAAGATTGATTATGTTCAGTTAATCTATGATGTGAAAAATCCTAATGCATTTATAAAAGGAGCTAAGAAAAGTGTGTTAGGATGGGCTGGATTGAAAGCGGCTTTGGTGATAGGTCTTAGAAATATTCTTGGCAAATGGTTGTTCTTGTTCAGTTCTGAAAAAGTAGTATCTGTTGGTATAGATTTTCTTAAATCGTTTTATGTTGAGAAAACATCTGATTTCTATCTAGCAAGCCCGTGTGAGTATAAAGGAAGGATTGAAATAGAACGAGGAGAATGCACAACAGGCGATTTTGGATGCAAGAACATGATAAAATATCCAATCTATAATGTCATGAATGATAATCTGGAAAAGGTTGGCGAACATTATACCTGTCTTGACAGCATTGGGGTACTGGGCGGTGATTATGGCGATGTAGAGACAAAAGGCATCAGCTGCTTGAAAGTAAAATTCATATCAGATACTCCTAAAAATAATTTTTGCTGGACACTAAATTCTCGAAAATCTATTCTTGGCGGACAAAAAAATGTTTTGCAGCCAGTTGGAGCAATAGCTGCTTATAACAAGAATTATAAAGGAGTTTTTGTTGCTGGCGGCGATGTTCATGACATTCTTCTTGGAAAATACACAACATGGTTTGGAAAAGCTATGGAGAAACTAATCCAATATCTTGTTCCTGTAAAATGGACATGGCCAGGAACATTTTATTTCCAGTACAGTGCATCACAAGAGGCTTTGAAATAGCTCGCAAGCGAGTCATGATAAACAAAATATATATAGCTGAATCCAATTAAATTCATGGCAATAAGTTGGACAGGTATATTCACAATGTTTCTCAGGCTGATTGCATATGCTCTGGTTATAGTTATATTCATTGAGCTTGTATTTTCATTCTCTGTTATTGTCAACAGCCATGAGATGGACAACGTTGTGCTGGAGTTGTCTGAGAATATGATGTCATCTGATTATAATGTTGATGGCAATCCTCTTGCTGTAAGCAGGGCTATGTTTGATTACAATGCATTGAAAGGCCTTGATTCTAAGAAATATATAGAGCCTGTGAGGAATTGCGAATATGGAGCGCATTATACATTTATTGATTTGGAAAACAATGAAGAGATTGCCGCATTTGGCTATGGCATACAGGCAATGGGAACTGGCATGAGATATGATGTCAGGGAGAGCATTTCAGAAGATATGAAAAAAGATTTTTTTATCGGAATAAAAAAAGGCAATGATATTATTCCAGCAAAGATGATAATAAGATTGTATTATTCTCGGCTTGCCCAGATATCATGCGCAGTTGAAAAGGCATGGTATGAAAATGGTGTTCATGAGCTGTCTTCAAAGCCAGGAACTGCTTTCAATGATGTTGTAGAAAGAGGAGATGGTATAATAGGATTTGGCATTGAGAATAGATGGATTGGACCAGACATCAGGTTTGTTGAATACTTTGCTCCTGAGACCGTTGTTTATGCTGCGCAAAAGAACAGCAGGGATATTATTCTTGTTGCGGTTTCTATCAAAAAAGACAGATATGATTTTAATCATGTCTGCATTGACTGGCGCGAGCCAGGAGCAGAAGCATGGAGGCCTGATAAGAATGATATTGCAAATGGCAACAGAATAATATGCATAAAGACAGTGGTGCAATGATGTTTAGAAATAAATCAAGAATAGATAGAAATAGTCAAGGCTCTAGTTATTTCTTTCCAGGAGATAGTCATAATAATAGCTTTTCTTTAAAAAGCAGTTGCGACAATAATTGTTCTTCTGGAATATTTAGAAAGAACAGTTATAATACAAATAGCTATTTCTTTTCAAGAAATAGTCATGATACAAATAGCTATTTCTTTTCAAGAAATAGTCATGATACAAATAACTGCTTTTCTTTGAAAAGCAGTCATGATAGCCAGCAAGCTGGGTGTGGCAATAACTCTTTTGCAAAGCAAAAGAGTTATATGAAAGGCTCAATAGAGGCCTTTGGAATGACTTTGCTGTTCTTGGTTATACTGTTTGCTGTGATAACTATTGGGGCATTGATTATATTTTTCACATTCAACAATCAGGCAAAATTCAGCAATGATTATGCTGTTCTTTCTGGAAAAGCGCATTCTATTGCAGAGGTTTTTGCAGCCAGGAATTATGAAACAAAAACAGGCGAAGAATTGGTGTTCAGAGAGGTTATTGGCGAGGCTGTTCCTTATGAATATAGAGATCCTATTGTAAAAGCTGCGGTCAAATATGAGATTTCACCAAATCTTGTTGCAGCTATTTTCAAGTGCGGTGAACATGGCAAGGATATGAATGGACAATGGCCAAATATTAATGGCCCTTGGGCAAGTTCTCCTGTTGGCGCAGCAGGGCCTTTTCAGTTTATGCCAGGCAGCTGGGAAACATATAAGGATGACTGCAATGGAGATAACAGGAAAGATATACAAAATATCTATGATGCAGCATGCGCTGCTGCAAATCATTTGAAAACCAGGATGGAATGGCCTGCAAAATATGATGACAAGATAAAGACAACAATATGGTATTATAATAATGCAGACTGGTATGTTGACAGAGTCTATAGCTGCTATCTTGCTCTCGGAGGAAGTGTTGGATTTTTCCAGAAAGATACCAGGACAGACAACAGGAATGCATTTGATCATAGCCTTGCAATGGCAATGACAACTGATGTTGAGAAGAGCATGTCAGCTGGTTTTGTCAATGATATAGAAGGATTTATGGATAGGTATGAACTTGGATTTTATTCTATTGACGTGAGCAAGGACAATGAGGTTATTAGAAAAGTCATCAAAGCAGGTGTTTTTTGCGGAAACTTGGAAAAGAGCTGCAGTGGATCTAGCCAGCAAACTGGTTATGATACAAAGTGCATAGCATATTGCGAGCCATCTTTATGCAGTCCTGGTCGCGAAAAATATAAACAAGGAGACGAGGTATGTGGAAAAGGCGTGTGCTGCGCAGAAAAATATAACTGGCAGGATGAAAGATATGCTTCTTATGCCAGTACAGAAACTCCGTGCTTTGGAGGAAAAGGGCTGTGCGCAAAGAATTGCGTCTTTGGAAGAGAGCATGTTGCTGAATATGACACTGATTGTAAAGGTGGAAATACTTATTCTGCTGCGCAAAATAGCAAAAATAAAATGTGCTGCACTCCAGTGCTTCCTGAAAATATTCCAAAAGTCAGCGAACTAGGAACAGAGATATCTGTTCCTTTGCTGTATAAAATTACAAAAAATGATCCTGACGGTGTTTTGGGTTATCTTACAATAGGTGTTAGCAAGGATTGATGATTATGAAAAATAATGACAATACAAATAGCTATTTCTTTTCAGGAAATAGTCATGATACAAATAGCTGTTCTGAGAATCAGAACAGTCATGATAGAAAAGGCCTGGCATCGCTTGAGATATTGATAACAACGTTTTTTGTGCTTGCAATGCTTTTCATCCTGGGCGCAATGGCAATGAATAATATTGTCAAACAGGAAGAGATTGCTATTCTGCAAAAGGATGTTCTTTATGTGAAAAATGAGTTTTCTCTATTCAATAGATCCCTGGATTCAACATGGTCGCTGTCAACTGTGCAGGCATTGTACAAGGCAAGCGAGAATGGTTTTGAACCCAGTGTATATGGAAATAGCTTGTCTGTGTCAAATTATTATACAAAAGGATATTGGTATAGGTTTCATCCTGAGAAAGAATATACAGGCATAAAGCTTCCATCAGGTACAGGAGCAGACAGTGTGCCAAATAGATGCAGCAATGACAATCCAGGAATATGTCTGCCACAGCCTGCAAATGTTGAGAATGCAGTGAAAAAAGCAATGGAGGCAGAATGGTTTATGCTGAGTGATTCAGCGCCTTATACTGTTCTGAATAATCCTGTGAAGATCACAATACCTGCAAAAGAAAACAATCAGGACAATAGCTTGACTTCGTCAAGTTATAATAATAAACTGGATATAAATGCAATAGATTTCTGGCCAGGTGCTGACAAGGTTGTCTATCAGATTGCCACGCGCGTTGTAATAGAAGGCTATAAAACAAAGATGGACAGCTATGCAGTGAGCAAAGGATATATCAAAACAGGCATTGGCAAGATGGTGAAAGCTGGCTGGCTTGCTGTCGGCATTTCAACACAGCTGAGATATTATTTTGATGCAGTTGGCGATGAATTCAAATACACAGAAGATACAGCTGGCTATTCAAAGCTTGAATCTTACCTGAGAAGATATTTCCAGGTAAATGGATATGATCTGGCAGATGTTGCAAAAAGAAATGGGTTTGTTGCAGACCTGGATACTGAGGTTGGTTTCAAGGTGCCTGCTTCAAACGGGCCTGGACATGGGCTCAAACAAGGAGCAGGATTATTGATGCGTTATGAAACAGCGGTCAGTATTGTAGATGATTGTGAGAATGTTGTTGGAATAAGCGCGCTGCAAAAATATAGGGAATATGAATCATATATCAGCAGATATTCTTCACAATATGATCTTTCTGAATATTCTGATTCTCCACAAGCATTGGTTGCAGGAATAATAACAATTGAAAGCAGCTGGAATCCTGGCAGCCAAAATCCTTCAACTGGTGCTCGCGGCTTGATGCAGATCATGGCAAACACAGCACCAGAATGCAATCCTGATGATTATGATGATATGCTTGACCCTGAGAAAAACATACGGTGCGGGATTATTGCGCTGAAAAATAAAATAACCAGGATGAAAAGCTATGTAAATACCCAGCAAGCTGGTTATGATAAAAATAGCTTGACTGTGTCAAGTTATGATAGCAGTGGAGATCTGCTGAGAATGGCATTGGCTGCATATAATTGGGGAGAAGGAAATGTGCAGGAGCTTGTCAGCAAATATGGCAAAAGAAATAGTAATTTGCTTCGCAAATCTTATGATACAAATAGCTACCCTGCTTCGCAGGACAGTCAGAATACCCAGCAAGCTGATTATAATAGTAAAAATCCTTTAGGATTTTCTTATAATACATATTCTGATATTGAAAATTATCTGCCTGATAGCGTGAGAAAATATGTAACTGATGTTATGGCTGGATATAATACATGGCAGTCATGCAGCGGCTCTGGAAAGCCTGCTGTAATAGATGTCACAAATACAATACCATCTACTAATTTTGCAAAAGAAAGAAGTGGAAAGATTGATTCAATTGTCATGCATGACACTGCTCCTTGCGATAGTGCGCTGAAAACATACCAGACAGAAGGAGCAAAGATTAGCGCGCATTATCTGATATGCGCTGACGGCAGAATATACCAGCTTGTCAATGATGAAGACAGGGCATATCATGCGCCGCCATTTAATGACAGGTCAATAGGAATAGAACATGAATCAACTTCACAGGGCTGGACAGATGCAATGATGACAGCTTCCAGCCAGTTGACAAGATGGCTTGCTGACAGATATGGCATTGAGAAAACGCATCCAATCACATCTAACATAAATAATGGAGGCATAATTGGACATGACCAGATATCAGATTATGCTTCTTATAGCGCGAAAAACAAGAGAACAGATCCGAATAATTTTGACTGGAACAGGTATATTGAGATGATTAACAAAGGTTCTGGGATTTCATTGAAAGAGAGCGCAGTGGATGTTGTCAAAGATATAGAGGATTACAGGAAATTTATTGAGCAGAAAACAGGCACTGTTGCATCATTGGAAAACAATTATTGTGAAGAAAGGGATGATTCTGTGATAGGAAATACAGAATCTCCAAGAGGTAATAGCCATCTTGCATATGATATTGTTTATCATTCTTCGTTTGCAAGGGTTGTCTCTGCTTATGATGGCGAGGTTGTTTTTGCTGCAAATTCAGCGCCATCATATCTCGGTTCTTGCGCTGGTATTGTGATGGTAAAATCAAAAATAGGAAAAAATGAAATAATAATAGCATACAGCAATGTTATTCCTGCATCAATTCTTTTAATTGGAAAAGAAATCAGCAAAGGAGATATTATTGGAACAGTCTCCCCTGAATGCAGGCGCTATGGCAGTTCTTATCCATATCTGGAATTAAGAATATTCAAGGCAAGTTTCAAGGTTCCTAAACAAGAGGATTCTGTAAATCTCTGCGGCAAGAAAACAAATTGCTGGGAACAGGGCGGCGGTGAAGCTGGCAAAGATATATCAATAGAAAGTTATATCGGCAAGTCATATGTTCCATACTGGTGTTCTGCTATAAAATGGGAGAAAGGAATGCTCTATCATGAATCTGTCAATCCTGTCCGCGGAAAGAACCTAAGATATTATGAGAATAGCAACGAATTCAAACAAGAGGCCTTTAAAATAAAATTCTTCATGGAAGACTGGTTTCCTGTTCTTGATTGCACAAAAGGCGAGGCAAGATACCAATGGCAGAGTCCTAATGATATGCTTTGTTATAATAGTAAAATATACACATGCGAGAGAGGAATATCAGGCCTTGCTGATTCGCAGAAACTGAAGAGAAAGCAAATCATAGGCCCTTATAAATGCCTTGCTATTGTGTCAGGAACAGCATACAGGACAGGTTTTATGAAAACTGCTTCTGACGGCCCTGAATCACAGACAGGCGGCAGGGATAATTTCTATTGCCTTGCATCTGATCCTGGAAAAAGCAAATGGGTAAATCTAAATAGCGGATTTTGCATAGGAGATGGTTATTGCTCTGAAGAGGAGAAGATTACATATGGATCAGAAGCATGCCAGTATACAGCTGATTGCTGTTAACTAAATTGCTTGTTGGAAACCTAAAAAGCAATTTAGTTATATAGCTATTTATTGCCATGAGACAAATAATATCATGGCAATCATGAAAGGAATTTCGCTGTCAATGGAGACTGTGGTATTATTGATACTTATGGTTATTGTTCTTGGCGCTTTGCTTGCATTCTTTACAGGCGTGTTCAATCCTTCACAAAACAAGATTGAGATGCTTAGGAACAAGGAATCAACCTGCCTGAAATATGTTTTTATAGATCCTGGATGCAATCATGCAAAAGAAATTGCAGAGGCAACTGCAGAACCATATAAATCCGGCAAATACCCAGAAGCAAAGTCTGCAATGGAGACTATTGCAGGCACAATATGCAACAAGCCAGCAGGAGATCCTGTCTGCGGAGCAGGGATAACAGACCCAAAAACCAGCAGGGTTCAGTGTTTGTTGTCGTGCTGCAGCATACAGTGTGGTAAGTAAATCCTTGCAGGATTTACTTATAGCTCTACCACGAAATAATCAGGATAATATTTCGTGCTGAGCTATACACACAAACAACATGCGTTGTTTGGTGCACCAGAAAGCTCTGCTTTCTGTGTGTGTGAAATCACTATTGAGAACTTTGATTAACCCTGTAATTTGTGAAAGTTCTCAATAAGGACTTTGACTAAAGTACATGTTATTCAAAGTCCTCTATTATCAT
>JACRMW010000084.1 GCA_016219465.1 Candidatus Aenigmatarchaeota archaeon | reverse complement strand
AAGCAGTCAGAGGAAAACCACTGACCAAAAAAGAGAAAAAATACAATAAAACAATCGCAAAAATACGTTCGCCAGGAGAGCGTCCATTTGCAGTCCTGCGCCGAGTGTTTCGTGGAGGATGCACACGCGTTAAAAATATACGTTTGATGCCATGATAATAGAATCTGATAAAAATTATGGGTTAATAAAAGTTCTCAGTCCTCAATAATCAGTTTTTTATTGCATAAAAAGCTTTGTGTTAAAATAATTCTACAAGATGATGATTATGTCTGTTTTAGTAAATAATAGCAAATGCGTGAAATGCGCTGGATGCGTTTCTGTCTGTCCAAAGGATGCGCTTGCGCTGAAAAGTGAGATTGTCTGCGATGAAAAGAAATGCATAAACTGCGAAATATGCATAACATTTTGTCCAGCAGGAGCGCTGAGAATAAAGAAATGATTTTATAATAATCTGCAAATAAAGATGGTTGTATGGAAATAAAAGAAAGTTATGATGTTATTATTGTCGGCGCAGGGCCTGCTGGTTCATCAACTGCAAAGACCTGCGCTGAATTAGGGCTGGATGTTGTTGTCTTTGACAGGAACAACGAAGTTGGAGCCCCAAAAAGATGCGGCGAGGGAATTTCATTCAATGCATTGAAAAGGCTTGATCTTGACATTCCCCAGAAATGCATTGCTCAGGCAATTGACGGAGCATATGCGTATGCTCCAGATGGAAAAGAAGTAAAAATCCAGTTTGAAGGAACAAAAGGCTATGTTCTTGAGAGAAAAGTCTTTGACAAATGGCTTTGCTACCAGGCTGCAAAATCAGGAGCAAAGATAATTTCAAAAACACCTGTAACAGACCTAATCCTGGAAGATGGTTTTGTAAAAGGAGTTGTGATAGATGTCCATGGACAGGAAAAGAAAGTGTATTCTAAAATCGTTGTTGCAGCAGACGGGGTAGAATCAATGATAATGAGAAAAGCAGGAATAAGGACAAACAAGTCCCCGACATTGGTGGATTCTGGTTATCAATATGAAATGGCTGGCATAGACATGCGAGATCCTCATATGATAGAATTGTTTTTTGGAAACAAAATCGCAAGCAGAGGATATGTTTGGGTTTTCCCCAAAGGCGAACATGAGGCAAATGTTGGTATAGGAATATCAGGTGCCCATAAGGAGAAAAAGGCAAAAGAATATCTTGATGATTTTATAGCATCTCATCCAGGGCTTGCAAAAGGATCTATAATAGAAGTAAATGCAGGCTCTATTCCTGTAGGTGGTCTTATGGAAGACATGGTTGGCAATGGCATTATAGGAGTTGGTGATGCAGTAAACCAGGTCAATGCTATTCACGGAGGAGGAATACCAGAAGCAATCACAGCAGGAAAGCTTGCAGCCCAGTCAATAAAATTATGCTTTGACATGAACAATTTCTCAAAACAAGTCCTTAGTGAATATAATAAGCAGTGGTGGGAGTTGAGAGGAAAACATCTAAAGAACGTGGAAAAAGTCAGGGAAACAGTGGAAAACATGACAGATGATAATCTTAATGATCTTGCAGATGTTCTAAATGGCGAAGACCTTTCAGATTTTGCCCACGGCAAAAATATTATGAAGCTTGTCAAGATAGCTGCAAAATATAAATTAAAAGGAGTTGCCAGAAAACTGGGGTTCTAGGATTTTTGTATAGCAATAACTATTGTGTCATCTTTTGGCACTTTTCTGTCGCTAAACCCCAATGATTTCTGTAATAATGTTTTTGAAAAACTTTTGAAATTACCATTCATATTTTCACGAATTTCTCTCAGATCAGCTATTATCCTGCTATCATAAAAATCCATCTGATTATCATGAGAACGGGCATCTGTCAATCCATCTGTATACAGAATTAGAATATCCCCGCTATTCAGTTGTGTTTCATATGATTTATAATAAGGATCTACTATAATACCTAATGCAATCTGAGGCGACGCTGAAAGAGCAGCTACGCCTTTATCAGAACTAATCAAAAACGGAATCTCGTGTCCAGCATTAGAATAGACCACCTTTCCATCATTAAAGAAAAGCCCTAAAAAAGCTGTTCCATGGATAGGATATTCCCTTGGTTTGTTCTGTTCGTATAGTATTTTGTTTGCGCCACTCAGAATATAACTAGGGTCTTTCAATGTATCAAAATATTCCCTAAATTTATTCTAAGCGAGGATGCACTCAACTCATATCCTTTAATATCTCTTTTAGTGAACCTCATACCATTTCCAAATCCTAACATTTGTAATCACCGATAGGTATATATAAGAATTATACCATTAGGTTAATAGAACAACTAGTGAGAACAAAACTTTAAATGCCTATTTCTTGCGGCCGGTATGGATTGACATGCCATGATGCCAGCAAAACACCCTATAGATTCTATAGAACACTTATCCCATCAGTTTTTCCCTGACTTTTCTATATGTCATAATCGCTGAGAAATCATTGATTGATGTGCTTCCTTCAACCATTACGCGTTTTGAATTATAGAATTCTCTAATCATTCTTTCCTTTCTTGGCCCGAATTCCTTGACAAGGCGCGAAATATTTGCTTCATGCGTCCTTTCTGCGATTTGTAAGTTTTTCATCATTATACCTTTTTTATTGTAATGGAAAGTATAATATTTCTTTCCTTGACAAGATAAATGACTTTCGAAGAAAGTCATTTTGTTCTTGTAAATAAAGTATAGCAATTCGCTAAAGCGAATTCTGTGTTATAGCGAGCTTGCAAAGCAAGGTCGTTTTGTTCGAACCACACAATTTCTACTAATCTATATATGCATTAGGTAGTATATAAAAACTTTTCTAAAAAACTACTCAGTCTTGGAAAAACAATGTAAATAGAAATCTCTGTCGAATTGTTTGTGTGTAAGAATAAGGTTTTATCTTTTTGATTGCTGTTTTCCTCTTCTCGGGCCTGCTGACGAACGGGATGGTTTGTGAGGCTCTGTTCTTCTTGCATCTGGAATAATCATAGTCCTGTCATAATCAAGAAAAACCTCTTTCAATCCTTTTGCTTTTGTGAATTCCACAATGCCATTGGCTATTGCAGTTCGAGATGCATCTGCCTGCCCCCATACTCCACCTCCTTTTACATTAATATCCATGTCAATATCATTTGTTATGTCTTTCTGAAAATGTTCTGCGATTATAACAGGCTCTTTTATTCTCATTCTGACATATCTTGGTTCAATTGTATCGAGCATTCTTGAATTAATTCTGATTTTTCCAGTGCCTTTCTTGATAGATGCTATAGCTATTGCCTTCTTCCTCGTTCCTCTTGTCTGCAACAAACCCTTCTTTGCCATACTAAATCCCTTATTTTCAATATTGAGAACTTTGATTACCCCTACAATTTGTAAAAAGACTTCAGAATACCTGAAGTCTTTTTACACGCTGTACACAAAGACTAAAGGTCTTTGTGTACACCATGTGAAAGTTCTCAATAAGGACTTTGACTAAAAACATATGATATTCAAAGTCCTCTATCGTGGACTTTAACTAAAATACATTCTTGAAATCACACAGACTGATTCCAGCCAAGTGATTTTGCCAGCTCTCCTATTGTCATATATCTTGATCTTATCTCTCTAATAGACTGTTCAGCAACCACGACATGCCGCGCTTCAAGATTCTTTGGAAATCCATAATACACTTTCAGTCTTCTCATTGCATTCCTGCCTTTTGGCTTCTTATAAGGAAGCATACCTCGTATGATTCTCCTTAATATATGCTCTGGTTTCTTTGGAAAAAACGGCCCGTGAAAAGGGCTTCCTCTTCTTTTCTGTGCAATGTATTTATTTCTTATATCAGCAGGGTTTCCTGTCATGATAGCCTGTTCAGCATTTATTATAACAATTTTTTCTCCAAGTAAAAGCTTTTTGACAACAGCGCTTGCAAGCCGTCCTGCTACTGCGTTTTTAGCGTCAATAATCATAATATCCCCTTAGATTAACACTGCCTCGTCTTTGTTTCTTAGCAGATCATTTAATGACAGTGCTTTTCCTCCTGCTTTCTCAATCTTTTCTTTTGCAGATCCTGAATACCTCAATGCATATACAATAAATGGCCTGCTTACCTCGCCTATTCCAAGCACTTCAACAGCAGCCACTTTGTGTTTGCCCGATTTTTCAATATCCTTGAGATTAATAGAAGGCCTTTTTCTTCTTGGTCTTTCTAACAGTCTGACCAAGTCAGTATAGCTTTTTGACTTCTTTAAACTTATAATGATCTCCTTGACACCAGGATCTGTTGTTCCTCTTTTCATGAAATATCACATTCCTTTCTAATTCTCATAATTTGAATATATTTAAAACAGATTTATAGCAATACAACAAAGTATTCAGTATTGAGAACTTTGATTAACCCTATAATCTATGAAAGTTCTCAATAAGGACTTTGATCAAAACACATGTTATTCAAAGTCCTCTATTGAGAGTTTTGAATAACCCACTGACAATTCAAAATTCTGATTGAGGATTTGAATATATTGTGTAAATAATGGGGTTATTCAAAGTCCTCTATTATATTTGTTGTTTGCTATACATGGTTGAACCAAGCTCCACCAGATAATCAGGTATTATAACTTGGTTCACTCACACAGACAGCAGAGCTTTCTGGTGCACCACACAACGCATGTTGTTTGAGTGTATAGCAGCCAACTTGTATATCATGTCTTGAATATTAAGTTGGCTAGCTATAAATATGATTACAATTGCAGGGATTTCCGAGTGGTCAAAGGAGCAGGACTTAAGTTTATCTTAAGTGTTGAGCGCATGTCAAATGCGCTATGAAAAAAAGAAATCCTGTGGCTTAGTGCCTTCGAGAGTTCGAGTCTCTCTCCCTGCATCCCAATCCTTTTCTTTAAAAAAGAAACGTCAGTTTGCAACTGATTATAGCTATGTTACATGTTTCTGGTTTTGCTGCATTCAGAAAACAAAGTTTTCTGAATGCAGAAAT
>JACRMW010000086.1 GCA_016219465.1 Candidatus Aenigmatarchaeota archaeon | reverse complement strand
TGCTATACAGAATTGAACATAATTCAATCTGTACAGGTAAAGCTTGCTTTACCATGTATCGGTACAAGGAGGAAAATATATTTCCTCCTGTACAACAGAAGCAAAGCTTCTGTTTGTATTCTTTTGTTGGTCCACTATAACCCTGTAATTTGTGAAAGTTCTCAATAAGGACTTTGACTAGAATACATGTTATTCAAAGTCCTCTATTTATAGTTGTCAGAGAAATTAATAAATACCCAGCAAGCTAGTTGTGGAAATACCTATCCTGCTTTGCAGGATAGTCAGAATACCCAGAAGCTGGTTATGATATTTATGGTGCAGGTTACCTCAATATTATTGGCAGTGATAATAACAGTGATATTGCTGGTTGTTGCGCTGACAATAATGTCTGGAATTGTTCCACAGTTTGATGCTGGACTGAAAAATATCACAAATGCTGTGTTTGGGGCAAAGGGATAATAGCTATAGCAAAACCAGAAAATAAACAGCACATGTTTCTGGTTTTGCTATAGTCAACATAAAAAATCTTTAAATTGGGCTAAGATATATTTCTAATAGGATAATTATTGAAAATGGAATAGGGGTTTATTTAATTCCACAGACCAGAGGTCTTTAAAATTAAGAAATGGAATTTCATTCCATTTTATTTCAAAAACCATTTGAATATAATAAGGTTTTAAAAATGACAGATGAACGAATAATAAAATTAGCTAAACTTGTGGTTGAACATTCAGTGTTTGTTAGGAAAGGAGAAAATGTCATGATATCTTCTGGAACAGAGGCGGTTCCTCTGGTCAGAGAGGTGTATAAACAGGTATTGTTGAAAGGCGCTTTTCCTTTTGTAAATCTTGGATTTCAAGGAGCAAGTTATATTTATTTCAAGCACGCTACCGATGCTCAATTGAAAGCATTTCCTTCTGTCACATTTGCAACAATAAAGAAGATGGATAAGTATATTGGCATTGGCGCTGATTATAATACAAGAGAACTTTCCAACATAGACCCGAAGAAAATAGCATTGAGAGGAAAGGCTGCCAGGAAAATAGGAGACTATGTTGCAAATGGCAAACCAAAAATACATAGATGTTCTATGGACTTTCCTACAAATGCCCTTGCGCAGGATGCTGAGATGAGCCTGGAGGAATATGAGGATTTTCTCTATGGTGCCTGTTTACAAGACTGGAATAAATTGCTTGCAAGAATGAAGAAAGTGCAAAACGCAATGAATAATGCAAAAGAAATTCATATAATTGGCAGCGATACTGATCTTAGGATAAAGCCGTTTAGAAAATCATTTATTGTTGATGATGGAAAGGAGAACATGCCAGGAGGAGAGGTGTTTGGGGCGCCTGAAAAGTTTGAAGTAGAAGGCCATATAAGATTTACCTATCCTGCTATTCGCTCTGGTGTTGAGGTTCAGAACATATTTGCAGAATTCAAGAAAGGAAAATGCATAAAGGCGACTGCTGAGAAAAATGAGAAATTCCTCAATACCATGCTTGATACTGACAAAGGAAGCAGATATATTGGCGAGCTTGGAATAGGAATGAATCCTAAAGTCACTAAATTTACAAAGAATCTTTTGTTTGACGAGAAGATCTGCAACACAATACACCTTGCATTTGGCATGGCTTACAAAGAATGCGGAGAGCCAAACAAGTCTGCGCTGCACTGGGATATTGTAAAAGACTTAAGCAGGGGTGGAAGGATCTATACTGACAAGAAGCTTGTTTTCAAGAACAAGTGGCTGGTTTAGATTTTGCTAAATAGCTCGCAAGCGAGTCGTAATACAATTTCTCTTATTTTGAATTCAATTTTGTTTTTGTAGATAAAGTGTAGTCTCTAGTGAAAATTTTCTCTGCAAATTTTCTATAATACCACTTTATACTTGTTTTGCTATAAGAACACGAATAGCTGCCTGTCTCATTTTGTCACAATTGCTTCTCTATGATCTTTTGATGCTCTTTTATTCAATACAAGAATCGTGAAAGAATCATTTGAATTTATAATAGATTGTATTGCATTGAATGCCGCTTCTTCTGGATATTTCTCATAGAATATTCTTGCTATATCAATGAATTTTCCTGATTTTTTTTATAAAGTCCTGTGCATATTCTTTTGGGTAATCTTTCATATAATATCATCTATATTTCCATATAATATCTTTCCATTTGCTATGTCTTTTACAAGGGGATCATTTGTTTCATAGTTTTTCTTAAAATCTCTTGTCCTGTATATATGCACTGAAAATATAACACTATCTTTCTTGAGAAAAGAGGTTTTTATTTTGTCAACATGACTTTCTATATTCTTATCAGAGATGACAGCGATATCAATATCACTGGTTGGTTTCATGTTATTTTTATTTGCAGATCCAAAAAGAATGATTGTTTTTGAAAACTTTTCTATTTGTTTTGAAAATTCAGTTATTTTTTTAGATAGTATGATGTTATCCAGATGAATAACAGGTTTTATTAGGTCTCTTATCAAATAGTTTGTTTAAATGATATCTGTCAGAAGACAGTTATTTTTATTTAGGCGTTATTACAATACCGCCTGCGCCTGCTGCTGCAAACTGGTGCATAAGTCCTGCCATTGTGTTTGCAATGTCCTGCAATTCCTCCAGTTTTAGCTCTTTTGAATTTGGGCTGAGAATCTCTATTGCAGAAGGGCCGTATAGGTAGATTATGTTTATCAGGTCTGTGAATGATTTTATAAAAAGCTTCAGTTCAATGACCTTTGACCATGCTTCTTCAACTCCTTTTGGAGGGGTCTCTACTTTCTCAGCTGTCTTAAATTCTTTGTTGTAAATGAAGACAACAGAGAGCTTTTCCAATTTTGAAATATGATTTCCAAGAGACTGTTCCACAATTTCCTGGTTTACGCCAAGAACATCAAAGGCAAACCATACATCTAGCCAGCCCTTCTTTTTTAATTCATTAATCTTGTCTTTTGTTTCTTCGTTCATCTTAATAATTCAAGAACTAAGAATTTAAAGGCTGTAGAAGATTTTTTTTGACATACATCTTTATTATTTCCTTCCAATTATAGCAAGCCAATGAAATAATCAGGTACATGGTGGAACATAGTTCCACCTGTATAGGTGAAGCTATGCTTCACCATATATACTACATATAATATTTCATTGGTTGCTATACATGATTGAAT
>JACRMW010000090.1 GCA_016219465.1 Candidatus Aenigmatarchaeota archaeon | reverse complement strand
TTTTTGTAAAACAGTAGAAAATCTTCCTGTGTGTGATTTCCGCTTAACTTGAGTTTTTCCATGATTTGAATTGATTTGTGAGGAAATTAGCTTTTCGGTGTTTCAGTAAACATGTCCAGAATCTTTTGTGGGTTTGCTATAATTAGGTTATGAGACATGATCATCGAAAAAATAAAACCAATGGTTATTAAATTGTGTGGAGACCCAGAACACAGATGGTGGAGATTACACATAGAGTCTGTTGTCAAATATTCCAAGCTATTTGCCAAAAAGATGAATGCAGACGAAGAAATTCTTGAGGTATCTGCCTGGTTGCATGATATTCAAAAAATAAAAGGCAATAGAAAGTTACATCATGTCAATGGAGCCAAAGAAGCTGAGAAAATATTAATGAAATTTGGATATCCTGAGGATAAAATAAAACAGGTAAAACACTGTATTCTTACTCATTCATCAGACAAAAACTATCCTCCAGAATCAAAAGAAGCAATTATCCTTCACAATGCAGACAGTCTATCACATTTTGATAATTCTATGCCATTTGCGCACTGGGTATATGGATTAGATAAGCTTTCAATTGAAAATGGAAGAAACGTATTGATTGATAAATATAAGAGAGACTGGAATAAACTAACACTTCCTGAAGCAAGAAAAATCGCTAAACCAAAATACGACGCAATAAAGATAGTTCTGAAGAAATAGTATTTATGAAGTTTATTAGCAAAACAATATCATGTCAATTATACCAATAATAATTCTAGCAGTTGTATTTGTATTCATTGCAGTCAGACAAATCGGAAACATGAGATTGCAGATATGGCATATTATGCTAGCAGGAGCAGTTGCAGTTCTTTTGACAATGCAGATAGCGCCAATAGATGCGTTGAAAGCAGTCAATATTGATGTAATGATATTCTTGTTTGGAATGTTTGTTCTTGGAAGAGCGCTGGTTGAAAGCGGTTATCTGTCTCATGTTTCTAGAAAATTGTTCAAAAGCGCAAAATCAACAGACCATCTGGTATTGATAATATTGTTTGGCATTGGATTTGCATCAGCAATACTAATGAACGATACACTGGCAATAATAGGAACGCCGGCAATTCTTCTTTTGGCGAAGGAACAGAACATATCGCCAAGACTTCTGATGTTTGCGCTGGCATTTTCAATAACAATCGGAGGAGTAATGAGTCCTATTGGAAATCCGCAGAATTTCCTAATATCAACTACAGGCCATGCATCATTTATTGATTTTCTAAAATATCTATTTATTCCAACAACAATAAATCTTCTAATAACATATTTTGTTCTAAAGTTCTTCTTCAAAAAAGAATTTGGCAGAAAACTTTCCCATGCATTTGAAGAAAAAATAGAAGACCCGGAGCTTTCAAGGATATCACGATACTCTTTATTTTTATTAGTCGGATTGATTTGTACAAAAATAATAATTACAATATTTCTTCCAATTTTTGATTTTTCCATGACATATATTGCTATAATAGTGGCGCTGCCAATTCTTTTGTTTAGCAAAAAGAGAATATCTGTTTTAAAAACAATTGACTGGAGCATACTGGTCTTTTTTGCATCCATGTTTGTGCTTATGGCAGCTGTATGGCAGTCTGGATTTTTTCAGGAGATTCTTGCTGCTGCAAATCTGCAGATAACATCAATAGCAGTGATATTGATAATAGCTGTTCTGCTTAGCCAGGCAATATCAAATGTGCCATTAGTGGCATTATATCTTCCAATGCTTTTGCATGCAGGCGCAGGAACAAGAGAACTTATGGCATTGGCAGCAGGAAGCACAATTGCAGGCAATTTTCTTATACTTGGAGCAGCCAGCAATGTGATTATAATTCAGAATGCAGAAAAACAAGGCCAGACTCTGGCACTAAAAGAATTTGCAAAAATAGGCATACCGTTAACAATTATAAACATTGCAGTATATTGGATATTCCTGACATTTTTGTAATCAACTAACAGGAATTTATGATTTATTCCCCTTTAGACCACTTGTAATTATTTGGATCCCTTCCTAGTTTTAGAAGATTTTTCTCGCATTTTCTGGAATCAAAATACAATATCTTTCCATCTGTTCTCACGACTATTTTTCCAGTTCCTCTCTCCAATTCCTTGCTGCAAAAACTGCATTTTGCCATATTATGTCACCATAGTGATAATATTCTAACACATTCAACACGCTCGCTTACGAATTTCTTTCAGAAATTCTTGCTCGCTAGTTTCATTTGTTTATCGTCTTCTTCCTCCGCCAGCGCCTTCTATCTCAGTTTCCTTGAGCATGATAAAATCCCCTAGTTTTATAGGCCCGATTACATTCCTGACAAGTATTTTTCCAGTGTCCTTTCCTTCAACTACCTTGCATTTCACTTTAAGCACTCCTTTTGCTCCTGATCTTTGCAATAAATCAATTACTTCTGCTGGTACAGCATCATCTGCCATATTAAAAACCTTATTATATTTAGATTGTTTTTAATAATTACGAGCATTTCTTTTAGAAATGCAAGTAAGTTTTTAAAAATCTTATTAATATTTATGGGGTCTAACCCCTCATGATATATTTGTTTATGAAATAAATAAAATAAAAATTTATTTCTTTTTACCTTCACCAAGATCCAATACAGCGACTGCTGATGTGCCAACACTTATTCCTGCTGCCCTGCCAAGCTCAGACTTGCTTGATATCTTGCAGAACTCAATCTTCTTTTCTTCGCATAATGCAGGTATGTGCATAGCAATCTCAGGAGGGTCAATGTCTCCAGCCACAGCAACAATTTTTGCCTGGCCTCTTTCTACAGCCTTCGTGGTCTCGTTTATGCCTTTTCTGATCTTGCCGGTTTCACGCGCAATCTCTATTAGATCTAGCACTTCTTTCTCGTTCATTTTTAAAACACCTCATAAACTTCTGTTTTGAAAAGAAGTTCTTCTGAACTTTCTTATTTTCTTCATTGGTGCTAATGAAGTTCAGAGAACTTCATATTTTATCACTCATGTTTGCTATACATGGTTGAACAAAATTCAACCTGTACAGCAAAGACTTCTCAAGTCTTTGCGTACAGAAGGAATTGCAAATTCCTTCTTGTACAGCAGAAGCAAAGCTTCTGCTTGTATGTGAAGCAAGTATTATTATATCATATCTGATTATTTACTTGCTTCACTATATAACAATTCCACTTTCTTGAATTATTTGCTATCTATTTAAATCTTAAAAGAATCAGATTCATATTATAGTAAAAACAATACGAGGGGTTAAGAATGAAAAAGAATGACAAGAATAAATTTGCGCAGGTCAAGTGCGAAAAATGCAAGAATGAGCAGGTGATATTCACAAAAGCCACTACGGTTGTGAAATGCCTTGTATGCAATGAGGTGCTGGCAGAGCCAACTGGCGGAAAAGTAATGCTGAAAGCAAAGGTATTGGAATATCTTGGCTAATTCTTTTCTTTTATATTTCTAAAGATATTATGAATATGGTGCAGTTATGATAAAGAAAGGACGTCCAAATCCAAGAGAGCTTGTAATAGCAACAGTTGAAAAAGTCAATCCTAATTCTGTGTTTGTAAAGCTGAAGGAATATGATGCAGAAGGAATGATACATATCAGCGAGGTTAGCAGCGGCTGGATAAAAGATATAAGACACTTTGTCAAAATTGGGCAGGAGATAGTTGCAAAAGTCTTGAATAACGACAGAGAGGTACTGCTCTCAATGAAAAGGGTTAGTTCCCAGGAAAAAAACAGCAAAATAAAGAATTACAGGCTTGAGCAAAGAGCAGAAAAGCTCCTTGAGATGGCAGGCCAGTTATTGGGATATTCAGCTGAAAAAGCCATGAATGAGATAGGAAACATGATAATAGAAAAATTTGGCTCAATTTACATTGTATTCAAGCTTTCTGTTGAAAAGCCAGAGCAATTAAGGAAACACATGCCAGATGAATGGATCAATGTCATAACAGAAGTTGCAAAAAAGAACATAGCGCAGAAAGAGTTTGAATTAAAAGCAAGGCTGTTCATTAGGACAACAGAACCAGACGGAATAAAGAAAATAAAGGATGCTCTGAAAAAAGCAGAAAAGTCAGGATTGAGCATAACCTATATCACAGCGCCAGAATATCTTGTGAAATACTCAACAAAAACGCCAAAAAAAGGCATGAGGGAGTTTGAATCAAAGATCCAGAAAATAACCTCTTCAATAGAAGGAAGATATGAAATGATAGAAGACAAGTGATCCAAACAATGTTATTAAGAAAATGCCCAAACAACCACTATTCTATATCAGAGATCTGTCCAGAATGCAAAAAACCGACAAAATCAGCGCATCCTGCAAAAATGCCAATGAAATAGTGTAAAAAATCAGGATTCTGGCGCAGGAATGTTTTTATATGACCCAAGATATATTCTTATAGCAAACCAACAAAAGATTCCGGACACATGGTTGAGCTATGCTCAACCTGTGCAAGAAGGAATTGCAATTCCTTCTGCACGCAAAGACTTGAGAAGTCTTTGCTGTGCAGGTGAACTCTATGAGTTCACCATGCATGATTATGTGGGTTT
>JACRMW010000075.1 GCA_016219465.1 Candidatus Aenigmatarchaeota archaeon | reverse complement strand
TAATCAGGCAAATTCTCAAGCAAATCCAACTATCAAAGGAAGAATACATATGGATGAAAAATACATTCGTGTTGGAAACGAGCATGGATTAAAAGGAAAAACACCTGCTGAAGCCGCAGACATTGATTTGAAATTAAAAAGCAGGAAATTATTGAGTTTGATTAGATTTGCTGCAAAGAGAGATGACTAATAGTTGACAGTATCCTGTTCCTGAATATGAAAAATTGTTCAAGAAGCTTTCTGAACAGTCTCCATAATAACCCGCTTTATCCTGACTAATCGTGATTTCTTTTCAATTGGCTTGTCTGCCAAGCCGACTGCAACTAATTCATCTTTTTGCGAGAACAGGGCAACGATATCGTCTTTTCTTATTGTTTTATCCATTTCACAGACTCCTGTGCTGTATAATGGCGAACCATGCAGTATTGAATCCAGGGCAGTGTCTTTTACGATTATTTTCTTCAAATGTCTTATAGACTCCTCTAATGGAATTATTATCTTTCTTAATTCTGTTTCCTCTCCACTGTTCTTCCATGTACAATAAGCATCTATCAGCTCCTGGGCTGTTGTTGCCCTGGATTCTGGAAATCCGCCTGAGCGTATCCTTCTAAGCTCTTTCATATGAGCACCTGTTCCAAGAGCCTGGCCAATCTGATGAAAGAGCACTCTTATGTATGTTCCTGCTTCACATCTTACATAGAGACAGTAGTTTCTTCCATCATTATCTAATATTTTAATATCATATATCTTTCTTTTTCTTGGCTTTCTTGATACTGCTGATTTTCTTGGCGGTGTTTGCTTTATATTGCCGATTAATCTGCTGATTGCCTGTTTCATGGCAGGCTCATCAACATCTTTATGAAGGTGTATCACGCCAACATATTCTTTGTCAACGCGCTGAAGAACTGAGATAAGCTTGCATGCATTTTCAAGTGTTATGAGCAAGACTCCTGAGACTGCGGGATCAAGTGTGCCTGAATGCGCTGTTTTTAAGCCAAGCTTCTTGCCAATAAATGTTGTTACATCATGTGATGTTGGTCCTGGCCATTTGTCCAGTATTACAATCCCATTTCTGATATGTTTTTCAATAGGTCTTTCAATCGCTGGCATAGAAATTAGAATGAAATCTAAGGCTTTAAAGCAAACTGAATAAAGAGCATGGGGTTGACTTTATAGCTAAACAACAAATAAATCAAGATACATGGTTGAGCGTAGCTCAACCTGTACAGGTGAACCTTTGGTTCACCATGTATAATACTTTGTTGTTTGCTATACACTCAAACAACATGCGTTGTTTGGTGCACCAGAAAGCTCTGCTTTCTGTGTGAGTGAACCAAGTTATAAATACTGATTATTTACTTGGTTCACTATATATCTGAAGATCTGGCAACTGCGGCAATTGCAGCTTTTCTTTGTCTGTTTTTTCCCAGCCAAAGTCTTCTAGTGAGAATGCGACTTCTTCTCCTTTCATTTCCTTGATAAGTTTTGCTAATCCCCATAAAACCAGTGATATGGATTTCTTTCCTTTATTGTTGCATGGAAGAATAAGATCTATATATGATGTGTTGTGAACAGTATCGCATATTGATATAATAGGTATTCTCATCTTGACAGCCTCTCTGATAGCCTGCCTGTCTGTGATTGGATCTATTACAACAATCAGGTCTGGCTCATAGAAATTTTTATATGATGGATTTGTCATTGTTCCTGGCATAAACCTTCCTGCAAAGCATCTATAGCCTGTTAATTCGCAGAACTTCTCAGCAGAAGACTGTCCGATTTCCTTTCTGCACACAACCAGGACGCGCTTTGCATTATTCATCATATTTGCAGCAATAACCAGTCTTTTATCAAGCTCTCCTATATTCAGGACAGCCAGGCCATCTGACCTTGTTTTATAGATAAATCTTTCCATGCTCTTGTTCTTGAATGTTGAGCCAATATGGGCTCCTGCCAGCAAATACTTTTCTCTTGGTATGTTTTTTGTGTCTTCTTTGCTCATAGATCAATCCCTTTTCTTTCTGATTAGAGAGTATTCTTTAGAAACCTTTTAATCTTTATATTGTTATTTGCAATTGAAATTCTCTATTCTGTTCGATGAATTACTAGGTTGATAGCTTTAAATGAATACTACTTAATAGTTACATTATGAATATCTTACGTGTAGATCAGATGAATAGTGGCATTGAATATGTGAAAGCTATTTTTGGAAGAGATTGTTCTGCCATTTTTACAGATTGTGAAAGAGATACAATATATGTCTATTCAAACAGGCCTCTTGCAGGTTATAAACAGCATAATGGAATCTATGTTCGTGGATTTGATTCAAAAAAATGGGATAAAGCAGCTATAAATGGTGTTGGCACTGATGCTAGATTTATGCCATTTCACAATACTCTCAATTCCTTTGGAAACATATCATATACTGAGAGAAAATTACTTAATTGGGAAAAACTTATAGGTCTTGAGCAATTAAGAGCAGATGAAAGTGGATATGCCCATGTTCCTAGCATAAGATTTTGGTCATCTTTATATGCTAATATTAGATTTCCTAATATTCCCGATGATTCTATTATAGTTCATGAAATTACACATGGTGTACTTCATGACCCAGATTTGGAGATATTTACAAACGTGTTTGAAATGAAAGGTGTTGAAGAATATCAACGTGCAAGTGTTATCGATGAAGCTGTTGCAACATTTGTAGGATTAGAATATATTAGAGAAAAACATCCAGAATCTTTGGACTATTTTCTTTTTGTATTAAAAACAACTGAGTATAGAGATCCTATACATGAAAACGCATCAAGGATTGTCTTAGAATATCCTGTTCTTATGAGAGACATTGTCAGAAAATTAGCTGTATTATAATTTTATTTTTGCCATCTTAGGGCGTTTGCAAGACTTCCACATTTTTACAAGCGCCTCTAATCTATACAACCCATAACCTGCTGCGCCTAGCTTTGCCAATGGTGCATGGGTTGCAAGTTTTGATATAACTGTATTCATGGTTGATCTTGACCTGTGTGATACTACTGGCATGATTCTGCGCTTGCTTGAGTATTCTATGACATCCATACATCCTGTTATTATTCCTGCCTGGTTTGGCTTGACTATCACGCTGTTTATGCAATCTTTATATTTTTTCAGCCTTGCCAGATTTGTTGCAATCAGGTCATCGCCGCATATCAGGGCATTTGTCCTGTTTTTCAGATAAGCATATGCTTTTGGGTCTTTTTCATGAACAGGGTCTTCTATGTAGAAAATATCATAGCTGTTTATTATATCAAGCATTTCCTGCAGGAATTCTTTTCTATCCAGGCGCATTCCCTGCCATTTGTACTTTCCATTATGATATAATTGCGATGCTGCTATGTCAAGGCCTATTCTTGCATTGTTTTTTTCAGCAATATCTGCAACTATTTCAAGCGCATGGGTGTTTGATATATTTGCTGTCCATGCATTTTCCAATGTGAGTTTTTTTGGGATATTTCTTGGAATATTTTGGCAAGTCTCTTTCCATATTTTCTTTATTCTGTTTACTGCCAATGGAATTGCTTTTTCTCTTGGAATCACTAATATTTCCTGAATATTTATAGCAGAACTAGCATGGCTGCCTCCTCCAAATACATTTGCGAGCAGGTTTGGAAATCTGTTTATTTGTTTATAGTTTGCTGAAAAAAATGCCATTGACAATGGCGTTGTCAGGCCTGTTCCTAGTTTTTTAATATTTTTCATGAGAAGCGTGTCAAAGGATTTCTGATCAAATTCTCCTATAAATTGTTTTTCAATCGTTCTGAACCTAGAAATTGCTTTTTCCGGCTCCAATGGAATTAATTCATGTTGACCAGTGCTGGTTCCTTCTGGATAGGACGCGCTAAAGCCATTTATAGAAGCTTCTGCTGTTTTCTTGCCAACAGAGTCCTTTATTATACTAATGCTAATATTTTCCACTAACATAAATATATTTAGAAATCAGGGTATAAATCATTGTTGCTCTGTTTGTATTTCTTTTATCATCTTTGCCCTATTAACTTCTTTTAACGTTGCAATTAAAGTTCTCTGAGCCTGTCTTTTCTGACCTTTTTCATAGGTATAGCTAGGATATTTTGTGATACTAAATTGCATTTTTTCTCTTTGCAGGAAATTCTTGAAAATCTCTAGCATATAATCTCTTTGTTCATGTGAATAATCATAACAATCGCTATTTGCAAAATAGAATGCTCTTACAATCAATCCATTAATTCCACACGGTACAACAAACTGCGCTCCCTTATCATTGAAAAGATACCTGGTCCAGATATCTATTTTGTATTCTTTTTCAGGAGAATATTCTTGTTCTAGAATATGTACATCTCTACAATCAGCTACAATCAGCATACTATTTGAATTTCCAGCATATTGTCTTAGCAATTCTAGAGGATTATCGCATTTGATATTTAACAGAGCATCTGTTGCATAAACAGGTGTTGGTCTCATTGATTCAGCTAACTCTCGTGCTTCATTCATGTATTGTGAAAACTGCGCTTCTGCTTTTACATATTCTGGCTGTGATGTTATAAAACCTGTAGTTTTTATGAAGAAATTATACAACATGACCAGAGATGCTCTATATTCAGCACTCCAAAGAATTTCTTCTAACGTATTCACTCTATTCAATACATCCACTGCTCGCATAGAAAGATTCTGAGAGAAATCTATAAAAAGCTGTTTATCAGCTAAAATGAGAAGCTACTAATCAACCAATCTCAGGTCTTCTTACTGTTATTGGCAGGACATCTTGTTCAAATTCTGCTTTTGCAACTTCCAGAGGAGTCATGCTGTCTGTTTTTATAAGAATTGGCGCTCCCATTACAATTTGCAGGGTTCTTGCAGAAATTATGCGCGTTTTTTCAAATCTTGTATACCTCATAGGGTCACCAGAATATACTCGTCCAATAAAGTCTTTGAATAATATCTTTGTTGAACTCATTATACATGGTGGAATAGAGTTCCACCTGTACAGGTGAAGCTGCGCTTCACCATGTATTCCTCCGCATATCTTTGCCGGATTATTTATGTGGAGGAATATATTACACTGTCTTTTATATATATACATAATGCTTAAATACTTAGAGTTGCCAGACAAAAACAAACCAAATAAATTTGGTTTGTTTTAGCCTATGTATTTTACATCATCATTGGTTTTTGCATCCTTGGCCATCTTGTCATAGGCTTCCTGAGTTTTTTTGAGTTTTTCCTCCATTTCATCCACTATCTTATGTATTTTTGTCAGGTCAATATCAAGGCTGAACATGTTCTTGAGTATATGAAGAACACTGTCTGCTGCTTTGGGGTCTGTTATCATTGGATATCCCATTGTCTGACCCATTAAACACAGTGCATCAATATCATATCTTTCTGCCAGGCCAACAAGCAATCCAGTTGTTCCCAATATAGTCCCTACTGAATGATCCTTGAAATCAATCTCATATTTTTCATATTTTGGTATAAGAGCTATCTTGTTCACTGCTCCTATTACTTTTGGCTTTTCAACCATCTTTCCTTCTACAAATCCGCCAAGTGTTATAATAGCTGACACTCCTATGGATTTTGCAAACTCCAGCACAGTTTTGCAAAGATCATAATGGCCTCTTGAATTTGCGCTCTGGGTATCTCCTGTAAGCACAATAAAATCATTGTCTTTTCCTCTATAATAATAGAATTCGCATTTTAGCATGTGCGTCAGGCTTTCATGCAATATCACCAATGGGAGAAAGTCTGTTGAATACAGCTCTGCAAATTTCTTCATCTTAAGCTCGTTCACAAGATAACCTGCTGACACCCTGCCAACATTGCCAACACCTGGCAGGCCTTCTATGAGAATCGGCTTTCTCAGTTTCAGCTTTTCTTTTATTACAATCTCTGTTGTCATGTTTAAACCCCTCTGTTTTTAACACGTTCAAAAGATTCTATCTTTTGGCGTCTCAGAGAATTTCATTCTCTGAAGATCTCAAAGAAGCTCTGCTTCTTTGCAGATACTAATTCCTTTCTTTTAAAAAGAAAGGTCTTAGTGAGCCCTAAAGAAAATACACACTAAAGTGTATATTATTATGAACTCATCCAATCCCTTTCTTATATAGTCGTCCAACAAATTTATAGTCAGCATAACTGACTTAGATTTTCAGGTCGAACTATGTTCGACAGGCTGTAATACAATAGCAAATTTAATTCTTTTCAACACCATATCTTGTGGCACATGTTTGTTTCAAACACAATATGTAGATTGTATATCACATTCTCTTACAG
>JACRMW010000074.1 GCA_016219465.1 Candidatus Aenigmatarchaeota archaeon | reverse complement strand
TATGCAGATATGCTTGAGTGAAACGAAACATATCTTTTTTGGCAGCCATTTTTTCACAGATTGTCACAATAAAAAGGGCTATTCTAGCACATATGCCAATGCATCCTCTACCTTTGTCATCTCATATGTTGCCATGTTCCACTCTGTCATTGTATAATTGCTAAGATCAACATTGACTGGCACATATTGCACTCTTCTTACCTGGAAAGGTCCTCTTCGCTCTATTGTGACATTTTTTTCATAATATACAAATTTTCCTTGTCCTTCTGGCACCAGAAAAATCTTCATTCCAGCCTCGCCTGATGCAGCAGCTTTTTCAAACACCCCGCCTACATGACCTACATAACCATCTGGCTCAATTGTTCCTGTGGCTGCAACATCATTTCTTACTCTTTTATTTTCCAGCACAGCTATTGCAGCAATTGTCAACGCAGCACCTGCAGAAGGACCTCCAACAACCTGTCCCCTTGAATCAGTGCCAGACATATTGAATGAAACAATTGTATCATATTCATTGAACTCTATATTAGTATAATTCATGGCATATGACACAGCCATTTCTGCTGAGAACTGTGTATCAGCCTCAATAAACGGATTTGTATTGACCAGTATCCTGCCTTTTCCAGAAACAAGCTCAATATTTGCTCTGCCTATCAGACCTTTGCCATCCTCTGTAACAGCAACTACATTTATTTCAGCATACCTGGTTGTAAAATTTCCAGCATTGACTGGCATTGATTTTTCAATCGGAATAGAAATGTTTAGCCTGTTATTAAGATAGTCATTTGCAAGAAACCCTGCTCCAAACCCCATAATAAGTATAATAATTACTGCCCACGACATTCCTTTTTTCTTTGTCATAATATCACATATCGTAATCCTTATTATTAATAATAAACAATACTGCTATTTAGGCTAATATACATTGTCCCTCCTATATATGGTGAAGTGAAACTTCACCTATATTCAAGTCAGCTTTGCTGACTATGAATATGTACAAAGCATATTGAGGACTTTGAATAACCCTATTATTTGTATTATAAGATTTGCAAAGCAAATTACTATTTAAGTCTAGAAAATTATGTCTTGTAATATAACCTGAACTTCCAGAACAGAATGACTTTCTTCGAAAGTCATTTATCTTGTCAAGGAAAGAAATATTATACTTTCCATTACAAGAACATCATTTCTTCAGAAATTACTTCTTTGTAGGATGCTTATAATACCACCATGCAAGCACTGCTAATATTATGATAAATATGACTCCATAGACATATTCCATTGGAATTTTCAATGGCTTCTCAACTGGCGCAGGTGCTTCTGGTGCTATAACCGGTGATTCTGATTGTTGTGACGGAGTTGGTGTTTCGGGTATTGTGGTTGGAGGAATTGTTGATGAGATTGCAGCGCACTTTCTCTCTTTGCACTCATAACCTGTTCCGCATGCCTTGTCAGTATAATCTGCCTCGCCAGCGCAGCAGTCAAATATGCATGCTAGTTTTCCAGTTGCTGCTTTCTCGCCTGTTATTGCAAATGTAGATAATCCAGGAGATTCTGCTTCATAGAATACATGTGTTGAGTTCTCAGAAAGCTTTGTTGTGCCTAGTTTTGCCCATCCATTATTATAACCAGCTTGCTGGCTATTTGCACTATATCTCATCAGATAGATCTTGCTCTGGTCAATGTTATTTGCAGTTATCCATGATTTAGCAACTTCAAACTTTATCTTTACATTCTTTATATTTGAAGACTGTATATTTGAAGAAATATCAATATATTTATAATTATTTCCTGCGCCGCTGCTTGTTGTTGTAACAGGATCAGCAGCTCCTGCTGGTTTTGACGATTCTTTTACAATAACCTGCACATTTGTCTGTGTTGTTGTCACTGCAATGCTGACCTCTTGAATCTTTAGTTCATCCCTATTTGCCTCGCTGATAACAGCTGTTGCAGGCGCTGTTTCAGTTGCCTGTGTAATTGTCTTTGTTTCAGATACAACACTTGATGCGCCTCCACCACTGCTTGTGCCGCTGCTGCCAGTTGAAACACATGCTCCTGCTGAACAAGAACCAGTGCAGGTTGTGCTTGACCATGTTCCAGAACTACAGGTCTGCAAAACTGTTGTAGATGAACAAACTGTTTGTGTATTAGTATAAGTTGTGCTGTCATGAGCGCAGCTTGTTGATGCAACACACCATGCTCCTGCGCCATCAAAATCAGATGAACAATAACTTGAATTGCATCCCCTGTTATATGAACAAGCATTGCCAGCAGCCAGTGTAGTCATATTAAGATTCAATGGATGTCTTGAAGCAGACCATGCCTGAGCAGACTGGGAAACATTAACCCCATTTACCTTGAATGTGACATTTGTTCCATTTGAACCAGCCACATGTATTAGATAATAATTAGAACAATTTCCAATCTCGCATGTAAATCCAGAGCCAACAGTTGCGCTTGATGCCAGTGTGCCATCTAGATAAGCATCTACAACTGCTGTTGATGTCAGATTAGATTCATCTATTGTAACAGTGCCATCCCATCTTCCAGGAATATCTCCTGTGCCTACTGCAGAAACAACTGAAACAGATAGCGCAAAAACTAAGAAAACCACTATTAAAACTCTTTTCTGAAAGAAAAGAGATAGAAAAGAACCTTTCTTAATATCCATTGCTCACACCATATAATTATACCCATCCAGCAAAATCTTTAGGCAAATATAATTCTGAAAGGATTTGATTATTTGTATTCTTATTATCCTGTTCAGAATATTCTAAAGTTATAAATAAAAATCAAATTATATTAATGACTAAAAATCCAGAAAGGATTTTTAGCTATTTATATCCTATTTATATCATAACCAGCTTGCTGGGTATTTAATTGTTTTCTTTTAGAAAACAATTATTGTATCCTGACCGTTCCTGTTGCATTCATGTTAATAGCATACCATGGGCTTGTCTGATTCATCTGCGACAGGCTATTCACACTAGCACCAGGCACATAAGATGTCCAGTTCTGTGTAGCATCATTGTAATCATATACTATTGTATATTTGCTTGCAATTGTGCTAAGCACATTTGTAACACTATAATTGCCTCCTAATGATGTCAGATTGTTCTCAACAACAGTCTTTGGCAGGAATTGGAATACATGCCATCCTGTTGTGCTGAAATCTTGTGTATAGTTTCCTACAAAGTATATGAACTGTGTAACATCTGACCATGATCCTGCATTATTTGTAGCATCCCTTGCCCTGACTCTCCAATAATATGTCTGGCCGCTTGTGAGTGTTCCTGCAGGAACAATATATGCTGTTGATGTCAATGTTGACTGGTTAACTGCAAGTGTAGTGAAATTAGATGCACTGATATTTGTGACCTGTAATTCATAATATTGCACACCGCTTCCTACATCTGTTGCAGCAGACCATTGCAATATTGGTGTTGATGATGTTATTACAGATGTGTTTGCTGGTGATGTTGCAACAGGCTGTCCTGGTGTGTCCAAATCAGATGATAATGCAAATATAGCTCCTCTCTGTGTTGTCCTGTTTATGCCAAGATTTAATGCAGCCAGTGAAATATATCCTGATTTTGATACAGATATATTGAGTGTGCTGTAGTTGTCTGTATTAATTGCATAATAATAACTGCCGCCATTTGAAACAGTTGCATTTGTCATGACAACAGTGCTTCCTGATGTTATGTTAGATGTTACTCCTGACAATTCAGCTCCTCCTCCTGCTGCAGTGACATTTACCCTTAATGAATATCTTATGCCATTTCCATTTTGTCCAGATGCAGCAGAGCCTGTGTAATTGACAAGTGTCTGAATGCTGGCGCTTGGCGTTATATTTGCAACAGTGCTTGCATTGATAAATCCAGGCAAGAACACATATAATAAGGATTGCGTTGCTGGATTTGCAGGAATATATACAAATCCTCCATTATACACATGAGCACTTATGTTATTCAGACCTGTTATTGTTGTATTTGTTGAATTAAGCGTAAACCTTGTTCCTAATTCGTCTGTTGCATTTATCTTGACAGTATATGAAAGATTGTATGTTATTGCCAACTGTCCAGGCATTTCAAGCAGCTGGTATTTGTTTGAGCTATTTGTGTCTGAAGCAGTCACATATCCAGTGCTGTTTGTTGAGATATTGATGTTTGTAAACTGCGACTGATTCAATGCAAAATAATATGTTGTGTCTGTTGTTGCATTTGGAGTTAATGTTGACAATCCTGTTGCAGACATATTTGTTATATTAACATTTGCAGTCAGGTTTGTTCCAAGCTCGTTCTTTACTATAATTTTGACAACATATTTCATTCCATTGCTTGCATTGTAATTTGCTCCGCTTGCATTGAATATTAATGTCTTCTGGCTAGTGCTGTCATATGCTATATTGCTAATTGTGTTGTTGACATATCCCCATCTCTGCAAAGTTGCATTTATCAATGAGCCATTTGCAGCAATCCATGCGCTTGAACTGCTTGTGTTATAATCTGTTATAGCTGTCATGTCAGACTGTACTATCAATGTTCCGTTTGCGGCCTGTCCATTAAGAACAGTCCATTGATTGCCTAATTCATCATAAACTCCTAATACCTTGAATGCAAACTGCATGCCATTTTGTGTTGAATTAAATTCATAATACACTTGTGATGCTCCATTTGTCTCATTGGCAGTTCCATCGCTTATATTTCTTGTGACAAATCCTTGTTTTGAAATATTGATGTTTGTCACTGTTCCATGAGGCACTGCCATGAAATACATACCTGTTGCAGATGTATTCTGTTCAACACTGGCGCTTGATGTCATCTCTGTTATTGTCACATTTCTTAGATTATTCAATTCATCCTTGACAACAACCTTTACAGTATATTGCAGTGTTTTTGACAATGCTCTTTGTGTGCTTGTGTTCAGTCCATAATAATTATTACTGCTGTTGTCAATCTGTGTTATATATCCTGATTGGTTTAGTTTCAAGACAACCAGATCATACTGGGATGCATTCAATGCAAAGTATGATATTGTATGAGTTATATTGATGCTTGTATTTGTCGGAGACTGTGATGAATATACACCGCCATTGTCAGTTACATTTACAGTTGTGCTTGACATATTCTTTGCCAATTCATTTGTTAATGTTATCTTTAATGAGAATGGCATGTTTGAGACATTTGATATATTTTGCGCGCTATTTGACACAGCCAATTGAACAGGAGTCATATTAATATATCCATCCTTTGCACCAGTCACTGTTGCATTTGCTAGAGCATTGATATATGCAACACCACTGCTGTATGTGACATTTCCAGAACTTGATGCAATTTTTACATTAACAGCACTTTTGTCGCCAAGCTGGTTTCCTAATTCATCAGTGGCATTGGTTATTTTTATTGTAAATCGCAATCCTGTAACATTTGTGATATTCTGCGCAGAATTTGACACAGCCAATTCAACACCAGTCCTGTTTACATATCCTGCTTTTGATGCAGTCAATGTTGCGCCAGAGGTTGCATTAATATATGCATTCCCGCCGCTGTATGCCACTGTTCCAGTTGTTGTTGAAATTATTATCTCAGTGCCATCCATTGCGCCAAGATTGTTTCCAAGCTCATCAGTAATATTTGTGACTTTTATTGCAAACAATAATGAACTTACATTTGTGGCATTTTGCGCAGAATTTGACACAGCCAATGTAGCTGTTGTCTTGTTTACATAGCCTGTCTTTGCAGCAGTAAGAATTGCATTTGCAGTTGCATTAATATATGCCTTGTTGCCGCTGTATGCAACACTGCCGCTTGTTGATGTGATTATGACCTCTGCGCCGTCTATTGGAAGCAGATAAGTTCCTAATTCATTTGTGACATTTGTGACCTTGATAGTGAACAGCACATTAGTTATGTTTGTTATATTCTGCGCAGTAGACGATACTGCTGCAGTAGCTGTTGTATTAACATATCCTGATCTTGATGCAGTCAGAGTTGTTGAAGCAGACGTTGCATTAATGTATGCAATTCCTCCACTATATGTTACACCGCCGCTGTTTGTTGCAATTATAACCTCTGTGCTATTCATTGGCATAAGCTGTGTGCCTAATTCATTTGTAACATTTGTGACCTTTATTGTAAATTGATTTGTAGATGTTCTTGTAATCTGACCAGCTGACTCCTGCGCAGTAAGATTGAATTCACTGGCATTTGCCCAGAACACATAACCATTTAATGTCACTGTAATATTTGAAATATTTACCCTTTGGCCTGCTATAACAGGGTTTCTTGCAAAGTATACAACTCCATCTGAAATGCCATCGCCGTCATTAGAGCCTCCATCAACAGCAACAGGATCTGTTATCTCTGTATCAGATGTTCCTAGTGTTACAGTAGCGCCATTTAAACCCCCTCCTAATTCATCCCTGATTGTCACTTTTACCAGAAATGCCATGTTTGATATATTTGTGACATTTTGCGATAGTGCAGAAACAGTAGCATTTCCTGTTTTATTAACATAACCAGCTGTCCAGCCAGTCAGGTTAGTTGCAGCAGCAGTTGCATTAATATATGCTTTGTTGCCATTGTATGTCACTGTTCCTGAATCAGTTGATATCTTTGCATTTGTTCCATCTATATTGCCGCCAAGAACAGTGCCAAGTTCATTAGTCATGTTTATGACTTTGATTGCAAATAACATTGAACTCACATTTGTGATATTCTGCGCAGAATCTGATACAGTCAATGTTCCTGTTGTTTTATTTACCCAGCCACTTCTTGATGCAGTAAGAGTTGCATTTGCAGTTGCATTAATATATGCCTTGTTTCCATTGTAAGTAGTATTGCCGCTGGTTGATACAATCTTGACCTGTGTGCCGTCTATTGTAACATAACTGCCAAGCTCATCTGTTAGATTTTCTACTTTGATTGTATATAGTAAACTTGTCGCATTTGTCACATTCTGAGCACCATCTGACACAGCCAATGTAGCAGTTGTTTTATTGACCAGTCCAGACCTGGCAGCTGTGACAGTGGTATTCATAGTCGCAGTAATATATGCTTTATTGTCATTATAGAAGACCGTGCCACTGCCTGATGTGATTATAACTGTTGTGCCATCTATTGGAAGCAGGTAATTTCCTAATTCATCTGTCACATTAGTGACCTTTATACCAAACAGCAGATTTGTGACATTTGTAATATTCTGCGCACTGTTTGATACAGCTAATGTTCCTGTTGTTGTATTTACATATCCTACTCTTGCAGCAGTAACTATTGCATTTGCAGTAGCATTAATATATGCAATTCCACTGCTATATGTCACAGAGCCGTTTGATGCTGTAATTATAACCTCTGTGCTATTCATTGGCGTTAACTGGCTTCCTATTTCATTTGTAACATTTGTGACTTTGATTGTATATAACAAATTAGTGATATTTGTAAGATTTTGAGCAGAATTTGAAACAGTTGCACTTCCTGTTTTATTAACATATCCTGCTTTTGATGCAGTCAGATTAGTTGTAGCTGCAGTTGCATTGATATATGCTTTGTTGCCATTGTATGTAACACTGCCATTGTCTGTTGCAATTATAACCTCTGCGCCGTCTATTGGAAGCAGATAAGTTCCTAGTTCATTTGTTATATTAGTCAACTTAATTGTATACAACAATGAACTCACATTTGTGATATTCTGCGTCAGGTTTGACACACTTGCGCTTGATGTTTTATTAACATATCCTGGTTTTGATGCAGTCAGATTAGTTGTAGCTGCAGTCGCATTAATATATGCATTTCCACTATTGTATGTTATACTGCCGCTGTCTGCTGCAATTATAACCTCTGCGCCATCTATTGGCATAAGCTGAGTTCCTAGCTCATTAGTGGCATTTGTAATTTTTATTGTATATTTCAGACTAATGTTAATAACATGTTGAGAAACATTATTCTTTTGCCTGTCTAATGAGTCAGAAGTCCCGTGCACTAATCCTATCCTGGTTGCATTAATATCATTTGTTCCTCCATCGCTTTGTGTTTCAACAACGCAGAAATACCTGCCAGCTGTTCCATTTTCAGCGCATGTTATTGCTCCACTAGCTGCTTTTACAATAGCTCCTGAAACATTGTTGCTAAGCTCATCTGTAACAGCCACTTGCTTGCTGTATCTGATATTTGTCATATTATTTACATATTGTATACTTGTGTTTGCAGTCCTGTCTCCAGATGTTCCTAATCTTTCAACATAGCCATTTAATGTGACATTGATATCATTTGCAACAGCATCATCTGAGACATTGATCGCGCAATAATAAAACAATGTTGCTGCAGAATAAGTGCAGGTTGATGTTCCTATTGCCACTGCAGCGCCTGCAACATTTGTATTTAATTCAGATGTTGCATTTACCTTTTGAGAAAATTCCATTCCTTTCATAGATGCGTTTCTGTTTATATCAACACTATTATTTATGCTGAAATTGCCAAGTGTTATCACAACCTGCGATGCAGCAGATGTTGTGATATTGCTCAATGCGCTGTTTGTAATATTTGTCTGAACATAGCCGTCTTTGCTTATGTTAAGCCCTCCTCCTGTTCCAGAAGTATCGTCAAAATAAAGCGATGTCACTACTGTTGTATTTGGAGAAGTTCCTCTGAATGCAGCTCCAACACCTGTCACATTTGTTCCTAATTCATCTGCAAGTATGACTTTTAATCCAAAACTCATATTATGCGAATTTCCAAACTGATAAAGAGAGGAATTAAGCACTGCTGTGTTTACAGTTGCATTAACATAGCCTGATTTTGTCACAGTAACAGCATGTGTCTCGCCTGTCATTAATGCAAGCTGATAAATGCCGCTAGCACCATTGATCGTTCTCTGGTCAACCACGCCGCCTGTTCCATTTGTTGCAAAACTATTGAGATTTAATCCTGATAATCCAACACCTAGCTCGCTTCTTACAGTAAGATTAACATTCCATTCTATCAAAGATATCTGGCCAAATCTAGGAACAGTTGAATATGCAGCACTTCCATTTGTGACATTTACCCTTATCCAATAATATGTAGAGCCGTTTATAGCCTGTGTTGCCATATCAGACAGTGTTACCCATGCAACAGTGCAGTTTCCTAATTGTGTGAAATTAGCGCATGTATCTGTATCCAATCCAAGGGGTTTCCAATCTGTTGCACCAGAGCCATTTGAATATTGCCATGTAAGATTTGTTGTTTTTAGAGACTGAGTCCAATTCACACCTGCTGTAGAAACACTGAAATTAATCTGATTAAAAAGATAATTCATTCCAACATAGAAATAATCGCCTGTGGCATTTACAAAGAAAACATCATTAGCAGTGGCATTGGTTGCGTTTAATGTGTAATTTATAAATGTCCCTGTGTCATTTGCAAGAACAGCATCAGCATTTGCATTTGATCCTGCTAATGGCACTGCCATTGCGCTTATTGAGAATGCCATTAAAAAGACTATAAACACGCCTACCAAAAGAGATGCTTTCATTAGCCTGGAGTTATCATTCAAATCCATAATCTGCCCCGATTGATTACACTAAATATGGAATCATGCCCTATATATACTTTATGTTTTATGATTTTTTAGAGAATTAATTTTGACAAAGTAACAAAAAATTACAAACCTAGTTGTAGTATCTGTTCAGCCATTGGCAATAAACAAAAACATTAGACATCATAATAGTGCATAATTAAGACAATTCGACGCATTCTGTGCAGTTTCAAAATAGCAGCTGTTTCTAGAATCTGTGATAAGAATCATAAGTGCTCTAGCAAACCCACAAAAGATTCTGGACACATGGTTGAGCT
>JACRMW010000020.1 GCA_016219465.1 Candidatus Aenigmatarchaeota archaeon | reverse complement strand
GCTATACAGAATTGAACATAATTCAATCTGTACAGGTAAAGCTTGCTTTACCATGTATCGGTACAAGGAGGAAAATATATTTCCTCCTGTACAACAGAAGCAAAGCTTCTGTTTGTATTCTTTTGTTGGTCCACTATAAGAAAAAACTACTGATCGTTCTTGATAATAACAATAGCCACAAAGGAAAACTTATCAAGGAATTTGCTGTCAGGAAAATGAAAACTCTAAAGCTTATTTTCCTTCCTCCTTACAGTCCTGAACTTAATCCTATGGAGCTACGCGTAAAAGAAAGCAAGAAAGCACTTTCAAACAAACTCTACATAAATACAGATGCTATGAAAAAAGACCTGATTAAAAAATATAAAAAGAGAGAATTTTTTACACACAAAATGTTTGAATATTTATGTCCTTATAGCAAGCCAATGAAATAATCAGGTACATGGTTGAACCATGTTCAACCTGTACAGCAAAGACTTCTCAAGTCTTTGCGTACAGAAGGAATTGCAAATTCCTTCTTGTACAGCAGAAGCAAAGCAGAACACGAACACAGAAGAAATAATTTGTGAGATCGTTGCGAAATTATTTCTTCCCTGGTTTTTCTATCTGTATCACATCCAAATCCCTGCATTTGCATGACATTCCAAGAATTTCTGATATTGACGGCTGTGTTCTGCTGCCATCTCCTGATATCAGCTCTTTCACATAAAGCCCTGCTTCTGTTTTTACTATTAGTTCAAACAATCTATTGTTTTTTAATTTTGTTTTTATTGACAGGACTTTTCTTCTTCTCTTCAGGTCCGGCCGCCTGTGCATTACCCTTGTCGGAGTCCGCTGGCTTATTTCTTTTATATGCTTTAGTTTTTCAAGATCATTTTTATTCACAGGCTTTTCGCAGACCACAAAACATCTATAAGTCTTGTTTGTTCTGGCTTCTTTTATTTTTCTGACTTCTGCTATATTTGATGCTCTGATATTTCTTGCCCTGACATGTTTTCCTATTTTCTTTGCAAGGCTTTTTATATTCTTTGGCCTTTTCATTGGCTCTAATAATTCCAAAACAAATGGCCTCCATCCTAGACAACGGGCATCAATGTCTTCTCTGCCCAATCCATGAAGTTTATGGCCTTTTGCTTTTGCAGCCCGCATAAATGGCTTTGCAATTATCTCTTCAACACTTGTCTTGTATCTTTTGTCAGGCCATTTTGTCTGCGGAATTCCCCTGACAAGTTTCTGATATTCTCCATACACAAAAAACGGGTTTATCTGAACATTGGCTTTTTTGTTCTCTATATCAATAAGCACAGCAACTTCAGGAGATTTTATATCAGCCTTTTTTTTCAGTTTATTTTCAATTTTTTTTCCTATCTCCCTGTTTAGCTCTGCCTTGATAGGTTCGCACCAATCTATGCCTGCTTTTTCCCATAATATCTCTTCTTTTGCCGAAAGATCATGAGAAAGATGGGTTCCTATTAAAAAACTCTTAAATTCAATTCCCTTGAGCATTTTTTCCGCAACATCAGCATATTGATCTAGGTTTCTGAACACATCATCGCAAACACTGCATTTTCTCTTTAATATCTCCTCTTTCAATGCCTGTATATCAAGCTGGAGAAAATGAAACTTAAACCCAACAAAATTAAGCATGCTCATTTGCTGGTCTGAATCCAGTTTTTCCTTGTCAATTGACATAGCAATCATGCTTCTTATAATCCTTCCTCTGTGGCTGTTGTCATGCCCGCTTAAAAGCTGTCCAAACTGCCTTCCAAGGCAATGATCGCACACATATTTCTTCAGTATGATTTCTGCTTTCTTCATAAGCATATAAGAAATAGGAATGATATTTTTATATAGTATCTATTGCAAAGAATAATCCATGAGAACACTGCTGAAGATACTTGGACTATTCATGGGAGTTGTATTCTTGACAGGCTTTGGCACCGTGATGTATCATAACATAGAAAAATGGTCATATCTTAATTCATTCTATTTCACAGGTGTAACGCTTCTTACAATAGGCTATGGTGATATCACTCCAGTGACAGATATAGGAAAAATATTTACAGTATTCTTTGGATTCTCAGGAATAGGAATGGTCTTGCTGACTCTTACAATAATGTCCCAGCACTTTTTTGAACAGCAGGAAAGAATAAGACATCATACCCAGGAAAGAGCAAAACATATTATCAAGAAGCACATCAAGCATGTTAATAAAATAAGACGAGACATATTAAAAGGAAGCAGGCATTGATTCTACTGCACAAAAGAAGCAAAGCTTCTTTGTGTATATGCAAACCCACTAATATGAAGAAAATAACAGGGAATAAAGAACCTCGTATATTATGCAAATTTGATAAACGTGAGGATCTTGCTCCTATTCTAAGAAAGAAAGGACTCTTTATTTTACCTACAACAAATGGTGAATATGTTCTAGTTATAGGAGATGGTTTTCACGATCTAGAAGATATAACTAAAATTCCAATAATAAATTATGATCCTAAATTGCCATTTAAGTTGAAGAGTGCAGGACATGGCGATAGTGAAGGACAAAAACTAGAATATACTATTTCTACAAAATTGATAGAAACTTTTGTAAATAGAGGCACATTGATAACAACCATAAGAGGAAGAAAATATAGCACACCATTTCATTTTATGTTCAATGGTAATAAGATAGAAACAAATTCTGTTCAAATAGAAGCTGATTCTGGATTAGAAGGAGAAAAGGAAATAGTTATAATTGAAGCCAAATCCAGTAAACCAACAAATTTTGTAATTAGACAACTTTATTACCCATACAGATTCTGGAATATGACTACAGGCAAAGAAGTCATTCCAATATTTTTTATCTATGATAAATTCAATGATACTTATTGTTTTTGGGAGTACGAATTTCAAGATAAGATGAATTATAATTCTATCAGATTGGTAAAGATGGGTAGATATAAGATAATTCAATAAACTAGTTATTCATCATCATCTTCTTCCATAGTTCTATACGTTCTTGATCTACTTCTCTTTTATGATACTCAGATTCTTTGAATATAATACACTTCTTACATTGTTCTGGTGGATTTGATTTATCTTCTGATATTGCTTTATCAAATTCTTCTTTATAAGGACATGTGTCAAACATATTGCTGCAAAATGGATATTGCCTATCATATTAGAGAACTTTTATTAACCCATAATTTTTATCAGATTCTATTATCATGGCATCAAACATATATTTTTAACGCGTGTGCATCCTCCACGAAACACTCGGCGCAGGACTGCAAATGGACGCTCTCCTGGCGAACGTATTTTTGCGATTGTTTTATTGTATTTTTTCTCTTTTTTGGTCAGTGGTTTTCCTCTGACTGCTT
>JACRMW010000019.1 GCA_016219465.1 Candidatus Aenigmatarchaeota archaeon | reverse complement strand
CAGTAATTTTGGAATATTTTATTATGTTCTTTCCATATAGCAGATTGCAACCAAAAGTTCCAATATTATTGCAATCTGCTATAAAAGTTCTTTGGCGCATCAGAAAACTTTGTTTTCTGAATGCAGCAAACCAAGTTTCTAGTCGGTATTATTAATTTGGTTAGCTATAAAGATTAGTTTAAATAATTTTTCAGTTCTATACTCAAAGACATTAATTTTCTTATAAATAATGTAATTTTCTTATAAATAATGTCTTTGGTATATATTGAATGACATAAAATAATATGACCAATACTTATGTCATTCAGTATGAGGTAGAGAATGCAAATCAAGATGGAGATTGATGGATGGTTTTACAAAGCAGTTGTTTGTGCTGATTGCTATGAAGAGGAAAAAGAATACTGGTATTCAGGCGCAGGAACAATTATTGACAAACAAACAACTGCGTTGCATATGTTTGCTTTTGAGACAATGCATTTTAATAAAAATGGAGAGTGCTATGAATTAGACGAGGCAATTGCTTTTTACAGGCAAAAAGGACCTTTTCTACCATATCAGACAACAAAACTTGTTGCTAATTATGGCAGACAAAAGAATATCTATGATCTTGCTTTTGAAGAGATAATCAAAAAGGTTGCGGGTCTAGAAGGCAATGAAAAATATCTGTTTACATTTATTATTCCAGAGCTTGATGCAAAGGAATTGGTTGAGAAAGGGCTTTGTTCAAAAGTGCCTGTTTTATAGAGCCAGATCTTAGATCAATGATGCCTGTTATTTATTATTATACTAAGCATTTTGTCTAGTTTTTCTTCGTTTGTTCCTGATATTTGGTGCAGTGTTTTCAGGCTCAATGAATTGCACAATTGCACTAATCTGTTTTCTATATCCTGCCTAAATGTTGGATCTGTGCATCTTATGCTGTCTGAGTTTATTTCAGGAGTCATCTCGGTTTTGAATATAAAATCATAGGTGTTTATCCATTCTTTTAAGAGCACTGATGCCATGTCCATTTTCAATTGTTCCTTTGACCGGGATTTGACAAATGCTCTTTCAAAATAAGCATAGTTATCAAGAACACATCGGTCAAGCACAATATAATCATATGGCTTTGCTGAGAGTTCTATCTCATGCTGTATCTGATTCAGCAATATCCACAATTGCGCATCAACAGAGGTTTCCTGATTAATAGGCATTGGGCATGATGTCGCTATTTCATGAAGATGCGCGGCATTCTTGCCCTCTTCTTTAAGTTTGCCTGTAAGCAGATGACACAGAGTGGTTTTTCTAGTGCAATGTGTTCCAATTATGGCTATTTTTATTGTTTTCATTTTGAAAACCTTATTAATATTGATTTCTAAAGAAGATTATTTATAGCAATAAATATGATTTCTATATGATAATAGCTCCTATCAAGAATGACAGCAGCGCAATCATCATTGCCATCTTGACATATTTGCTGGATTTTGCAACTGGTGAGATGATTGCAAGCGCAAATGCAATGTCTGCAAACACGACCACAACAAGATAGCTGAGTCCAAGTATGCCTAGTATGAATGGCACAATGCTCATGACAACTGCAAGTGCTATGAAGATTGAGCCAAGCACTTTTGCTCTTATGACGCCGTATTTTATGGCTATGCTGTTGACACTGGCTTTCTTGTCTCCAAGAACATCTTCACATGTCTTGTATATTTCTCTGCCAAGATTGGAAAAGAATGCGAGCAATGCTAACATGAGGACAGGTATGATGTTCATATTTATAAGGCCTCCATAAATAAATGACAGGCCTACGAGAATGCTTACAATTATATTTCCAAGCAACAGAGTTTTCTTAAACTTGGCTGCATAGGCAATGAGCAGAAGAGATGCCAATAGCGCTATTCCTAGCGCATAGATGTTGATGAACCAGCTAAGGCCAATTCCTATGATGAACAGAATAGCTGCATAGATTTTTGCAGATTTTATTGATATTTTGCCAGAGGGCAGTGGTCTTTTTGGCTTGTTTATTTTGTCTATCTCAATGTCATAGATGTCATTGATAACCATTCCTGCTGAGTTTATCAGAAATACTACAAGCATTGCAAGAAAAACAGGAAGAATAAGCAGGGTTGACAGACTGACAGTGCCTGTCACAAGCGCAGTTATATAGACTGCTATTGCAGACATGACACCATTCACTGGTCTTATTATGGTTATCAATGATTGTAATTTCATAGCAAGCTGCCTCTATCTGTTAATCGCCAGTCCATATGAGTCCAGTGCTTTGTTTGGCTCTAAATACTTCTAGTGGTGTCATATATATAAGGCTTGAATGCGGTGTTCTGTTATATTCTTTCTGGAATGTTCTCAGAAGCTCGTTTGCATGATCCAAATTCTGAACTTCGGTGTTATTCAGGAACTTCTTAATTTTCTTTACAACAGCTTCTGCTTTTCCATCTCTGTATTGTCCTTATTGCTATCCTCTTTCCAATTTGCATCCATGTCTGCAAAACTGTTTTGCCAGATCCTAGAAGATTCTTTGCTTTGTCAAGAATTTTATCTTTACTCTTGTTCCAGATATGTTTTGCAGCACGTTTTAAGCGCGCCGGCATCTTGTTTTATTCTATTGATTCATCTTGCCACAGCGCTTCTTGACATTCCAATGAAGTGGCATCATATCCGATGTCGCGTAACACTCATATTCTCACATTACCAACATCCTTGTTCTATTTTCTGCCTGAAAAATGCGATGCAATTGGGATTAAGATAACAGCATTTTTTAGGAACATGAGGAATTATGACAAGAAGACCTTCTTTTTTTAGTTTTTCAACAACTTCATATATCTGTTCAGCGTTTCGGGAATTGCTTTTAGCGAGGTTATCATAATTGATTTTGTGTTTTCCAAAGACTTTATGTCTCCACAGCTTGTTGATAATAAAAAATCTGATTTCGTTTTCTGTTGGCATTTTTATCATCTTATGTTTTCACTATTATCACACCTCGTTTGTGTTTGATATTATTTTGATAGAGAAGCTATTTAAAGCTATGTGGTAATTAGTATCATTATAATTAATACATTTTTATCATCTATCTACTACCAAAATCTATATATATCGGTAAAAACTATCTTTTAAAAAGATATCTATACAATAATAGTTTAATCAATTATAGTCGTCCAACAAAAGAATGAGAACATTCTTTTGTTTCCCTCCGTATAGCAAACCCAGTTTGCATGTCCAGATTATTTACTGGGTTTGCTATAACTTAATCAATTAAAAATAACATTTCATATTTTGGCACAAAGAAGTCATACTTATATCTCTTGTTCAAAAACTTAAGAGGCAACAAATGATGATGTGTGTGATTGAATGAATGAAACCGAAAGTAAATTTGTAGAAAGATTTGGGAACACACCGCAAGTGCGTGTAATAGATTTCCTAATAGAAAACAGGGTATTTGACCACAGCAAAACCGAGATAGCTGAAGGATCAAGCGTGACAAGAAAAACACTGGACACATTCTTCGACAACCTAATCAAAACAGGAATGGTAACAAATACTAGAAAAATAGGAAGAGCCCTGCTCTATGAATTAAATAAAAAGAACACAGTAGTTCAGAAATTGCTAGAAATAGACAAGGCTCTAAATCTTGAAATCGCAGATGAAATAGCTAATGATACTGCCTGTGATAAAGCAACTGCTTAATAATTATAGCTGATCTTATAAATAGTTCTTCAGTTCTCTAGAACAGAACGAGCATATGTCTTCTTTTGCGTCAATAGCTGATGCGTTTTGTAAATCAGTCATGATAATAGCTGATTGTTCACTCTGTTCACAATCAGTCATATGATAAGATTTCTTAAAATCATTTTCCATGGCTTCAACTGCGTCAATATATTTCGGCATTTTTTCAATTATTTCTTGCAATGTTTCTTCTTTGACAGAACCTGCTGCTGGCATGTTCATGAGTTCTGTTGAGCAGCATGGCAGAACACTCTGATCACATCTAATAACCAGTTCATTGTTTATAGCGCAGTCACTGTAGTTTACTGTAGATGTTTTGTTGAGGCGTTTGGCTCTTCCACTCAGAAACAATGGCATGAAATAAACATATATTCCATTATTGCTTGTCCTGAAATAGATATTTGGAACAAAGTTATGATGGCATTGCTGGCTGTTGTTTTGTATTAATTGAATAATATCTTCAGTTTTGTGGTCAGTAATATACTGTTGGCCATAGCTGAATGGATAGTATTCCATTGATTGCATTAATACTAAAACAGCTTTAATTATTCTTGACAATTCTTTAATGCTTGATACTGTCTGGATATCAACCAATGCATCTATTTCCAGAAATGAAGATATTGCATTTTTTGCCATTTCTATTCCTGTTTCACTGTCCCCATTTCCATTAAATGTATATGTGTCAAAGCTTACTGTGATATATGGTTTGCGCAATACTTTTCTTCTTTCGTCTGCAAAAGCAAGAAAGTTTTTATAATGAATATCCATATTTTCTTGTTCATGTGTTGTCCAGCCCCTTGTAGTCAAGGCAATTCCAAAGCCATTTTCATAAATAAGCTTTGCAATATCTCCAAAACCATATCCATTATCATGATAAAAGAGAGGCTCTCCTCCTGTCAAAGCAACATAATCATCATATTGTTCTGGATGATTTTTCTTTAGGCTATAAAAACCAGATATGATATTAATGAAATCTTTGTAAGGAATATCATATCCATCACTGCCAGTGTCAATGCAGCAATGACTGCATGACCTCATGCATTTGTTGCTTAATTGAATTCCAAAGATCTTTCTTGTTTCCATATATTCTTTTGATTTCATAAAAAGCATTGCAGGCAAAAGAATTAAAATGACTGATTCTTTCAGAATCAGTCATAAATACATTTGCATTCAAAGATACTAATTCAGGAATTCACATTTTCAAATAAAATCTCAGACATTTCTCTAATTCTTCATATGATTCTGGAACAGTTGCGTTAAATTTTGCAGCTAATTCCTGTTTTTCATCATCTGTCGCTATCAAAGACGCTATAAAATGGCCTTTTGGCAAAAGTTTTGCTATTGGTCCGTCTTCTTCAGGGTCATTGCCAATATATACTGTTTTTTCCGGCCTAAAAACAGGAGAGCCAATGAATTCTTTTTCAAATATTTCTTTCTTTTTTCCATATATATCAAGTGTAAAGCCAATGGCTTTTTCATCATCATCTAATTTTAGCTGATTTGCGATTATATCATGGTCGCTAAATAAATCAGAATACTCTGTATGTTTTAATATTCTCAAAATACCTTTTTCATATCCAGACGAGAGTATTTTTGCGATTGCGCTGTCTTTTTTTGCTGTTCTTAATATTCTCAATAGATTTTTGTCAATCTTGCAGCTGTTTTGCTTTGCAAATTCTTCTACAGTAGAATAGATAGACATCACAGGTGTTCCTTTTATTGCGCTATTGAATTGCGCATATACTTTTTCTATTGGCAGCTTTCCTTTTTTGTATTCAGAAAGAGCGCGCTTTGTCAGATATTCTGCAATAAGAAGTTTTCCTATTTTTATTAAATCATATTTTCTTACAGCATCATTAAGAAGCTTGCAGCCTATTGCCTTGTTTTGCGCTTCTTCGGTTATATTTGCTATCGTACCATGAAAATCAGAGACAATCAATGGCATTACAATGGTCATACCACGAGGCATATATAGTCGTCCAACAAATTTATAGTCAGCAAAGCTGACTTAGATTTTCAGGTTGAACTGTGTTCAACCATGAAAAACATTCTGGAAATGTTTTGTTTCCCTCCTTATCTACAAAGGAGCGAAGCTCCTTTGAGATCTTCGAAGAAAGTTTCTTTCTTCGAGATTCTGAAATGCAAAACATTTCAAGAATTTCAAAAAGCTCTGCTTTTTGCAAGTAGCAAACCCAGTTTTCATGTCCGGATTATTTACTGGGTTTGCTATAGATATGGTTCTATTTGTATAGGCATACCCAACAACAGGTGACCACAACTAGATTGAAATGTGGTCACCTCATGGTCACCTAACGATACAAATCTTTAAATATGTGGTCACCTATACTAGTGGTATGAACATTGTAAAACGAAAGGTTGGTAAAGGCACTAAGAGCCTATCCCATTAGATTACAGACCTCCATGTGATTATTCCACATGCCAAGTGAAGCAATGTGATATAGGTTTCTGCTTTCTTCGTCCATCGTATTAGAAGCCCTCTGAAACGATTCAGCCAACTGTATGTCCTTTCAACAACCATCTACGAGCTTTCTTTCGCGCAAATTCCTTGATTTGTTTTGCTTCTTCTCCACGTGAGCGTATGTGTGCTGTGAATCCAAACTCTTTTGCAAGTTCTCTAATCTCATCAAAGTCGTATCCTTTGTCAAGACATAAATTTTGTTTTTTCTTTTTTGTTGGTTTTGGTTTTCTGATTTTAATGTTTTCAAGTGTTGGTCTTGCAAGTTTCATGTCATGTCTATTTGCTCCATCAATTGCAACACTCAGTGGTATGCCTTTAGCGTCTGTTAGCAGGCTTCGTTTTACGCCGATTTTTGCGCGATCCGTAGGGTTTTTGCCTATTTTTTTTCCCGCCAAGCGGAGCTTTTGTCATTGCTCCATCCATGCTAAACACACAAACAACATACGTTGTTTGGTGCACCAGAAAGCTCTGCTTTCTGTGTGTCTTGCAATGGAAATAGAGGACTTTGAATAACATGTATTTTAGTCAAAGTCCTTATTGAGAACTTTTCACAAATTGCAGGTTAATCAAAGTTCTCAATAATGATATATCTTATACTTTCCATTACAAGAATTAGTTTTGTCTGCTATATATTCCTATCGGGATAGGCTCTAAATATTATCTGTCACATAGTATTAGATTAGGAAGCAAATTCAAAAAAATCAGGATATATCTTGGCAATAACAAAAACAGCACTGAAAAGAACAGACAGGTGGCAGAGGCTCTGATGAAAAAAAGAATAGAGAATTATAGAAATGTTTCTAATCCATTCAAGACAATGTTATCAAACGATGAGCTTATTGTTATAAAAACAATGGAAGCTAGCGGCAAGATGAAAATAAAACACTTGAATGAGAATGAATGGAAAACATTCATAGAATCTTTTGTGTATAATACAAATGCTATAGAAGGATCTACAGTATACAAATGCTATAGAAGGATCTACAGTTACCTTGAATGAAGTAGAAGAGATGTTGAAGAGAAATATATGGCCAAAAACAAGACAGAGATGGGAAATATCCGAAACCTATGGACTCTCAGATGCTGTGAAATATATCAGAAACACAAATGAGTACGTTTCTATAAATCTTATTAAAGAACTTCATTGGTTGGTATTCAAGAGTTCTAAATCATTTGCAGGTGAGTTTAGAAAACCTGATCAGGAGGTAGTTGTAGTAAATGGGTTTGGTAATGTAGTTCATAAAGGCGCGCCTTCATCAATGGTCATAAAGTTTCTTGGAGAATTAGTAACATGGTATAATAAAAATAAGAGTACGTATTCTCCTGTAGTGTTAGTAGCAGTTGTGCATAATCAATTGAAAATATCCATCCATTTGCAGACGGTAATGGCAGAGTTGGCAGACTTCTTCTAAATAACATTCTTTTGAGACATAACAAACCACCTGTTAATATAGAACTAAATTTTTGATTAACCTACAATTTATGAAAAGTTCTCAATAAGGACTTTGACCAAAACACATGTTATTCAAAGTCCTCTATTGTGTAAATAGTAAGGGTTATTCAAAGCTCTCAATGTGAATTGTTTTCAAAATCCTTGTGGATTTGAGTTGCTTCTGCGCCTGTCTGCTTGTAGTATTTTGCGTCCTTTCTTTTATGATACGGCACTTCTGCCGGGCTTGAGAGCTTGAATAGAACTAATTTGCATATTTTCATTCCAGGATGTATCAGGATTGGAAGCTTGCCAACATTTGTCATTTCTAAAGTAAGCGCGCCTGAATATCCCGGGTCAATATATCCTGCTGTAATATGCACAACCATGCCAATTCTTCCTAATGATGATTGTCCGTCAATATAGGCAGCAAGATCGTCTGGTATTGATATTTTCTCTTTAACATGGCCAAGAATAAACTCGCCTGGATGAAGCATAAATGTCTCTCCTTCACTAACAACCACTTTTTCTGTGTTGTCAATGGGCTTTCTCACGTCTATGAAAGGATGCTGTGATATTTTGAATATTCTGAATTCATTGCCAAGAGACAGATCAACCCATGCTGCTTTGATCCTGTTTTTGCCAAGTCCTTCTATAACAAGCTTTCCTGTTCTAAGATGCTCTTTTATGTCCCTGTCTGAAAGAATCATGATATCACAAATACATATAGTAAACCCACTAAAGATTCGGGTTATGATATTAGTGGGTTTACATACAGCTAACAACAAAGTTATAATACTAATTATTTTGTTGTATAGCTATAATCATTGTGAAGAATTAAATATAGATATAGCAAACCCACAAAAGATTCTGGACACATGGTTGAGCTATGCTCAACCTGTGCAGGTGAACTCTATAAGTTCACCATGCATGATTATGTGGGTTTGCTACTTGCAAAAAGCAGAGCTTTTTGAAGTCTCAGAGAACCTCTGGTTCTCTGCAGATAATGTCGCCCATAAAATAATCTTGATTGTTTTATTGGATGACTATAACTGCGCAACTTGAATGACATATTATTACAGATTGTCTATACATGGTTGAACATAGTTCAACCTGTACAGCAAAGACTTCTCAAGTCTTTGCGTGCAGAAGGAATTGCAAATTCCTTCTTGTACAGCAGAAACTATTGTTTCTGCATGTATGTACAAGACATAAATATCATAGTTTTATAGCTCTACCGCGAAATAAACAGTATAATATTTCGCGCTGAGCTATATGTAAAGCAAGTAATATTATACCTGATTATTTACTTGCTTTACTATAAGTCTAGAAAGTTATGTCTTGTACTATAAATACTATAACATACTATAGATAACTATAGTGATATATATGGCAACAACAATACAAATATCTAATGAACTTCAGGGAGAATTGAGTAAAAGGAAAATGTATGATAAAGAAAGTTATGAAGAGGTCATATGGGATATGATAGAAGATCAGATGGAACTTTCTGAAGAAACTAAAAAAGATATAGAACAATCTCGTAAGGAAATAAAACAAGGCAAGACCAAAACACTGGAACAGGTCAAACAAGAGCTAGGATTGTCTAATAACAAGAGAAAGTGAAAAACATGTATGAAATTGAATTCTCGCAAAAAGCTCTTGATCAGCTCAATTAGATATTTCTATTCAACAGAGGATAATAAAGACACTTGATAGAATAAGGATCAGACCTGAAAACTATTTAGAAAGACTTGTTGGAGATATTGGATATAAATTAAGAGCAGGTGATTATAGAATTATTGTTGATCTTGATAGAAACAGATTATTGGTTCTTGTAATCAAAATTGGTCATAGAAAAAACATTTATAAATCTATCTAACTGCCCGCCACCTTTTTATTATTGCTCTGTTGCACAAATCCCAGAGAGCTTTAGCTTAGCGTTGTTTTACGCCATTTTGGCATAATTCTTCATTGTTTCGTATGCCCAGAACTTTCTCCTCGCTTCATTTATTGCATTTTCGGTCTTATGTGAGCGGGGTTGTTCTCCAGATTTCCGTTTCACAGCTGAGAAAATTCCTTCTGTCCCAACCCAACGTTTGCCATACTCCTTTTCTCTAGCCCATTTTTTGTAGCCAAGCTTTCTGTAATTCGCAAGTTCTCTATCTCGCCTAGAATTTGTGCCTGTTGGCACAGCGGTTTTACGAATTTTTATCGCAGACTCTATTTCGAGTTCTTCCAAGAATTTGAAAAGATCGTGCGCATCAAATGAACCATCTCCCAGAATTTTCCTATATGATAGCCTCTGTGCATCAGAATTTTCATGTTCCATTCTGCTATTTCAGGTTCTGATAATCCAGTGCCTTCTACATTTACATCACATTCAAGGACGTCTCCTGTTATAGCTAACCAAGTTAATAATACCGATTAGAAACTTGGTTTGCTGCATTCAGAAAACAAAGTTTTCTGATGCGCCAAAGAACTTTTATAGCAGATTGCAATAATATTGGAACTTTTGGTTGCAATCTGCTATATGGAAAGAACATAATAAAATATTCCAAAATTACTG
>JACRMW010000079.1 GCA_016219465.1 Candidatus Aenigmatarchaeota archaeon | reverse complement strand
ACTGTATCTGTTGCGCTGTTATAACCAGGCTCATTCAATAGTATAGAATATGTTCCTGTTTTCACTGTTCTTGAGAATAATGTCCTGCCAGACTCTCCATTAAAATCTATATTAGACTGGGGAGTAGATTCAATTATTACTGATGCCATTGGCGCATAGATGTTCTCATTGCAATTGCTATTTATAGGAATTACGACGACAATATTCTTTAATTTCTCACATAATTGATTGTTTTTCAGGAAATTAATTGCATATGATACAGCTTGTTTTGTGCTGCCTATGACAGTAAGCGTGCTCTTCTCTTCATCCACAATCACCAATGCAGATTCCTGGCTATTTGACCATGATTTAGCAGGTTCTTGTATTCCAGAATCGCCTGAATTAACTACAATTATAGCATTATTCTCATTTCCACTGGTTTCTGCAAGCATCTTGCTCTCAGTAATTCCATATTTGCCGCTAAATCCAATTGCAGCAACCTGTTGTTCAGAATCAAGAGTATTGCCATAAACTATTGTATAGCTTGGTTCAATGCCTTTTAAAAATCCTCCAATGCCAGATCCTTTCTCATAGACCTTGCCGCCTGTTTCAGATCCCATTTTCAGATTTAAAAGGCCTGGAAAGAAAATAACTGCAATAAGTATGCCCACGATAGCCAAACCAGCTATCATTGTCAATGGTTTTGACCATGGTTTTTTATGTTCTGGTAACCCGTCTGCCATCTATATCAAATAATATTTGTGAACAAGTGATATATATAGATTTTATACTGAATTGCTTCATCCTAGAAACCAAATTCTAATTAGAAGCCGCAGAACACATTCTCTCTATATTATTGCATTCAACACGCACAGTCACCTTGTCAGCAGTCTGCCCGCACTTTCCTGCAAACAATGAAATTGTTGAGCCAGGCTTTATTACAACAGAATCACTGTCAACATGGTCATATGAAGTTGCTATAGATGCAAAAGAACTGCATATATTTGGATTATCTGGCTTTGTCAGCTCTCTGTTCTCAGCTTCTGTCATATCATTTGCAACAAAACCCAATGAACATGAAGCGCAGTTTGCAGATACAGTGCATGCAGTAAATCCAGATGGTGCTGATATTTTATAAATATTGCCGACAGCCAACCATGCATTATTCACAAACCTTGCTGTTGGAGTTATTATCTCGTATTCATTGATAGAATTGCCAATAGTTGTATAATCAAGAGCATCGCTATAATCAATATCAATAAAGTCTGTTGCCTGTCCTGTTATAATAGTTTCAGTTGTGCTTGCTGGCTCTGTTATTTCAATATATTTATCCAATGCCTGCAAGCCGTCTTCTGTATACACAAATATATTGTGCATTCCTTTTGCAAGATTTTTTGCAGCAGGAAACTCTATAATGCCAAAATTCAGATCATCTATGATAAGAATTCCTTTCTCAAGCGCTGTTCCATCCTGTTTTTTAGGCGCAATATTAACCACGCCATAATATTCAGACTTTGCATTCTCATCCATGATAATATCTATAAGCTCTTTCATGTCTATTCTCTTATCTGTTTTAGGAATATTCGCATTTATTATATATCCAATTATAGCATAAGAAGATTCGGCCTGCGAATCTTTACTATTTGTCTTTCCCTGCAGAGCATCTTTCATTGTAATATATTTCCCGCTTGCTGCTATATCTGGATTTAATCCATCGCCGCGCTTTAACATATCTGTTGCATCATCATAAAGAACAACAGTGACATCTGCATTGGCTAAATCCAATAAGAACTGCGCTGGGATATTTTCAATGTTTTCTGGTATTATAACAATCTGATAATCCTTTAGAAAATCTCCAAACACAATATCGCTGAATTTTATCCTTTCAGTCGACTGATAAACAGAACTAATGTCATAAGCCCATTCAGTGCCTCCATCTGGTTTGTCAGGCGATATCATTGCAATGCCTGATCTGGCTTCAGACTTATCTTTATACAACATCTCAACAACAGGCATTGCTGATGCAAATATATCTTCACTAGCTATCTCATCCTTTGCCTTGCATGCTCCTGCAAACGCATCAATATCATAGATTCTAGAGCCCGGTTTTGGCACATATGGAATTCCTGGCCCATATGTTCCATAATCAACTTCAATATATCTTGCTGCTATAGGATAATCTCTTTCAAGCAATACACGGTCTTTTATTTTGTCAGGATATTCTATATTTTCCCATGTTATATAATCCTTGTCATCCACAGATGTTCTTGCCTTTAGTCTGCTCCAGACAATTCTGTCGCTTCCAGCAGCAGCCTGCTGCAGATACAACTGTCGCATCTCTCTTGCCTGTCCTAAATCAATCTTTACTTTTTGATTATTATCACCATCTGCAAACAAGAAATTATCAGGCTCGCATCCCCCGCTTTTGCCGTTAGTCAGATGATTTGCATTATCAGTGCATCCATGCATGCTTGATGTATAGATAACACTTGCGCCTTGGCTGACATCTGCATAATCAACACACGCCTTAGCCAGATCAATCTTGTTTCTATCAAGACCGCATTTATAATAACCAGTTTGTTGGTTATTTTGGCTATCCTCTGAAAGAGGATAGCTATTCTGGCTATCCTGTAAAGAGAAATAGCTGTTGCCTGAAACATATACCCAGTATGCTTTTCCAGCAACAATTGCTCCTGACTGTGTATATTTTCCTTGTTGACTATCATAATTGTAAATTGCTTTTATATCACAATCGCCTGCCCTTTCAAACAGATTTTCTTTCCCAATTATTCCGCCAATCTGATTCCAGCCTTTTATTAGCAAACCATCATTATTTTCTCCCAAATCATTAATTCCAATACCGACTGTGCCAGAAAATATAGCAGAGCATTCGCTGTTTGCATATATCCAATATCCAAGTCCTGGTTTCATTTTTTCAAGCTCTGTGAACTTATCATCCCATTTTCCGGATTCTGCATTGTAATGATAAATTGCTTTTATGCTGCATGTATCATAAGAAGATTCGGTCTGCGAATCTTTACTATTTGTATCATAAGAACCTGCATCAACAGGTTTACTATTTGCATCATAAGAACTCTCTGATTTTACTATTGTAAAATCAGAATATGGAGCTGAAACAAGATTCCATCCCTTGTTAAGAGAAACTGTTGTTGTATCAGTTATTAGTCCATGGCTTGGCAAGACTAATGAAACTAATATTATTATAAGCATAACAAATGCAGGAATTGCCAAAAATCTCATATTCATATATTTTAATTGCATTCCTTGTTTATATCCATTTCAAGAATTTTATACAAACATTTAAGTAGTTATTATCTTATAGTTATAATGGATAATTATGAAAAATGTGTGTAAATTGTTTGCAGGAACCGCCCTTGTTCTCTTTGTCTTAGCAGAAGGCATTTTTATGGTTCCAGAAAAGATGAAAAAAGTCTATGTCAACTGGTTTGATAAACAATACTCAATGATTGAACAAAACTATACAGAAAAAACACATAGAAAAGAATTGAACTATGTTATTAGTTTAATTTCTTCATTTGACAAAAAAGATTATACCATAACACATGACTCATCGTCGCAGCTTCCAGATAGTGTAAAATCTCTCAACCCTGGAATTCAAGGGCATGAAGACACATATTCATTCTTGTCAAGGAAAGAAATATTATACTTTCCATTACAAAGATAAAGGATTTTATAAAGGCTTAGAGCAATTGTTTCATGCCATGAGAAATATGCCTGAAAAAAAAACATCAGACCGTCAGCCAAATAATCACAACAGAACAGATAAATTTAAGCGCGACGCCTTTGAATCATTATATCCAAGAGTTTTTTCTGGCAAATAAAAATTTGTCAGAACAAATTTTTATTATTGAGCAAAAAGCATGTTATTCAAAGTCCTCTATCTGTAGAAACATAGTGGATTTGGCTTTCCATTGACTGTCCATGGCGGACACCTGTCTTTCTCAGGCATTGTTGACCATATGCTTCCAGAGGCAAGCGAATAGCCGCATTTAACATGGCCATTAATCTTTACACATGTTCCGCCTGGACATCCTTTGTTTTGATAATCATAATCTTTGTCAACAGCCTCGCCATGGGCTAATTTAACATAAATTCTCTGGCTTGATGTAATAACGCATCTTTTGCCATAGTTTCTCACGCATTTTCCATAAATAATATTTTTATCCTCCACGCATCCTATTCTATATCACGCATCCTATTCTATATACTATGCATTCTTGAGACGGCCATACTTTGTTGTCTCCATTATACAGGCATCCCTCATTAAAACACTTCTTAAAACTCTTGCCTATCATATTATCCGTGCATCTAATTTCAAACGGCTTTGCATTCTGAGAAGAAAATGGATCAGAAAGATGTCTCAAATCACTGATTTCAAGCAATTTTGTTTCTTGGGGATGGTTGC
>JACRMW010000078.1 GCA_016219465.1 Candidatus Aenigmatarchaeota archaeon | reverse complement strand
TTTCTTCGAGATTCTGAAATGCAAAGCATTGCAAGAAGTTCAAATAGCGCTGCTTTTTGCAAGCAGCAAAACCAAAACATGTGCTGTTTATTTTCTGGTTTTGCTATATAGTAGGAAATTCTTTCATGATAATCTAGAAGAATTTCCTAGATTTGCAGTGAAATTCCTATAATAATATAAACTGTCAAATATTAGTTATAGTGATTGTTATGATTGACAGCCATTGCCATATTGATCTTCTGGATAATGCACAGGAAGTTATAGACGAAGCAAGGAAAAAAGGAATGGCTGGTATTATTATTTCTGCAGCAGACCCAAATGAGCTTGGCAATGCCATGTCATTGGCAAATGCAAACAAAGATTTTGTCTATGTCTGCGCTGGATTTCATCCTCATCATGTGAATGACTATGATGAAGAAGAGGTAGAGGAATATATTGAGCAGATCAATGGAGTAAAATATGAAATAGCTGCAATAGGCGAAATAGGACTGGATTATTCTGGAGTTAATGATGAGGAAACAAAGCAAAGACAGAAAGCCATATTTGCAAAGTTTCTGAAGTTTGCAATTGAAATACAAAAGCCTGTTGTTGTGCATATCAGGGATGCGTTTGATGATGCATTGGAAATACTGTCTAACTATAAGCCAAGGCATGTCATGCTGCACTGTTTTTCAGGCAGTGAAATGCAATTGAAAATATCCCTGGAAAGGGGATATTTCATCTCTTTTGCAACAAATGTATGCTATACAAAGAAGCATCCAAGGCTTGCAGTGCAAACGCCATTGAAGAACATGCTATTGGAAACAGACTCGCCATGGCTAGAGCCGAATGAGAAATTGAGGAAAAACTCTGATGGAGACAATATAAAAACACTGACAAACAGGCCATGGAACATAGAGCAAAGCGCAGAAATCATAGCTGGGCTCAAGAAAATGCTTGCAAAGGACGTCATAGGCGCGACAACAGATAATGCAAAACGGTGTTTTGGGATATAAGTGTGATGACATGAATAGACAACTACTAAGACCTAAAAATAGCCATAAAAATATATCTTTCAATGGTATTAGAATAAGAATCAGAAAAGCTCAGATGTTATTTCAGACATATAAACTTGATCCAAGAGATGCAATACATGCAGCATGCGCAATTGAATCTGGGATAAAAGAGATTATTAGCAATGATGCTGATTTTGATAAAATAAAAGAAATTAAGAGAATAATGCCAAGATAGGTTATATCATGAAAATATTTTATTCTCCAAAATGCCTTGAATATGGCGCAATTGGACACCCTGAAAATTGTTTTCGCGTTGAGAATACTGCAAAGTTTCTGCAGGAAAAAGGATTTTCCTTTACAGAGCCAAACCCATGCGCTGTTGATGATTTATTGCTTGCGCATTCAGAGGAGTTGGTTGCAAAAGTAAAATCAGGCCAGTTCTTTGATTCGGATACTCCAAATTATACAGGAATTTATAACACTGCTATTCTGGCTGCTGGCAGCGCTATAAATGCAATGAATTCTGCTTTACATAATAAGGTTGCATTCTCATTAATGCGGCCGCCTGGCCATCATGCTGGCCGCAACTTTCTGGGCGGATTTTGTTATTTTAATAATATTGCTATTGCAGTTGCAAAGGCATTGGAAAATAAAGAAATGAATAAGGCGGCAATAATTGATTTTGACAATCATCATGGGAATGGAACACAGGACATATTTCTCAACGATAAATGGCATGATAAAGTATTGTATATTTCACTACATCAATCTCCGTGTTATCCTGGAACTGGCTTGAAGAATGAAAAGAATTGCATTAATTTTCCAATGACTTCTGGCACTGGTGGTGCAGAATATCTGAAAGATTTTCATAAAGCAATTGAACATGTGAAGAGATTTAATCCAGACATGATCGCTGTATCAGCTGGATTTGATTCGTATAAAAATGATCCATTGACAGCACTTGAACTGGATATAAACACATTCAAGGAAATTGGCAAGCGCATAGCTGATCTGAAAAAGCATGTGTTTGCAATTTTGGAAGGGGGGTATAGCCAGGAATTGCCTGAGTGTGTCTGGAAATTTTTGGATGGGGTTGAAACATCAGTTTAAATAAATCTGTCAGTATTCTAATCAAAGTGTGGTTGTATGGAAAACGCTAAAATGTATATTGGAATGTGTTTGTGTGATCTTAATAAGGTTGATGAACCACATCTACATCTTCCATATAATTTTCTTGATTATCTTAATAGTTATAAAGCATATTTTGAAGATGGTGATAAAGGAATGATTGAGATTCAGGCAGAATCTCCGTATGTATTTGAAACGGATGGAAATTTTCTATCAAATATCACAAAAAACAAATGGCTATGGATACCATATTATGAAACTCTCTTTGATGCAAATCTAAGAGATCATTTTAAAGAAATCTATGATCAAATTAGAAAAAGTGATATAATATTAGGCATACATCAGCCAATTAGAGACATAAACATATTATCAGATGATTCATACTGGCATGAGAGAAGTGTGAGAAGCATAGAAGAATCAATGAGATTTGCAAATGACATGAATGCGATATATTTCATAATACATATGGTGCAATATGATAATTGGAATATGCCGCGACAACAACAATTTGAAACCTCAATTGATGTTTTAAAAAGACTATCTACATTTTATCATAAAAATAGTTTTTCATTTGTTCCGTGCATAGAAAATCTTGAGTTTCCAAAACTTCCTGCAACTGGGTTTGAGATATCTTTCTGTTATGATACTATTAGAAAATTCTGGCCAAAAATAAAAATATGTTTTGATCTTCCGCATCTATGGAATTCGCAGAGGATCATAAAAAATCATGCGCATACACCACAACCATTTCATATGATAAGCGGTTTTGATAATTTTTCAGAAATATGCAGTAGAGATTATACAGCGTATTTATATTCATTAAAAGAATTTGAATGCATTCCTGGAGAGATATTTCTTTATCATATTGGAGGGTGTTATGATAATATGACCCATGGAATACCAGGCTTAAAACCATGGGAAAATCCCTTTGACAATGCAATGAACATAGATTGCCCGAGTCGCTGCTATGATCTATCCAGAGAAATGGATGTAAGCAAAACGCTGGATATTATTGTTTCATGGTCTGACTCTTGTATCAGAATGATATTAGAAGCAGATCAAAAACCAAATGCTGAGGCGCAAAGAGCTATATCTGATATTAGAAAAACATTGAAAGCAAAAACAAAAAGATTAGAGAGGAAATTAAATGCCTAGAATACTAGACAGAGAACAATCATATAGAATCCTTTGTGAAAAATGGTATAGAGATCCATTTGTACGAGAATTTATATATAGAGGAATGGGTGTTGAAGGCGATATAGATCGTGATAGATTGGTTAATGATATAGAATATTCAAAACAACAATCAATGTGGCTAAAACCATGGACAATAGGCATAACAGGATATAATATTTATCCTATACATGAGTATAGAGAATCAAACTTTAGATCAGATGGATTGTTTTATGCGTATCCAAAAGAATTATTGCCTGATTTTCTTAACGACACTCAACATATACGAGGAATACATGCAAGCCATATAAGAAATGATGGAATAGATTTTTATCTGGATGTTGATAGATATACAAATGATAAACGTCTGCTGATTGTTGATCAGGCAAGGCTTTTTGCTGAATTAGATCCTTTTTATAGAATGATTCGCGGGAAACTGCATGATTTTGATATTGAGCATAGGGCAATGATTACCTGTAAAGGAATCAATATATTAGGCAGTGTACATGAAGATTCTGATGTTTATAAGAGATTGGTGAATATAGCAGGACCGATAAATCAATTGCTTGTTAACAGAGATGAACATGTGCCAGAGAATAAAGAGAGAGCATATAAAGCAATGACGAGACTTCAACAGTATTTTTTTCTTACTCTTATTGCATCTGCTCAAAGATTTTATACAGAAAACCAAGGAAGATTTGGTCGTTTTGTGCGCGTTGAAATCTCTGACAGATTCAAATATGCTGGCGGGGGAATAGCATGTGATATGACGAACAGAAGAAAACGGGCAAATGAACCGTTTCGTGAAATAGAAGGAAGCATTTGCGATAAAAATGCATGTTATGCTGATGATATTGGCCATGATGCATTTAACAGAACACCTATACCAATCAAGATTCCTATTGGAGAACGAATGAATGGTGAGAATAGATTTTTCTTCAATAGTCTGAGTGATGCTGTTGGATTTAGAAATGATCCGTGGGCTGCTTTTGATGTTGTAAAACACAATGCAGAACATTCATTAGGCGGCAGAATACCGAATTGTGAGAATGGCATGAATAATCTAATAAATGCATATCTAAATTCTAAATTATATCATTGTTTACATAAACCAATTGATGAAATAACATATTTTCCGGTTAATGAATGGCATGACCCTGGCAAAGCTTATTTGATTCCTCAATGGTCTGAATCACTATTAAATCCAGATACGCTTGACGTGGTAATATATAATGTTTTTAAAAATGTTGGCGGTGATTTTTCATCGAATGATTATAATAGAAATAAAAATGCATTAAAAGAAACAATAGGATTTCTAGCATCAAGATATCGCTCTGATCCTGAATTTAAACTTTATTTTGAGCATCATGATCCTGTGACATGTTCTGTTGGATGGGTTGAACTAATATTAGGGCAGCATTTTATAAGAAGAATTTAATATTCTGATTCTTCCTAATAGAATTATAAGTTGTATTAATGACTAAGAAATTCCCAAAACTAAAGAGCAAGGCAGTACTTGCGCCAATGATTGGATTTACCAATGCAGCTTTCAGGGCTCTTGCAAAGAAATATGGAGCTTGTCTGACTTATACCGGACTGATCAGCAGTGCTGCGCTTGCAAAGAATAAAGAGGAATTGCTTCACAATTCCTCTAAATCTTGCAATGGAAATAATAATATTCCATATACTTTCCATTACAAGAATAAAGAGATTGCAAGAATATTGAGAACTGAGATAAAGGTAAGTCCTGTTGCCTGCCAATTGTTTGGATCAGATGCAGAGAATATTGCAAAGGCAGCTGCAATTGTTGAGGATTGTTTTGATATAATTGATATAAATTGCGGTTGTCCTGCTGTAAATGTGACAAAGCTTGGAGCAGGCAGCGCTCTGATGAAAAAGCCTGAAAAGATCGCAGACATTGTCAGGCAAGCGATTGAATCTGTGAATATACCTGTGACAGTGAAAATCAGAGCAGGCATTTCTCCAAGTAAATTAAATGCAATTGAAACAGCAAAGATGATTGAAGAAGCTGGTGCTGCTGCAATCGCTGTCCATGGCAGGGCCAGGAACCAGGGGTATAAAACACCTGCTGACTGGAATGTCATAAGAGAAATAAAGGAGGCTCTAGATATTCCTGTAATAGGCAATGGCGACATTGCAACACCTGAACAATTCAAACAACGCTTGGATGAAAGTAATGTTGACTATATCATGATTGGCCGCGCTGGAATGAAGAATCCATATCTATTCAGACAGATCAATGATTATCTTAAAACAGGAGAATACAAACACAAGGATAAATTATCAATAATAGCTGACTATATGAAACTGGCTGAGAAATATAATATTTCATATGATCTTGTCAAGAACAATGTGATACAGATGACAAAGGGAATTGAACAAGGCGCTGCGCTTCGTAAGCTATTGTCAACATGTAAAACATTGGAGAACTTGAAAAAGCTAATAGATTTGTGATGATTTCACATATTAAACTCTAAACCTCAGAAATCCGCCAATGCCGCTTAGCTGCAGGAATTGCTGGCCTTCTCTTGTGTCTGACGATACCATGATAAATGACGTGCCATAATTATTGGCCAGTTCTTCCAGATAATCTGCTATATCATCCTGTTTGATTATCTTTATTGACTGATTGCAGTCTTTGCATACTTTTGGCATGGCTTCTGGATTAATTTGGAGTTCACCTTCCCTGCATCCGCATTGGTATTGTATGTTTTTTTGCTTCATGCCTTCTGTTACAATTATCTTGGAGACAGCACCGAGCTTTATTGCGCTAATTGTTTCTGCAAGGCCATAAACTGCAAGACCTTCTGGTTTTTGCAGCTCTGTCAGGAAGTCTTTGATAAGATTTTTCTCCTTTGCAATGCTTGATTCTTTTATCAGATCCTGAGCCCTTACCAAGGTCTCATCTAATCCATATTCTCCTGTATAGCTTGTGTCAACCACACCGAGTATTTTTTGTTTTATGTTTGCATGAAGCAATTCTTCGCGAAGAAAATATTCTTTTGTAGGCCCTGTTCCACTTATAAGTATTCCAATAATCTCTTTATGTTCTCCTAATAATCTATTGGAGACTTCTGCAATTTCCTTGAACCAGTCATGCATAAGGCCTTCGCGAATACGGGAGAAACGAGCACTGCTCTGCCCTCCAGCGCGGGTTTTTCCTGGCACAATTGATTCCATGTGGACAAGGGATTTTATTTTCTTTCCTATCACCAAGGCAACATCAGCATCCTGCCTGTCAAGACAGATTATTGCATAGATCTCTTTTTCCTCAATCATTTCCAACAAAGGCGTTAAATCAAATCTTTGGCTGCACCAATATAGTTTTGTATTCAATTCTTCTGGCGGCTCGATTGCCCAGAATTGTATATCATCATCTCCATCATGTTCAGAGACATTTCCACAATATACTGCAAGACCATTTTTAGGGGGTCTTTTGTACAACTGAAGATTGCGGATTATCTTGTCAATAGCAGCTACCACATTTTTTCTGACTGATTTTGATTTTATATTTTCTGCTGTGCTCTGCTCTGACCTTAACTGGGATACTATTTCATTAAAGCTATAGCCAGCTGGAATGCAGACTGTCACCAGTTCAGTATGCCTTCCTCGTATTGCCTCCAGTTCTTTCACTAATTTTCTCAGTCTGAATTTTTCCTTCTCTGATATATTATCTGTCATAATTATCACATATAAATTATAATTAATAAAAAGCATTGCATGAATGCTGCAATAGAAGCTAAACTAATCCTTTCTTAATCTTTTTTACTGAAGTTTTCAGATTAGGTATCTTGTTTTTTACAATATCCCATATAATTTCTATATTAATTTCAAAAATGTCATTCAGATATACTTTAGGCTCTTTTGACGCGCGTTCAGACATAGATGGTCTCCTCTTTTATATGTTCAACCCCTGACTTTAGATTATCTTCTATCACAAGATCAACTTTTCTATGAAACATTTTTTCCAGCATAAATTTCAATTCAATATAATTATCAAAAGTTGGCTTATCCAATTTTATTAGAATATCTATATCACTCCTTTTTCTCTGGGTCTGTCTTGCAAAAGAACCAAATAGCCCTATTTTCTTGACTCCATATTTTGACAGCTCTTTCCTATTCTTCTTTATCTTCTCTGTAATTGTCTTTCTTGTCAGCTTCTCCATATACATCACTATGATTATTTTCTATTTACAAATATAAAAAGCGGCAGATGCCAGAACAGCAGTCCAGAATATAAATTTATAGTGAGCCAACAAAAGAATACAAACAAAAGGTTGCTTTTGTTGTACAGGAGGAAATATATTTTCCTCCTTGTACCGACA
>JACRMW010000082.1 GCA_016219465.1 Candidatus Aenigmatarchaeota archaeon | reverse complement strand
TCTCATTAAGCTTTTCACAAGTTCTATGAGTTCTTTCCTGCTTAGCTGTTCAATGTCAATTACCATAACACAAGAAATGGATTATCTAACATTTATTGATTTTGGTAGTCCAGAAGTCACTTCCTTAGGCTGAACAGATACCAAACACAGACATCACTCATGTTATAGACGGCAAATCGCTTGTAGATGGCGTAAGAGAAGGAGGATATTGCCTTTGTATCACAGATAATAAAATGCCTGAGATGGATGTCTGGATGCTATATATGAGATAAGAAAATTCAATCAAGAGATTCCTATTATTATGATATCTGGAAATTACATCAGGAAGGAGGCACTTGCTATTGGTGCCACGAACTATATAGAAAAGCTGTGTAGTGGTGACGAGCTTTTTAGGATTCTTGATAAATATCTGATAAATGTCTGAAATCTGCAAAAAGCAAAGCTCTTTGAGGACTCAGAGAAGCAATGCTTCTCTATAGCAAACAGTCATGTTATTTCCTGAGTTCTGACCAGTATTTGCCAGGGTCTATGTTTTTTCCTGTCTTGATTCTATAGGCATTCCTGAGATAATGCGTGAAGATGGTGTTTAATAATCTGCCTTCATATCTGCGGGATGATATTGGCATTGCAAGTTTTTTGGAGTATGTTATTTTTCCATGTTTTGCAAGACGGCTGCCGAGTTCATAATCTTCAAGTATGCTGTATTTTTCATTAAATTTATGCTTTAGCAGGACAGATTTTCTTATAGCAAGATTTGCAGCGCAAAAGCATGGATTTCTTGTTGTGTGGAGAAATTGTATCAGGCTGTTTAAGAATACAAGGGCTGCTTTTGTTTTTTTGCCGCCGTCATAAGGAACAATAGGGCCATAAACAGCTATTTTTCCTTTTATTTCTTTTTCTATGTTTTCAATCCAGTGTTTTTTTGGAATTGCGTCAGCATCGCAGTATGCAATTATATTTCTTTTTGCAAATCTTGCGCCTATGTTTCTTGCGTTTGCAATGCCTTTTCTGTTGTCAAGAACTATCCTGTCTGCGTATTTTTCCGCTATCTTCCTTGTTCTGTCTGTAGAATGGCCGTCCACAACAATAATTTCGCATGGTTTGGTCTGGTTTTTTAATGCTTTTAGGCAAGACTCTATGAATCTTTCCTCGTTCTTTGCTGGAACTATTACAGTTGTTTTCGGTTTTAATGTGTTTATGACCATATAAACCCTTTATATCTTTTTATTTCGTAAATACTTAATTATAGATAATAGATGTTTTATATGGTAAAAATAAACGATATTGAATATCCAATCGTTTTTATAAAGTCAGAAGACGCTGTTACAGCAAGATGCCTGACATTGCCTGTTGTTACACAGGGAGAAACCCGAGAAGATGCTGAACAAATGATAGCTGAAGCTATTCAGCTTCATCTTGAGTGTATGGAAGAGATAGAACAGCCAGATGTGGCTAATTTTTCATTTGGTTTTGTTGATGTTCCTGTCAAATTGAAAAACAATCAAAAATTAGTGCCGTCATAAACTGTTCATAAATTCTTCTTCTGTTATACCAGCACCTTCAAGAATGCCTTTCAATGTCGGTCTTTTTAGTTCTTTGTTTGTAATCAAACACGTGAAGAATTTATCAGATCTTTTCAGTGTTGCATGAGAACCTCGCGTTCGTATAATTTGACACTCAAAATCATTACACAAATATCTACCACATACTAAAATATGAGATTTCTATCTGTATATGTCATTTTTCATCATTCTTTTCCAGAGTTCTAGGCGAGAGGGGTCTATCTTTGGGATATAGTATTTGCTCTCAATAAATATGCTGCATTTCCAGCATGGTTCTGGCGGATTTTTTGGATTTTTCTCAATAGCACTAAAATCTTCTACTGGTGGACATGAATCAAATGTTCCCCTGCATTCTAGATAATTTGGCATTTCCTTGCCTTTATTTTTCAGAGCATCTCCACCTTTCCATATATGAACCTGTTGTTTCAGACGCTGAAAGTTTTTGTTTGCTTTTGACATGTTAATTACCAAATAATTAATATTGTTCTAATACAAGTTCTTTTTGTTTGTTATCAATGTTTGGAAAATGCTCCAAGATGAATGATAGGTCATTCTTGGTTATACCATAGATTTTAGCTACAGTTGCATCCAGCTGTGCTCGCGCTAAAGCTCGGTCATTTTCATTTATTAATTCATGTTCAATACCAATCTCTTTTTTCAGTTCAGAAAATTCTTTTGATGTGGACACAAGTTGTGCAACTCTACGAACAATTAAGTCAAATTCTTTTCCAGACGAAAGCCGTGGAACAGGTGTTTCAAGAAAATAAAACATATTAACATTAGCACTAACTTTTTGGCGAATGAGATAATCAATGACAAAACTATTCATTATACCGCAAAGATAACATAATTGTTTATGTGTTGGAAGCTTGATTATGGCAATTGAATTTCCACAAACATATCTAGGCGGCACAATTGTAGAAATAAACGTTCGATAATTTGTAGAACTCGCTATCAATCTATAAGCCATCCAATAGTCTGTATGATATATTTTTTCTGGCGCAAGATTAGCCATAACATCTTTTTGAGTTATAGTGTATCGTGATCGTGGTGCTTCTTTCCATTGATGAGTAAATTGTTCAATATTCTTGCCTTCCAACATAGGAATTCCACCAAGTTTTCCAGTTTTGAAAAGATGACTATCATTTGTCATATGAAAACCACTTTGCATATAAACGTTCCATGTATTTTCAATATTTTCTCCAAGTGATGGGTGTTTAAGAAGTTTTTCTACAATTTCTTTGTCTCTGTGGGTATTGATTTCAAGAATGCTCCAGGAAGTTGGTGATGATTTTTTTATGAATTCTACATCCATGATAGTAGGATTTTTTGTCGCTTTATGCAAATCTCCAACAGAATGTAAAAAGAATGCGCAAGGGAAAGATTTTGTTTTTCCACCTTTCTGGAAAACCAGAAGAATAGGTTTATAACTTGCATGCACAGCTGGAAATATAGCATGTCTTTTATTTTCAAATGAATACAATGCTCTGATCTGCGCGCGTTCGAATAGCATTGTTCGAAGACCCTTAGCGCCTAAATCAGTGTATATTCCGCTTGGTATAACGAAACCAGTCATTCCTCCATCTCTGAGTAATTGATAAGCGCGTTCTATAAATATTTTATATAGATCTAAGTCTCCAGATACCATTCGGCCATTTACTTCTGCGCTTTGCCATTTGTAATTTTCTCGGAATATTGTTGAATATAATTCATACTCAGCTTGTTTTCCTATCCAACATTTCTTGATATATGGCTTCCTTAGCAATTCATCGATGCGTTTTTTTGCTGTCTGAGTAGGTAAACTCTTGAAACCAGGATCAAATGCTTCAAAGAATTCCTGGGAATTTGGTTTCCATTTCTCCCACGGAGGATTTCCAAGAACTACATCAAAACCGCCAGCTTCTACAACCAATGGAAAATCCTTTTCTATATTGAAAGCCTTTGGATCATCACTGTCCCATACAAGTGAATTCTTTTCAATTATATTTAATCTAGGCAATTGTTTTGGTGTATTGACTGCTCTGAGAAAAAGATTAAGTCTGGCCAATCTAACTGCGCGTGGATCTAAATCAATGCCATATAAACAATTTTCCAATACCTTATCATGAAAACTTGACAAATAAGTTTCGCTATTAACATCGAGATGTGTTTGTGTTGTGCTTTCGTCTTTTTTAGTTCGTTTTTGTTCATAGTGATGAAGCCATAAACTGAATTCTTTGAATGCTCTTACTAAAAATGTTCCAGAACCGCATGCAGGATCAAGAACTCTTATTTTCAGAACATCTGCCGGAGTTTTGCATTTTTTAAGAAGCTCCCCTAATGTAGAGCTAACGAGAAAATCAACTAAAAATTCTGGAGTGTAATAAATTCCACCTTGCTTTCTTTTATATAATTCTTTTTCAATTCCCTTTCTACTAGATGTGGCTTTCCATGATAAATAATTTTCATATGCATGACCAAGGACATCTGTACTAATCACATCAAAACGGTATCCAAGTTTAGTTTTAGGATTGACATAAAAGGATTTTAAAACTGGCATGAAGTCCTCATTTTTTATTGACAGTCTATCTACACGATCATGGTCAAAAATAGTACTGTCATATTTATCATGCATTCTAATAAAAAACGGACAAAGAAAATCTTTGTAGAATTGGGATCGAGCATCTTCATTTTCCCAAATTTCTAAGACATTGCGCAATCTTCTCTCTGGATCTCCACCACTATCTTCAAGCATTCTGCAAAAAATTATTCTATCCAGAATTGTCTGCACACATGAATCAATTGACTCTTCCATGTTTTGTCCAGTATCAAATTTCATTATATTCGTGTCCTTAATTGCTATACTCAATTTACGTCTTGCTTCTAGCAATTGTTCAGTCAACATTTCTTCAATGTCTGCGCTTTCTTTCCATTTTTTATGTTGTTTTGCATATTCATCCAATATGATGCCCCCACATTCATGAGAAAACAACAACAACCATTGCATATGCTCGGAATTTGTCAAGCAGTTAGATATTTCAAATTCGAATATTTCGGCATGTTCTGGTTCATCAAAATAATCTGAATTGAAAACGCGCCATTTAATGAAATTTGTTAGAACTATCCATCGAGTGCCACTATTTTTTCCATATTCCAAAGCCTGTTTAATATCGGCAATATCAATAAGTTTATTTGAAAACCTTTTTACTTCCATATAGAATGATGGACGAAGCTCGCCAGTCTTTTTAAATTGATAATCTACACGGGTTGTTGACAAAGCGCCACGAATTCTTTTTTGAGGAACAACCTCATTACTTAACCATTTCCAACCAAGAGCATCTTGAAACAATGTTCTTATAAAATCTTCAGTTCGTTTCTCTGGTTCATCTTGATGTTTTAGTTCTTGACAATTATTTAATAATGAAACAATTGTTGACTTTACTATAGTTTCGTTAATCATAAATACACCCAATTCATTCTACAATAGTGTTTTCGTTTCTCTTTATTCATCATAAGAATCATATGGCTGGAATCATTAAATCTGTTTATTTTTGTTGATTTTGATGGTATATTGTGCTAATTTGCAGATGGCTTATAGAATGCTATAAGGAGTCAATAGCTAATTCTTGTATATGAGATGTATAGATAACTGCATAAGTTACATGACATAAGAACCAATAAAAAAAGAGCTGACAAGGCCCTTCTTTCTCTGTATGCTTTTCATTTTTCTCGTTGCTAGATGTCTCAGCTCATCAGTGGTTTGCGCCTGATGAGACTTGAGTTGGTATGCCTTGAGGTATTCCCATACATGCTCGTCAGGGTTCAATTCAGGCGAGTACGATGGAAGACGATAGACGGCAAAGCGCGCTGAATGCAGT
>JACRMW010000081.1 GCA_016219465.1 Candidatus Aenigmatarchaeota archaeon | reverse complement strand
TAATAAGTTTATAGAAAATAAAAGCTATTCTGCAATAGCAAGAATAGAAAAAACAAATTTAATAAATTCTATAAAGAAATATATTGGAAATATAGAAAACATAGAAGAAATTACGAAAAAAGCCATAGAGCAATCTAAATTTTTATCAGATAAATTATAGTTGATCATTATGGGCGGAGGACCAAAATACGGAAATTATAAACAAAGAATGCGAGTAGCAAAAGGTGGGATGAAAGATTATATGGAAGGTAAAGCGGCTGAAGAAAAACCTCCACCATTCAAAGGAGAGGTTATTTGTAAAAAATGTGGTTTCAAAGCGAGGTATCAGTTCATTAGGTGTCCACATTGTAATGAGGTGCAGAAATAATGGCAGTTCCACAAAAGGAAAAAATACTAACCTCTTTGACAGGTGAATTCTTAGTAGCAAGTAAATTATGTCAATGGGTTATTTTGCTTCTTTGACATTAAAGAATTATCCTGAAACAGACATTTTCGTATTGGGTAAAAATGGGATAACTATAGCTATTCAGGTAAAAACTCAGAGAGAGAAAAATACGCCAAATAAATTATTTCATGTTCCAGAGAAGATTGAAAACACAAAGAACACTTTTGTTTATGTATGGATTAAGAGAGATGAAAGCATTGATTGTTTTATAATTCCTTCTAAAGATTTGGCAGAAATAAGCAAAAAATCCAGAGACAATTATATCGCTTCCAGACCAAATGTCAGTAAAGAACAGATGAGAATGATTCATGTTAATGATTTGCAATCATTTAAGGATAGATGGGATTTGTTGGGGTTAGATTGAGATCATTATAATAATATTCTAATATGTTTAACTACACATCAACGGTTTGTCAACAACTTTGGAAGAATTCCCTGAATTTCTGAATATAACCACTGTTTTTTTGTTATCTCTAATCTTAGTTCCATATTTTATGTGATGTGCAATTCCACTATCCATACAAAAATTTATCACAATATTAGCACACTCTTCATAAAATTCTTTATTATTTTCAAATCGAGAAGATTGTACATTATAATTAAGCTTTCCAAAAACAATTTTATCCACAAATGCTATTTTTTTTAGAATTTGTAATAAATCTTGTTTCACGAGATTTGGTGTTGGATAAGGTTCCATACTGACCCATGTTCTCAGACCTTTTTTGTGTAAAAACTTCAATGCATCTATTCTTTTTTGAAATGGTGCACTGTTAGGTTCAAATGTTTTTCTAAACTCTTCATCAAGAGATACCAAAGTAATACCATATTCATTGATGTTGGAATACTTCTTAGCATCAATCAATTCTTCTGGATATATACCTTTTGTCAGTGTTGTGCATTTTATTCCATTTTTATTTAATTTTTCTATTATTTTCAATGATAAATTAGATACATCTTTATGTCGAAACATGAATGGGTCTGTCATAAAAGATAGATGAACAAATTTTATATCGTGTTTGTATTTAGGAATTTCTTTATCCAGAAGTTCCAGTGCATTCTGTACTATTTTTGGTTTTATCCAGTCACTGTTTTTCTTTATTTTTCCGAAACGCTTTGCCAATAACATAGCATAACAAGGATACTGACACCCGTGAGCACATCCTTCAACATGATTTATAGAATAATCTGCATATTCTACACCACTTTTGTAGAGAAGAGATTTTCTTCTAATAGATTTTATCTTCATATCAATATTTGGGTTTCTTCTATAAATAAAGAATTTCTACATGATTTTTAATATAGTTGAAGGTGGGAAGGTAAATCTCCTTTTTCGTCCACTTATAACTTGGATTTTTGATGATCCATTTCTTTCCCATCTTTCTAATACATCTCGCATATGCTTTGGTAAAAATGCTGTTCGTTTAATGACAAAATCTTTAATATTCGTTACTGAAATGGTTCTATTTCTGAATTCATTTTCTATCAGTTTCTCAAGTTTAAACGTTTCATCTAATGAAAAAAGAAAAGTCTGGTTTGGATCTGTTATATCAGAGAAACAAAATGTACCTCTCTTATCAACATTCCACATGGCTTCTTTCATTTTTTCGAGACCTAATGTATTTTTTGTCACATAAAATAAGAAATATGCTGTGTTATTTGTTTCATCTATCATTTCAAATGATCTAAATAGTGTTTCCTCTTTGTTTCCATCTCTACCAAGATTGACCAATTGAGATGCATATAAATCATGCAAAAACCTTCTTTTTTTATCACAATCAAGAGAAAGAGCTGTTCTCCAATCAGTTGTTCCAAAAAATCTGTCTAATTTTTGTTTTTCAGTTTCATTTGGAATATTTCGTATTATTCCACTGTACATGAATGATATGAAAATCTCACATTTATTCTTATTGAACAATTTCTTTATCAATTCGAAAGAAATGTCATAATTAAATGGGTCAACGAAAACGAACATGGGCGCAATTTTTATTGCATTTGCATCCAATTTATTTAGAAGGCTTTCTAAAACGGCATTTGAATCTCCATTTTCAATATCAATTTTTATATAAGCAGGAACATGCATTTTTTCTATTTCCATTTTCAGACAATTAGTCCGTTTAATATCTTTTTCTATCAACAAACAAATCAGTTCAAACTTATTGGTCGTATTATGTTTTATTGCAGAACCAATTACAATGATAGGTGATCCTAATTCCCTTTTTGAATAAATCCCCGGGCCTGCAAATGCATCAATATATATGATTCTATTATGATATTTTGCCATAATGGGTATCCAAGCATTTATATATTCCTTTAGTATTTTATGTTTAGCTTCTGTATGCGGTTCTAAATCCCATATCGTTGGTTTTGTGTTAGACATAATTTACACCTTACTTATTCTATTGAAGCTTATATTTTTTAGACTATCTAAATTTCCTGACATATCTAATTGATGAAAGTCATCATCAAATAAAAAAGATCGTTTATTAGATACTTTATGTATCCCAAGCGGAAGTTTGACCATAGAACCAAATCCTTTTCCGCCAAGTTTTGCTTGTTTTGGAAATATTTCATGAGGAGAAACCCCAGCTTCTTTTGCTATCTGTTCAGCAAATAATTTCCCTTGTTCAGCATCAATTTCATTGAAGAAAAGCCATACATGATATCCACGTCTCCCGCTAAATTCAAGAAGAGGATAATGATTATCATTCTTAAGGTAGTTGTAAAGTTTCTTTGCATCTTCGAAAACAGTTTTTAGTGATTCTTCAGATTCATTCTTAGCATCAAAGTCCCAACATAACCATTTTATTTTATTGTCCTTAGAAATTTGAAATAAACCAAGAGTCATCTTTCCATCTAAATGATCTTTAAAATATTTTGGAAAGAGAAATTCTTTTATTACAGTGTATTCATTTACATCATCTTTCATGACAGCAAAACAATCATTTCTATTGATAAATGACTTAAAGGCTAAGTACGCTTCGCTTACAGATATTTCATTGTGCATAGATAGAGTATATCAGTAACAATTAAATTACCTTCCATTACTTCCTCTTCCAATAAAACGACTTCTTAGAACCCTTTAGCTTTTCGGCAAGCCCTTCTCTTTCAAGCTGTTCAAGAAGTCTGTAAACAAGATTGAATTCTATATATTTCACGCCTGCCGGTTTCTTTATGGCATCTCTGATCTGGTTGGTGCTCATTATTTCGTCTTTCTTCAATGTTTTGATAATAAGCTCTTTATATTTACTGCTCATATAATACTTTACAGTAAAGTTTGTTTATCAAATGTCCTGAAAGTCTTTACTGTAAAGCTTTACATTTAAATATACTTCAATTTATTACATATGTATGCCAAAAAAAGATCAGGATATTGAGGAAGAAGCAAAACGTCAACTGGAAATTGAAAAGGCAAAAAAGAAGATTAAGGATAGTGATCCTGATACCATAATAAATAGGGGTTTTTTGATTTTAGCAATTGGCGGTGCATCACTTTTGATTTATTATTTTGCAATAAGATGGACGCCTCTTGTAATTATATTCGCATTAGGTGTAATATTAGGACTCATATTAATTGTATTTGGTGCAATACAGAAAGTCCGCAAAAATCCCGGTTCTCTTAAATTTGAGCCGATGTTTGTCCGCGGAATATGCGATAAATGTAAAAAATCAACGCATGTAAAGAAGACAAAGAACTGTAAATTGTGCATCAAATGTATGCTGAAAAGATGAATTATCCCCTCATAACTCAAACCGATAATATGGGTCTCTCCGGGCATTTACTCATATCTAAGCGCTTCAACTGTGGCTGCAAAATCAGCCAGCACTTTGTGCTATTTTCACTGCGTTCAATAGCACTTCTCCTTGAGAACCCTCCGGGCATTTACTCATATCTAAGTAAGCGCTTCAACTGTGGCTGCAAAATCAGCCAGCACTTTGTGCTATTTTCACTGCGTTCAATAGCACTTCTCCTTGAGAACCCTCCGGGCATTTACTCATATCTAAGCGCTTCAACTGGATTTAATTTAGCTGCTCTGCGCGCTGGGAAATATCCTGATAGCACTCCTATTATGACAGAGAATGCAATTGCAAATATTATTAATTCTGCTGTTATTGCAGGCGCAAATGACATGCCTGACATTCTTGTCTGCGCTCCTGACATCACAATGCCAAGTCCTATGCCAAACAAAGAACCTATTGCAACGCCTATCAGACCTCCTATAAATCCTATCATACTTGATTCTACAAGAAATATATTTCTAATATCCTTGTTTTTTGCGCCTAATGCCTTTAGTATTCCTATTGTACGAGTCCTTTCCATGACAGACATGAACATGGTATTTGCAATTCCTATTGCGCCAACCAATAAAGAAATTGCTGCGATGCCTCCTAGGAAGAATGTGAATGTTGATGTTATCTGGCTTACTCTTGCTTTCAATGTATCAGAGCTTGTTATTGAAAAATCATGCTCACCTGGCGGATTTTTATGCGAAGCATCAAGCCTTAATTCAATATCTTTGACCACTCTGCTTAGATCTGCGCTGTCATAAGCCTTTATTATTATTGCATTCACTTCATTGCTTCCTGTTTCCTGAAAAAGATCTTTTGCATCCTGCATTGGAATAGATATGCTGTTATCAACCATTGCTGCTGCAAACCCGCTGCCTGACTTAAGAACCCCTATTACCCTGAATGAAACTCCTTTTATCTCTATCATGTCTCCTGCTTTTATCTCCTTGTCAAATGTATCTTTTGCAATTGTATTGCCAACAACAGCTACTCTCCTGTCTGATGCAGAAAGAATCCTTCCTTTCTCAATATCAACAATGTTAAAGATCTTCCATAGGTCTGCATTTGTTCCTTCAACTGTTATTGTAGAAATCTCTGCTCTGAAAACAACATCTGCTCTCTGGCTCACAATACCATCAACATATTCTATTCCATTGATTCCTTTCAGCATTGCTATGTCTGTTGTTGTAAGCTTTCCTGTTAATGTCTGTGCTCCTCCAAATCCGCCTGAATCAAACATTGCATCTGCATCAACATTGCCAGGAGAGATAAATACTACATTTCCTCCAAACACGTCCAACTGCTCTGTCAGGCTTTTCTCAAACCCCTGCCCAATTGAAACCAGTCCTACTACTGCTGCAATGCCTATGATAATGCCAAGCACAGTGAGCCAGCTTCTCATTTTCCTATGAAACAGGCTGTTCTTGGCAAGAGCAAAATAATCTCCAGAATGCATATTAACCACATGACTATTGAGGACTTTGAATAACCCATTATCTACATAATATATTCAAATCCTCAATTATAGTTCTACCATGAAATAAACGGGATATTATTTCATGCTGAGCTATACACACAAACAACATGCGTTGTTTGGTGCACCAGAAAGCTCTGCTTTCTGTGTGTGTGAAACCACTAATATCATAACCCAAATCTTTAGTTGGTTTACTATAGAGTTTTGAATTGCCAATGGGTTATTCAAAACTCTCTATTTTCTTGAACCACGAGTGTATCTTTTATAGACCATGTAGAGAAGGCCTGCTAATATCACTATAATTATGATATATGATAAGTAATTTGGCTGGTCTTTTTTCTGCGTCAGCTGCGCAAAGTTTATGCTTACATTCTTGCCAACTGATTCCCTTGTTCCTATTGTGTCTGTGTATTCAACAATAATATTCAGCTTGTTTACATCAGCAGATAATGGCTGCAACTGGAGAGATGCCACTGTAAAATCACCTGGATTCAGGTTTCCAAGGAATATATTTGATCCGCCTATGATTTTCCATCCTGGCTGGTCTGGAATTGTTATCAGAGTTCCTGTTGCAGTGTTCACTCCTATATTTGCAACTGACAATGATAGTGTGCTGTCTTCAAGGTTTTGCTGGGCAACATCAAAATCAGTTGTTCCTCCAATGATAAATGCTATCTGGGATGTTCTTGTGTCTGTTGTGCCAAATCTCTGGAAAGAGAGATTCACGTTAATAAAATGGACTCCTTGTGTTATGCTTGGATCTGCTATCATGCTAAATTCTATGACTGCTGACTGGTTAACATCAATTCTCTCTATGATTTTCCTGTTGTCCTGGCCCAATGAAAGAATTTTCTTGTTTGGATCGCTCCATGATACAATGAGATCATTGACAGGCGCTTTTCCTGAATTTTTCAGCGCAAATTCAACTCTTGTTGATTTTCCAGGAGTCAGTGTATCTGGATTTACTGAATCAATATTGACATCTACTTTTCCAAGAACATTTATCGCAAGTTCAGATATCTGCGCAGCTGCTGAGCCTTTCCTATAGTGCTTTATCTTCAGTATTGCATCGCCATTTGCTGCATTATCTGCAACAGTGAGCTTGTATCTTGCTCTTATTCCTTCTGAATCAAGGAATGCATATTCTCTTGTAGCATTTTCGCCAACTTCTAGTGAGAATGGAAATTCAGGAACAAGCTCTACAACATAATTATCTACTCTTGGACCATTGTTCTTTATACTGATCCATATTTCCAGGGATTTTCCAGGCTCTGCTGGTGAAGGATCATATTTCAGGACATTTGTAGAAATATTTGGCTCTGAACTAAGCTGGCTAAATCCTGCAACAGACAAGAGCATCAAGCTTATTATCATCAATCCAATCAGTCTTCGCATAATTTCAATACCTCTTTCACTATACAATAAGGAATTTACAATTCCTTCTATACACAAAGACTTGAAAAGTCTTCACTGTATTATCCTTCCATCTTTCAATTCCACTACTCTGTCTGCATATTTTGCCATGTCAGTGTCGTGTGTTATCACTATTACGGTCTTACCAGCCTCTTTATTTATCTTCATAAGTGTATTTAAAATCTCCTGGCCTGACTTTGTGTCCAGATTGCCTGTTGGTTCATCTGCAAGTATTATCTCAGGATCTGTTGCCAATGAACGGGCTATTGCCACTCTCTGGCGCTGTCCTCCTGACAACTGCGAAGGCATATGGTTTTGCCTGTCAGAAAGTCCTACTAAATCCAACAACTCCATGGCTTTTCTGCCTCTTTCTTCTTCGTTATATTCCTGAATCATTAGTGGAAGCTCAACATTCTGTTTTGCAGTCAAGGTTGGATAGAGATTGAAAAACTGGAAAACAAATCCAATCTTTTTGCCGCGAAATTCTGCAAGCTCGTCATCAGAAAGCCTGCTTATATCCCGGCTGTCCATGATCACCTTTCCACTGCTTGGCTTGTCCAGCAATCCAATAATATGGAGAAGTGTTGACTTGCCTGATCCTGATACTCCAATAATTGCCAAGAACTCTCCTTTTTTAACAGACATGTCTAATCCACGCAATGCATCTACTCTGACAGAATCCATCTGATATGTTTTCCTTAGATTCCTTAGTTCAATGACTGGCTTTGCTGGCTTCATAATCTAATGAAACCAGAAAGGATTAAATATGACCAATTATATTGCAATCTGCTATAAAAGTTCTTTGACGCATCAGAAAGCTTTGCTTTCTGAATGCAGCAAACCCAGTTTTCATGTCCGGATTATTTACTGGTTTGCTATAATCCATACCTAGAAATCAGCACTGGCTGGCTTTATTGTTTAGAGATTACAGAAGATTGGCTCGTGGATTGTTCTAATTGCTCTGTTTTGTATTTAATTCCAGTTTTGTTGACGTCTCTGCTTTCAATATTATTTCTTCTCCTTTTGTAATATTGTAAAAATCTGCTATCTCTTTTGGAAATCTCATTATCAATGCTTCTCCAAGAGCGCCAATTTTCACAGGAATTCCTTTCTTGAGTTTGTTGAACACGAGCATCTTTTGCGCATCTTCTGTATGAAGAATAATCTCATTGCATTGTTTGCATTCCCATGCTCTTATTTGCATTCCTTCAATCTTCATCTCTTTCTTTCTCATCAGACTATTGCATTTCATGCATCTGTGTTCTGCATCCCACACATCTCTTTTCATAATATATCACCGTTCTTTGAATGAATTCTTTCCAAAATGAATCAGCCTCCATACATTTTCCACAACCCCGTCTGGATATCTTATTTGGGTTTTTGCCACAACCACTTTGAACTCTTTGCAATTCTTTATCATACATTTTTCAATTATATTTTGTTTTCTTTTTGATGAACCACACTCATAACCATTTGTCAGGATTTCTAGGACGTCTGTCAGATCTTTGTTATATTTGAATAGTTCTCTTGTGGCTGCAAGTGTTGGTTCAATTCTTAATTCATCATATCTTGCTTCAAATACCATATCACTCCTGATATCATATATGATATCAAACTATATAAAGTTGTATCTGTAGAAAAAGAGGAACTCACAATCCATACCCCTTATCATTCTTTCTTTTCATTTCAATTATCTCATCGAGGATTTTCTTCTCAGTTGTTGTAAGGAAAGCAATATGTTTTTTCAATTGCTTGCAGTCCTGTGATGGAATGTCTGAATAAAGAGAGTCTCCTTCGTTCACCTGCCTGCCTATCACAGGCCCGATTATGGATATTGCCACTCTTTCTCCGCTTTTTGCCTCCTTGACATCTGTTCCTTCTTTCTGTATCTGCTTTATTTCACCAACTTCTTTTATCTCATTGTCAAATTTGAATACACTATAGCCCGGCTTTAGCAGTCCAGATACTTCACAGCCAACTATCAATGGATTGCTCTGCCTGAAAACACAGCCAGGCAAAAGCGTTATCTTTGCCGGCTTTATCAAGGAGTCAAGCTCTTCTTTCAATATTTCTTCTTTCTTTTCCTCCAGCCATTTCTCATAATTCTCTATAAGATGATAGATTATGTTTGACTCCAATAGTTTGACATCGCTTTCTTCTGCAAATTTCTTTACTTCTGCTGAAACAGGGGAATTGAATGCAACAAGAGCCTTGTTTTTCCAATCCTTATTCAGGCTGCTATGGACAATATCCTCTTTTGCAACAGAACCTATTCTTGCGCCTCGTATAGAATAGTTCTTGAATATATTCAGCAGAGCTTCGAGGCTGCCTATTGTATCAGCAATAAGCACAATTCCATCTGCTTCTGTTGATATCTCAAGTTCTTCTTTTTCCTTTATCAGTTGTTCCAGCACAGCCTCTGCTTCCTGCTGGTTCTTTACACCAACTATGCATGCTCCTGACGCAACCCCATCAATATTAGGCGCAACTATTTTTACGCCGCAGGCAGAGCAGCAACAGTCAACTGTTGTAAATCTCTTTTCTGTCCTTATGTCGGAAAGCGGGGCTGGCAAGAGAAGTGCTTTTATCTTTGTTATTCTTGGCTCTCTTCCACCAATGACAATATAATCATTCCTGCTCAATGCGCCGTCATATAATATTACATCCATTGTCTTGCCAAGCCCTACGGTCTCTTTTATTTCAAGGATGTTTCCTTTTGCTCGCTCAGTGACCTTGAGCTTGTCATGCAAAAATTGCTGGGAAAGGCCTATCAAAACAGCAAGCAGTTCAGGTACTCCTTCGCCTGTTTTTGCACTTATTGGTATTGCTGCTGCTGTTGTCCTGAAATCATTAATCCTGTCAAACCTGTCTGCGCCAAATCCGCGCATTGAGAGCTGTGATATAACTGAATAGAACTTTTCTTCAAATGCATTTTTTGTCACATCATTCTGGTCTTTGTAATTTTTCAGGAAGGACTTGTCATCAGAACGCCATCCTTGTATTTTATCTACTTTATTGACAGCAACCAAGAACGGTGTTTTCTCGGTCTTCAATATTTCTATACTTTCCTCGGTCTGGGGCATTATGCCTTCCATTATATCTATGACAAGAACTGCAAGGTCTGCAATACTGCCTCCTCTTTTTCTCAATGATGTGAATGCCTCGTGTCCTGGCGTATCTATGAACAACAGTCCAGGGACAGTTATTTCAAACTTAAATCTGTCAAGCAACGGGCCACATATTTTTCTTATTGTTTCTGTTGGAATAAATGTTGAAGAAATAGTTTGTGTTATTGCGCCCGGCTCTTTGAGGGCAATTATCGATCCTCTTATAGAATCCAAGATTGATGTCTTGCCTGCGTCAACGTGGCCTACTACAACGCATATTGGCGACCTTATTCTTTCCAGAGACACATGAACCACCCATTGAATCATCTAATTGCAGTCCAACTATTCTATCAGACCGAATAGTTATTTTATTGATCATAGTAAAGAGAAGTTAGCAATTCAATGAATTTAAAGGGAATTCTGCACTATGCTTTCAATTCTTTCTTTATCACTGCAAGAATCTTTGGAACCATTATCTCAGGCCCTGCCACTACGTCAACATTTTTTATCATTCCCCTTTTCTTGTAATACTCTATCAATGGCATGGTCTGCTCCCTGTACACATCCAGCCTGTCTTTAAGCGTCTGCTCATTGTCGTCTTTTCTCTGAATCAGCTTGCCACTACACTTGTCGCAGATTCCTGTTTTTTTTGGCAGTAATGGCGGCATGCTTATTCCATTTCTTTTTATGTCTGCAATGTTGTAGACATTTCCGCATTTTTCGCATATTCTTCTTGCCAATGCTTTTTCTATAAGTATTTCATCTGCAAGATTGAGATTTATGACAAGGTCTATCTTTGCTATTTTCTCAAGCTCCTTTGCCTGCTCCAGTGTCCTGGGAAAGCCATCAAATACAAATCCTTTTTTGCAATCTGGCTTTTTCAGGCGCTCTTTTATTATATTCATGACAGTCTTATCATCAACAAGCTTTCCTGTTTTTAGAAGAGATTCAACCTTTTTGCCCAGCTCTGTCTTCTCTGCAATCGCATGCCTGAAAATATCTCCTGTTGATATGTGCGGTATGCCAAATCCAGGACATATTCTGTCAGAATAGGTTCCTTTTCCAGAACCAGGAGGACCAAAAAATATCATATTCATTGACATGTTATCATCTTTTGTTTTTGTTAAGGAAAATATAATATTTCTTTTTCCTTTACAAGATAAATGACTTTCGAAGAAAGTCATTTTGTTCTTATTTAGATGTATGTCAAAGTTTTAATAATCATTCTATTAGAATCACGTTTTCTATGTTTTTGAAATGATTATCGCCTGTAATTATTACAGCATTTGTTTCTTCTGCCACTGCTTTTATCATAGAATCTGCCATAGGAAGCTTTGTTCGTATGCTTATCTCAGCTGCATTAAGAGATAATTTTTTATCAATTGAAAATATCTGTGTATGTTCAATAATATGAGCAACTGCTCTAAGAGCTATGTTTTCTCCTTTTATGATTTTTATTCGTTTATAGACTTCATAAAGTATAATGCTAGGAGTAATGTGTGTTTGCGCGCTAGCATTTTCTATGTATTTTGCATATTTTGCAATAAGCGGGCCTTCTGAAAAATATTCTATCCATCCATGAGAATCAATCAAAACGTTCTGTTTCATCTCTAATACCTCTTGTTGAAATGCCTTTTGCAATGCCCCTGACAGAACTTATGCTATTTACAGGAATAAGATGTATTGTCCCTTGTTTTTCTATAACAACCATTTTTTTGCCTGGCTTTAACCCCAAATCCTGGCGTATTTCTTTTGGTATTACTATTTGAAACTTTGGAGATACAATTACTGTATCCATATTATCACCGTAATACTATATACCCATCGATACTTAAATAGTATACAATTGCTGATTATAAGGATGTTTAGAAACGTCTATATATGTGGAAGAAATCAGTTTGCTGAATATAAACCTAGCTGAGTCTGTCTTTTATAGAATTTCTCAGCACAAGTAGTGTCTGGTTCTGAACCACGATAACAAATAGGCTGAGGATTATCACATCCAGATTCTATTGCACTCACATACGCATAAAGTGATCTGTTTTTAATAGGTTTTCCACATCCAACACAAGGAATCTTTTTTTGTCCTCTCTCTATCTTTTTTATATCTCTTTCTGACACTTCCAATGCCATTTCATATCACCAATAGCGTATCACTTATTTTGTTAACATAATTTAAATAGTTGACTCTTTGGTCAAAATCTAGAATTTGTGATATTTCTTATCCTGTAAGTTCTATTTCAATGTTAACATCCCTTGGCATTCTTATTCTTGTAATTGCATGAAGAACCCGCTCGTTTGCTCCAACATCCAATATTCTTTTATGAATGCGCATCTCCCAGGTTTCCCAGTTTGCTCCTCCTCCTCCGCGATGCATACCGTCTCCACATGGTGTCTTCATGACAGGTATTCTGAGTTTTTTAGTAGGTAGAGGAATAGGGCCTCGCGCAGCAACGCCCATTTTTTCAGCTATCTCTTTTATCTCAGTGCATATGCTGTTCAATTCCTTAGGGTCTTTTCCTGCTAATTTTATGCGCGCGGTCTGCATTGTATATCACCAATGCCTATATAGAATATAGGCATTTGTTTATCATAATAACTAGATCACTGAACAACAATTTAAAGCGATTTAGTTATTTATCTTTGTCAATTAAGTATTAAAACCTTATAAGATTATGCTATGATAGATGGAGTATGCATAAAACAAGATCATATTATTCAGCAACAGATGAGGAGATGTGGCGGTTGCAAAGACTGGCGATGATTATGCAACAGAATATCTTATAAACAAGTACAAGAACTTTATCAGAGTAAAAGCTAATCCTTATTGAGAACTTTGATTAACCCTGTAATTTGTAAAAAGACTTCAGGTATTCTGAAGTCTTTTTACACGCTGTACACAAAGACTAAAGGTCTTTGTGTACACCATGTGAAAGTTCTCAATAAGGACTTTGACTAAAATACAT
>JACRMW010000080.1 GCA_016219465.1 Candidatus Aenigmatarchaeota archaeon | reverse complement strand
AAAAACATTCACATTCAAGAATCTTGATGAAGCAGAGAAATACAGGAAAGCCCTGCAGATTGAATATATCAGCGAAAGGCACATACACCCATATTGCGCAATATACAATCACCTGAAATCGCCTGTCACTCACTCAGAAACAGCCCTCAACATAATCAGCGCAATAGCCAGGCAGAGAATACAGTCATATTTTGCAGTGGCTTCTGACACACACATAGACAGATGGTGCGCTGGCTTTTATATGAGAAGCCCGTGGACATTTGTGAAAACAGGCCTGAAAATACCATATGCAGAAGTCTGTGAAACAATGATCCTTGGCGACACAATTATACAGACATACATACCAAAACATATACAGAATTACATTGGAAATATATACCAGAAAACAAAAAGTCTTGAGGACATGGATGCGCTTGAGTTCTACAAGAAAATATACAAAGCCCCTGCAAAAACAGATATTGTCATAATAAAGAATTCAGAGATAGCAGACTACATGAGACGGCAGGTGCTTGGATATTTCAGAAAAGGCAGCAAAGAATGTCTGGCATGTGGAATAAAAATAGATTCACCAAATGGTTCAAAAGCTTTTTAAGCATTGGTAAATAAATAAACAAGCCATTGTGTATACTGACTATACAAATAGATAGCAGTTATAGCTAACCCAGTAAATAATACATACCGAATACTGGGTTTGCTATACGGAGGGAGATAAAAGAATGTTTTCATTCTTTTGTTGGACGACTATAATTTGCAGTAAAGTGTTTTTATGAAAGAATCCTTTAACGACAATTCATTGCGGAATGCGACGCTGAATATCCTGATGACAAAGCATCCACTGTCAGCCAGGGATATATACGAGATCATAAAATGCGACCATGTAAAACTAGCCACTTACCCAGCTGTGTATAAGACATTAAAAGTAATGACCAGGGAAAAAAAGCTTATTAAACATAACAGGAGTTTCTCAATAAACGCCGAATGGATAAAAGAACTGAAGCAGTTTGCAGAACGGGTTGAGGAAGAATATGTGCATAAAACACATCTGCCGAGATTTGATGAAATAAAAGATAATGAATCAAAAACACTGGTATTTGATAATTTGGAATCTGCTGACAAATATAGAAAACGGCTTCAAATGGAATATCTTCAAAAAAAAGACAGTCCGCCATATATTGGATTTTACAAACAATTTAAATCACCGCTTGTGCATTCTGAAAAGTCATTGGGAATACTTACCCAGATTGGCAAAGCAAAACTGACAACCTATCTAGTGTCGCAAAGCAACGCTCCTCTGAATAATTGGTGTGCTGAATATTATAGAAAAAGTGGAGTGTTTGTAAAATCAGGAGTTCTATTTTCTCTGGAAAACGAAACAATGGTATTAGGAGATGTTGTGGTTCAAATAGCTGTGCCTAAAAAACTGGATGTTATGATAAACAAAATATATTCAAAAGTAAAAAGACTGGAAGAATTGAATATTCCTGATTTTTTCAATGAAATATATGCAAAGAACTATTCAATAAAAATGATTCTTTTCAAGAACAGGGAAATAGCCGCGCAGATGAGAGATCGGCTTCTCTCATTCTTCAATAAAAGAGTAGTTACCGTTAAATAAAAGCTTAAATACATTTCTGGAATATTTCATTTAGTGGTTTAATGAATGAGAAAGCGCAATATGAAAATACTGCTGTGGAAAAGAGAGAAGATATAATATTTATAGCTGACCTTGACAGATCAATCAGAAAAGGCTATTTGATATTTGATCTTTTGAAACTTTACTATGAAAAAGGTTTCTTTAATGAAGATGTGTATAATAAAATTATTGGACTTCGTGGTGCATACGACTCGGAAGAATTGAGTTACCAGCAATTCTCTCCTCAGGCATTTGAATTTGCCTGTTTTGGCGTAAAAGGTCAAAAAGACGCTCAACTGCGTGAAATAACAGATGAATATTTAAAAGATCCGAAAAATCACCACCTTTACGAAAAACCAGGAAGAAACTCAAGACAATTGTTTGATTTCTTTAATGCCAGAATGCTTACACTGCTATTAACAGCATCACAACAAGAAGGCGCAGATGCATTCATAAAACATGTTTTGCCATTTGATTACAGAATAGGAGGGATGGCAATGACAGATGAGAATGGTATACGCACAGGCGAATCTGTGCAGAATTTAGCAGAAGCAGATACTAAAAAAAAGGCATCACAAAAATTTATCGATTTGTATAATAAAGGGGTTGAAGAATATAATAGAAAAGCTTCAAAAACTGAAAAAAAGAATAAAATATTACACGTCGTAACATTTGGGGACAAACCAGAGGATTTATTGGTTCATAAAGATGTTAAATATAGAATGTTTCCAACAGGAGATACAGGAAAGATAAAACAAGCTCTTGTGTATGATGGACAGGTTTTCACAAAACACGACTCAGATGTTTTTCAGGATATTGATAAGCTTTTGCAGGAATTGGATATTGATGCAATGGAACATCTTGGAATTTTCAAATTGATTGGAAAATTTTTTGTTCAGAAACGAAAAACAATGTGATTTACTGGCCGTTTAATTCTCCCTTCTTCTATTAGCGTCTCTGTATAAAGACCCTTGAAAAATGGTTCACTAATTCCCAAATCCTTCTTAATAAATGATAATATTTGTTCATTTGCCTTTGCTATTGATGCATCTAATCTTGGCATATCAGTAAAATCTGCTAAAAGCTCAATCTCAAATTCTGTCCAATAGCCATCCAGTTCTTCTATCTTATCAAAACATAGATGCAGCATTCCTTGTCTTTCAATTTCTTCTGTTCCATTATAACAATTATAATCGCCATCGATCCATAACTCTCTTCTATTGCCAGATATACAAAAAAGATTTCGTCTTTCTCTCAATGTCTCAAAATATGCGTGGCTTGATAACGGCAACTTACATTCAAGTGGTGGGTAATTTGGTATAAGTGTAATTTTCTTATGATCATGATATGTTATTTTGGTTTCTGGTTGTATTTGTTGTTTCCTTCTGAGTCTCCAGATAATTCTGCCTTTGTTTTCATATGTAAGATATATGTCAGTGATGTCACTCTCTCTAGGAGTTTTCCATCGTTCGCCTAGCAATTCTTGGATATTACAAGAATAATCGCCTTGAAGCCTGGACTCGTTTTCAAGAACTGGCATGCCACTATCGCTTAGCATAGAAAAATCAATGCAGAAATGCTTATAAATGTTAAAATATGTTTCTTGTGTTTATCGCTTTAAGAAGACTTCTTTTGATACATTTAATGTGATTAACATGCCATATAAAGCAGATGAGATATTGCATCCAGCACAATACTTTGATAGAGCTATGGAGTTGCTTGAGGAAGCTGAAAAGCTTTCAAGTTATAGTGTAGAAGGAAAACAAAAACTTGAGCAAGGATTGAAAGAATACACAAAAGCTCTTATTACTGTTAAAAGAGCTATAGGAGACGTACTTCATAGCATGGGGCATCATGAACTATCAAGTAAAGAATTTAGAGAATGTTCTGATCTCGACAGGCTGTAATACAATAGCAAATTTAATTCTTTTCAACACCATATCTTGTGGCACATGTTTGTTTCAAACACAATATGTAGATTGTATATCACATTCTCTTACAGCCTGTCGATCCAGAGTTCATGAAAGAACTCAAAGAAGCACTGGAAAAATATGACTTTTGATTTTTTT
>JACRMW010000087.1 GCA_016219465.1 Candidatus Aenigmatarchaeota archaeon | reverse complement strand
AAATATTATATATGGTGAAGCACAGCTTCACCTATACAGGTGGAACTATGTTCCACCATGTACCAGATTGCTTCCTTGTATTGCTATAATCCTGAAAAGAATTAGTTTTAATCTGTCTCGTTCTTGTCTTTTTCTTTGATTATTTCTATTTTTTCCTCTTGTTTTTCAGTTATTGATATGCCTGTTTTTTCAGCAAACACAAACCAGTCCCAAAGTTTTGGCTTGTTTTTGAATTCCATAAGCTCTTTTTCTTCATAGACCTCCCATGGATAGAAAACTTTTCTAAGCCTGATATTCTTGAACCCAGCTTTCCATAATCTATACAACAGTTCAAACCTGTAATAATTTTTCTGCACCATATCTGGATACTTTACAGTGCCAAAAATAAAATTGCAATTCTCTGCTCCTATTGATTCAGCTGCTTTTTTCAAGGCATCTTCTTCGCTTCCGCCTTCTTCCACTGCCTTCTCATGCTCAAGCAATGCCCTGTATAACAGCGCATCCATTGAAGGAAATATTCCTATAAAGATTCCTCCTTCTTTGAGGACATTGTTTATTTCAGAAAGCATCTTTTCAATTGATATTGTATTTGGCAGGAGTATGGAATTTACAGCAACAGCAACATCAAACCTGTCATAAAACTCTGCAAGGTCAGTCGCATCCCTTACATAAAAGCTGATGTTATCAAGCCCTTCTGTCTTTGTCTTCGCAGCCTCTATCATTTTAGGAGAGATGTCTATTGCAACAACCTCTTTGAATTCTTTTGACAAAAATGGCAGGAGATTTCCTATGCCAGCACCTATGTCTATCGCGCTTTTTCTTTTTGAAAAATCTATCTTTTTTCCAATATACCAGAATATTGGATTATCAACCCCTTCTGCAAAAGGGCTTACAACCTCGTCAAAATATTTCTTTGCTGTTCTGTCCCATGCTTTCACAATATTATTTGCCATTAAAAGAATTTACTATTAGCACTAGATAAAGTTTCTAGAATTATAGAAACACCAGACAAAAACTAAATTACTCTGTGATACTGTCAACTATTAGTCATCTCTCTTTGCAGCAAATCTAATCAAACTCAATAGTTTTCTTCTTTTTAATTTCAAATTAATGTCTGCGGCTTCAGCAGGTGTTTTTCCTTTTAATCCATGCTCGTTTCCAACATGAATGTGTTTTTCATCCATATGTATTCTTCCTTTGATAGTTGGATTTGCTTGAGAATTTTGACACATCTGTTTTTTCGTGTTCCTCTTTTTATACAGTTTTCAGAACTGCAATTCTGACATTTTATTGACATAGATATACCACCTTGTATATCTATGATTCCATTCTATATAAGAGAGACGTTAAGTAGACAATATCTTTAGAACAAAATGACTTTCTTCGAAAGTCATTTATCTTGTCAAGGAAAGAAATATTATACTTTCCATTACAACAAGAAAGTGGAATTGCTTCGCAATTCCACTAATGTGGTATATAACACAGAATTCGCTTCTAGCGAATTGCTATACTTTATATACCATAAAAAAAGAAAAAAATTAAAATAGCTGAATTTTCTTTTTATTACAATTACAAATCTCCAGCTCTTACAGTCTTTCTTCCATTTGTTTTTGCTCTGTGAGCTGCTTTTGCTACAAGAGACTCTATTTCCTTGTCAAGGGCTTTTACAAAGTCTCCTGCAGTGTTCATCTTGCTCTTTTTTATCAGAGCCTTTACTTTGGATGTCACTACATAACTCATTTTTAACACCTCATATTAGAATTCTTTTAGAATTCCAATCAAATATACACAAAGACATTATTTTTCTTACAAATAATGCCTTTGGTATAAAAGTGTGAATTTATCTAATGTCTTTTGTGCATTTTGCCATGATCTTTGCCTGAATATCTTGGTCCTAGCCGTCCTATTATGCAAAACACTATGCCTGCTGCAAATATAGCAGCATAGAGATATCAGCAATGAGGTATATCATCATTGTCTCCAGTAAGCTGTGCATCTTGTCAGATACCAGCACTCCAAGATTTTGTTTTTCAGGACCCAATGCATTCTGCAGGCATTCTATTGCAGAACAATCATATTCTTTGTAGTAGAATGAGTCAAATATTTTTCCAGATGCATATTTTTCTATATCTTCTGCGCTCTGAAGTTCTTTGCAATCTAGTTCAAGCATGGTATTGCCAATTGGCATTGTTATTGTGTCTGTTGAAAGACATTGCTGGTTAATTAGCGATCTGAGTTGTTCTGAATCAGACACTGATTTGAGTTGGCTCGCTGTTAGGTCTGTAAAGACTGGCTTCAATGAATCATAGTCTGTTGCCTGCGCAAACCCATATGCAAAGACAAGGCCGACAATAGAGATTATCAGTATCATGCTCCCTATTGATTTGCCTAGGTTTTCTAATAAACTCATCAAAACCCCTTACCTTGTTTTATGATTTTTAGAATTCTTTTGATAGTCTCTTATCATTAATTCCACTGGCACAAGGAAAACTATTGCAAATATAATTAGCAATGCATTTGTTATGCCTGGTTCCATGGTATTGCTCACTGCCAGTCCTGTTGCAATGTCATATTTTGGGCCAGCATCTGCTGACGGCAGTTGTGTATATGCCAATGGCGCAAGAATTGCAAAAAATGCAAGAATCATGCCAAGCATTGCAACATTGCGATGACCTGAATGAGTGAATTTTACATTAAACCTCTTTCCAGAAGATGAGGATTTTCTGGATATTTTGCTCTTTCTTTTTAGATGTTTTCTAATATCAAGTTTGTTTAGGTGATGCTTAATCTTCTTCAGTTTGGCTATATGATGGCTTATCTTAATATTTTTGAGCTTTTTTATATGATGTAAAAATAAGTATAACAAATAACTAAGTTTTCTGATGAAAATTCAGTTATATATAGATATGCGCTTGTATTATTGAAATCATAGCAATTTCAATAATGCAGTGCTTGAAAAAGCGCTTGTAGTCTAACGGTAATCTGGTGCAAATCTGCATCAATCGTTAATAGGACCTTAGCCTTCCAACGACCCTTTTTCTTTGAAAGGAAAAAGGTGTATGATATCCCAAAAGAAATGAATTGTAGGCTAATCAAAGTTCACAATATTTTGGGCATGAGGCAAGCTAATGATAGGGGTTCGAAAATAAACCCCTTCTTTTTTAAAAGAAGGGTTTTACCATTTGCAACAAAGCAATCCTTTGTTGAGAGTTCCAAGAAAAATATGTGAAATGAATTTTACATTATAATCTTTAAGTTGGGGTTTGTCGAATCTCCCCTCAGGCGCATTGGCGAATTTGTGCGAGAAAAATACTTTGTTGTATTGCTATACATGTTTTAGTAACATGACATCTGAAAACAACTGAAATATTTAGTTTCGCCAAAAATATATTAACTCCATGAATCCATATTTTAACTATGGGCAAATATTATTATAACAATTTCACTCTGTTCAGTCATGATACCAATAGCTCGCAAGCGAGTCATGATACCAATATCTCGCAAGCGAGTCATAATACCAATAGCTCGCAAGCGAGTCATGATACTGATATCTATTCTCC
>JACRMW010000076.1 GCA_016219465.1 Candidatus Aenigmatarchaeota archaeon | reverse complement strand
CTCCTGCTGTCCTGCCATAAATATTATATGATGCTGCAAATTGCACAGTATCCCATTGCATTGTTACAGTATTGTGGCCTGCCTGTGTTGTAATGCATTGTGAACCAGATGCTTTTGTCTCGCCTGCGCTATTTACAGCGCTTACTCTATAGCAATATTGTGTTGGATTTGTAAGAGTTCCTCCTGTCTGCGATGCGCTTGCCATGCTCTTGATAACAGGCGATTGTAATCCGATTAACAGATTGCCTGCCATCTTCATGCTTCCTGCAGATGTTATATTGCCTGTTGTATTCAATGCAACTATATTAAGCTGGCTGCTTGCAACTGTCCACTCTGTTCTGCAGTCATTTCCAATGCATAACTCGGTTGCCTTCACAGAACCATTTACATCCAATCTTTTAGATGGAAATAGTGTTCCAATGCCAACCTCTCCTGCGCTTGTTATAATTGCTTTAGCATATCCAGATGAATCTTGGAATTGTATTCCTGATGCAGAATATTCCCTGATATAAGTGTATGAAGAATTGCCTGTTCCTAATATTGCATTGTTATTTATGCGATAAGGTGTGTTCACTGGTATGTTTATGGCACCGTTAACATCAAGCCTATGTTCAGGATTTGTTGTTCCTATGCCGACATTGCCGTCTGATCTTATTACAAGCGCGTCCTGTCCTTCATGGCTTGCGCTTAGTCCAAGATAATCCCCATTTTGTATATATCTGATAGTTGCTCCGATTGCATTTGTAATATCCCTTCCTATCCTGATATAACCTGTATTATCATTATCCACCACTGTTACAGGCCCTTTTATCTCAACAACATCTCCATAGACATTTCTTGCGCTCTGGCTATACGGCGATGCTAATAATTTCTGCCTTGGCGACAATGTCTCGCCATTTACAGAAATCTCAACATAATAGTCCTTATCAAAAACCAGATTCATTGCAGCACTCTCACCAAGAACAACAGAAAATAATCCATTATTTGTTTGTGTTTGAAGAGACTCTGACCACAACACATTTCCACCAGAAACAGTTTCATATATTGCAAATGTCATGTTCTGCAGTCCTGTCAAGGGATTGCCGCCCTGTCCAAGCAGGCGGCCTTGCATTGGAATTGTTGATGATATTGACGAATAGCCAATTCCAGCAACAAGTAAAAGAAATATCACAATCATTAACAGTTTTTTCATAAGTCTCAATATTATATGCACCAAGCCAGTATATATTTTTGATTGTTTATAGCAAACAACAAATATAATACTGAATACATTGCTATGTGAAATGATGGGTTGCTTGGCTGAAAAAAGTGGGAAAGATATATATTTAAATTTATATCTCTTTTTTTGCAGCCCATTTTTACTCTCCTCATTTCATTCATCGCCTTCTGCATAAATCCAGGTGGTCACTATTAGCTCCAGTTTTAGAGAAGTTTTAGAAGCTCGTCTCTTGTAAGACCTGACTGATTTATTATTTTGCCTAATGTAGGTTTAGCGATTTCTTTATGATTTGGTATTGTAAGACGCCTATATGGTGGATTCCTATGTCTTATAGCAAAACAAGCAAATAATCAGGACATGAAAACTGGGTTTGCTACTTGCAGAAAGCAGGGCTTTCTGAAGTGCCAAAGAACTTTTAGTTCTTTGAGCATAAGGAGGGAAACAAAAGATAAGTATTGTTTCTTTTGTTGGACGACTATAAAATCATATGACTTCCAGTTTGGTGATCTAAATCATAACCAGTCTTTGTAAACGCTTTAACCAGATCTTTTCCAGAAATAATAGGCAATTTAGGCACTTACATTCACCATTTCTTCATAAATTGGAGGCGGAATTGGCTCATTGTGTTTTTTCAAGCTTGCTAAATAACCTTCAATAGCATCTTTTATGTTTTCAACTGCTTCTTTGCGTGTTTTTCCTTATGAAACACATCCAGGCAATGTTGGACATTCCACTACAAACACACCATCTTGTTCTATTATGATTCTAAATTTCATATCATCACAAATATATCTTGTAGGAAATTTATTTATATTCAAATAAGAGACCACTTCATAGAATATTCCTCTTATTCGCTGGAGTTAATTCAAAATTCATTCGGTCATAATATCCAGCTTCGCTGGTTGTGATCAAGCAACTTCTTAGAATCTGAATGTTGTATTGCTATAATTGAGAATTTTGAATATACTATGTAAACAATAGGGTTATTCAAACGTGAATGCAGGTTTAGAACTGCTGCTGACAGGTTTTTGCCTGGCAGGCGCGTCTGAAACAATATATGGCGACTTCACGCCAGTCACTATAGATATAACCTGTATTTTTCCTGACATCTCTGGCACAATGCGAGCTCCCCACATAACAGTTGCTCCTGAATCCATGTGTTTTGACACAGTCTCGCCTATCTCACTTACTTCTTCTAGCTTCATGTCTTCTCCGCCAATGACCTGTATCAAAGCGCCTGATGCTCCTGTATAATCAACATCAAGCAAAGGATGCGCCAATGATCTTGCAACTGCCTCTCTTGCTCTTTCGCTTCCATCAGACTCTCCTATGCCAATTGTAGCAACACCGCCAGATGACATAATTGCCTTGATATCTGCATAATCCAGATTAACCAATGATGGCACCGAGATTGTCTCTGTTATGCCTTTTATCATTGTAGCCACAAGTCCATCTGCAATGCCAAATGCTTCTTTCAAAGGCCTTTTGCCAGCTACTTCTAATAGTCTCTGATTTTCTATCACAATAACAGTATCGCATACTGATTTCAGTTTCTGCAAACCATCCTCTGCCTTGGCTATTCTTGCCCCTTCTATCCTTAATGGAATTGTAACGCATGCAATTACAATTGCGCCCATGCTCTTTGCTATGCCTGCAACAACAGGAGCAGAACCTGTTCCTGTTCCTCCTCCCAAACCGCATGTAAGAAATACCAGATCACTTCCGCGCAAAACATTTTCTATATCTTTCTTGGATTCTTCTGCAGCTTTTCTGCCAATATCAGGATATCCTCCTGCACCAAGGCCTTTTGTCAATAATCTTCCAATCAATATCTTTTTCTGTGCATTTGTAGACTGCAGATGTCTTGCATCTGTATTAACAGCAACTGTAGCTGCGCCGCTTACGCCTATCTCAGACAATCTATTGACTGTATTAGAACCTCCTCCGCCACAGCCAATAACAACAATTCTTGGTTCAACTGATTTGAAATCTCCTATTCCTGTTGCATCTGTTTTTGCATCCACTATGCCCAATTCTGCCATAATATCAACCTTGTTTATTATAAACTGATTTTTCATTAGAAAATCTAGTTATAGTTGCATATTCTCTCGCGCATGATATATATACTTTCTGATATTGCATAAAGCAAATCACCTCAATGATTTGCTTTCAAGAATTCTATTTCAACTAAATCCAGAAAGGATTTAGCTATTAGTATTTTAACTAAATCCAGAAAGGATTGGCTACTAGGAAAGAATCGTCTTATGCCTCTATCTTCTCAGCCCTTGGGAACAAAGGAATGTTTGGATAATATCTTTCATACATCTGTCCTTTTTCAGGCCCCTCTATCTTTGCCGTTACGACATGATTATTTTTAAGGCTGTCAATACTTTTCTTAAGTTCTTCAATGCTTGCTGTCAATGCAGGAAGAGCATTCTTGAATGCTCTTTCAAGTCCAATGACTTTTGCCTCTATGCTGTCAATTCTGTCCTCAATCTCCTTTGGCAACTCAAATATAGGCTTTGCCTCCTCGCCATGTTCAAGCACCCTGATCCTTTCATTTACAGCGCCTAGATGTTCTGTAAAATCTTTCATCTTCCTATTATAACTTTCTAGTTTTTCATAGACAATATTCTCTACAAGATCTTCCATTGCAACCTCTGGTGAAAGCTCTTCTGATTGTGGGAGCATTTCCTCGGTTCTCTCCAGTCGCGGCCATGCTAAATTAAGTGAATCATCCTGAGAAGACTGCTGCATAGGCTGCTGTGAAGGCATTCCAACACCTTCTTTCATGACCTGCATCATCGCGCTCTCTATCTCAGAAAAAGAATATCCTTCTGATTTCAATTGTTTTACAATCTCTCTCTCTTCAATGCCCATCTTTGTCATGGTTCTTATTTTATCCACAGGAAACTGTTTAGGCTCTTTTTTCTCAAACATATTTTTTCACTATTTTAGCTGAATTTCTAAAAGAAATTCAGCTATTTATCATGACTAAAATCCTGAAAGGATTTTAGCTATTTGTATTATGACTATTCTGCTTTTCAGTTTGCTTAACAGAATAGCTATGTCAAAGACTTCTGTACAACCATCGGTCACAGACCGATGGCATGCTACTGCCGAAGTCTTTGACACCCTGTGCCACCAGTTAAAAACTGGTGGAAACACGGTTTGTATTCTAACTGTTTGCAAAGCAAACAGCTATTATTTCTTTGTTTTTTGTAGTATAAATAAATTGATTTGAAACAAACCAATTTTTCTCAAACAATCTGCTCAACAGGAGTCGGCCTTAATATGCCAATAGCTGTCTCTATCTCCTTTATCTCGCTTTTTCTTGCAAACTTATCAGTCTGTTTGCTGATTTTTTCAGTCAGCATATTCAACTTCAGAATATCATCATTGAGCTTGCCAAGCCTTTCATCAACAGAACTAAATCTCTCATCATTGTTCTTCTTTCTCTCAATATCCAGCTCCTCTATAACAGAAAATCTCTCCTCCAAAGTATCAAGTCTTTGCTCAACAGATCTCAGTCTCTTGGCAATATCCTCTGTTCTTCTCGTAAGCTCCTGGATAACAAAATTAAATCTCTGATCCTGTACAGGCATGATATCACATTTATTATGACTATTTTAACTAAATCATTTTCTGATAATAAGACAGACGATTTAGTTATTATGACTATTCTGCGAAGCAGAATAGCTATTTATTAATAACTAAATCCTAAAGGATTTAGTTATTAATAATCTGACTAAATCCAACAGGATTCAGCTATTTGGCATAACTTATTCTGAAAAAAAATATCAACAACTTAGAACTAATATATATCGCCTAATATAAATCATTTCAGCTCTATTATTTCTTCTCCTCTTTTTTTCCATATTTATGCGAAAATCCTGCTATGAGTATTGACGTATATATTGCAAGCGCAAATATCACAATAAATATCAGGCTTGTGAATATCTCAGAGCCAGGAACATTGTATGTCACCGCCAATTGCGCAAGCACAGCAGCTGCAAGTCCTCTTGGTGCCATTCCATATACCACCCTTCTCTCAAAAGCTCCTATTTCCATTCCTATCACAGATATCCTCACAGCAACCAGTCTCACAACAATGAGAATAACTGCTATTGCCAATCCATATAAAAGATAGGTCATGTTTATAACAGCGATCATGCCAAGAAAGACAAAGAAAAACGCGCGTATGAAAAAGGTTATCTCTGACTGGAATTTTTTTAGATATTCTGATACAGAATAATCTTTCTTAAACCTGAATATCTTGGAAAATGTCCTGCCATTGCCAAGAACCAATCCAAAGAACAACGCTGCAACAGCACCAGATCCTCCTGTATATTCAACGCCTGCATAGATCAAGAACAGCATTCCAAGTGTTACCATGTAATCAAATGGTTTGTTCTTGATCTTGTCAAGAACACAAAGCCATATTATTCCTGCAAACAATCCAACAACAATTCCTATTGAAAAAGCGCTCATTATTCCCTGTATAGGCGAGCCAAATGTTGTCTGGATAGGAACTATCAATCCAATAAGAGCCATTGACACGACTATTGTTATAGGATCTGTTAGCACAGATTCCAGCGACAATAGAGTCTTTGTATCGTCTCTCATTTTTATTCCAGTTGTCATGCCTATGACAGTTGTAGAGCATGTTCCACCGAGAATCGTTCCTAATAACAACCCCTGCAGCAAACTGAAATTCAGGAAATATATTGCAAATACTGCAACTGCAATTGTTGAAACCACAAACCCAAGTATTGCCAGAACAAGGCTTCTTGAGACATTCTTTATTAACTTGTAAAAATCAAGATTCAGTCCAGAATCAAACAATATTATAAACAGCGCAATTGATGCCATCATTGCAGACATGACAAGAAACGACTCTCTTGGTATTATGTTGAAATATGCTATGACAAGCCCAAATATTATCAGCCATATTACGTCAGGTATCTTGGTCTTTGCAAATATATGACTGCCGACATAACCCAGAACAACAGTCATTCCAAGCAAGACAATAAGTGTCCATGCATCAATCATAAGTCATATTTACAGTCCAGTATTTATTAAGGTTTTGATTTTATCCAATTTTATGCATTCATAAATCTATCATAAGATTTGCGAAGCAGATTACTATTTATATCATGACTGTTCTGAAAATCAGAACAGCTATTTATATCATGACTATCTTTTGAAGAAAGATAGTTATTTTCACCATCAGCTTGCTGGCTATTTATATCATGACTATTCTGCTTTTCAGTCTGCTTATAGTGAGCCAACAAAAGAATACAAACAGAAGCTTTGCTTCTGTTGTACAGG
>JACRMW010000053.1 GCA_016219465.1 Candidatus Aenigmatarchaeota archaeon | reverse complement strand
CTTGCGAAGCAAGGTCGCTTTGTTCTCTATCGTTCCAGGCTATAAAACATCTAGAGAAACAACAACCCAACCCCTATCATTATCACTATAAATCCTACGATAACGCCTGTTTCACTAATGCCGTCAATCTGGATGTTAGTTGAATCAGGAAACAAGAACATCATAAATATGCCCAATAGTATCAGCAATATTGCCAGAGCTTTTACAGCCAGCAGGAACAATCCAACAACCACTCCTACAATAAGTGCTATCACTGCAAAGAATATTATACCAATCATAAGGTCTGTTTTCAATCCCATAATCTTTTTTTTAACTCGGATAATATATATAAGACATCTAAAGAAGTAATATAAATAACCAAATCCGCAGATTTGGTTATAGAGGTTATAAAATGGTATGGGCACGAACAAAACTGCTTATCTGGGATTATGTATTTGAGCCAGTCAAGGAAATCTCAATTTCTTTTGAAGGAAGGCATCCTGAAAAATTATACAAGAAAATACACGAATTATTAAGATTAGTCTTCAATGTCCCGGAAGGCTATATACAGGAAAAGGACTATAAATAGGAGAAGAAAAAAGACATTGATAATAATATTTGACACATATACCTATATTGTGGTTGAAATCAGCCTTTCTGGATTTGTCCTTGCAGAAGGCGATGGAAAGGCAAAGATAAGGATCAGACCAAGGCTTATAACAGAATATCCTCAGGACACTATCTGGCAGCAGAATCTGATCTATGAGATGATCAGGAGATTCTGGCACGAGGTATATTATCACAAGAAAAGAATGGAATATCTTTATGTTGCAAAAGAGCTTGTAATTGAATTTGAAAGAAAGACAAAGGAATTCATGGACGAGTTAAGAAGCCAAAAATAATAGTTTTGTATACGCAATAATAGCTAGAGTGATTCTATGGGAGGAGCATATAGGATAGAGGATGTTGTTCTTAGTCCAAGAGACGAGCTTGTAATAGAATATTCAGGGTATAATCCATTTCTGATATGCACGTTTGCAAGAAATATGCTCAGGGATGTGCTAAAGATTTCTGGTTCATCCTTGCGGGAAGATGACAGGCGATGGGATTTCTCAGACCCAAATTCACGCTGGTTTTATGGTGTGTGGAGAGGGGTAAAGGAAGAAGACAACTGGACAAAATCATGGTTTAGGATAGCTGCAGAAGGAAAATTCAATGTAAAGGACAATACAGGCAGTGTAAAGATCCAGCTAAGGGCGCATATGTTTACAACATTTGAATATGGCAATCCTATGACAGCTTCGCTCTGGAAATTTTTCAATTATATATTCTATAACAGGCAGAGAAGAAAATACCTGGAATTTCATAGAGACCTCGTGCATCTGATGAAAGAACAGATATTAAAGGCATACAAAATATACCAGGAGTAGAAATAGACTCAAAAAAAGTTTAAGTCATGGTGAAACAACAAAACTATAGTTATAGTCGTCAAACAAAAGAATCTAGACATGGTCTTGTTTGACTCCATATAGCAATAAAGATGATAAATATGGGATTGATTGCAAAATTAAAAGACAAGATAGTTGGAAAGCGATATGAGGAGCCTGATTATGATACTGTGAGGTCAGCTGTTCTTGGCAATGCAAACATGCCAGTCAATCCAGCTGGTCCAAGAGTTGATGAAAAAGACCTCAAGCCAGGCTGGAGAACAAAATACGAACAAGCAGCAGAGCCAGAGCAGTTTGCAACAAATCCATATGAGCCAGTCACCCAGGCAGAGCAGGTTATCAATGACTTTGGCAGGGAAAGGGGAAATGTTGAAAAAGAAAAAAGAATTGACAAGCGCGAGATGTATGAGCTTCTGGACAGGCTGAGCATAATAGAAGCTCAGTTGACAGCAATACGCTCCCAGACAGAGACAATAAACGAGAGGCTAAAATTAATGGAGATAAGAACCAGCAGACGATATTGAATTCTGCCTCTTCTAGTAATTTGTGAAAGTTCTCAATAAGGACTTTGACCAAAACACATGATATTCAAAATTCTCTATATATTGAACCAAATAAACAATATTTATTGCTTGTTATGCAACAATATTAAATTCACCTATTTTTCTATCTAGTGTGCCTGATGGCTTGTCTGGGTATAAATTCTCCAACAAATTTTCTGCGTCATCTGAATACATATTGCAACAACATTTACAGAAATTAAGTTTTGATGGATCTAGGGTTTTTGTAGAAACAGCAACCAATCCTTTCCGCGCATCACCAACAAGTGTTTTCAACACCTCTCCAAGCTTATCACCATCTTTTGTATAATACATCCATTTATCCAAGCCCTCTCCATTGCTTCGATTAATAGCAGGATATGTCCAGCCTTCAGTTATCTGACATCCATAATCATGTTCAGGATCTTTTGGTTTCAGTGATTTTGTTGGTAATATATGAATAGTATTTGTATTATAGTTGATTCCAATAAACCAATTAGCTCCTGCATTCTGCGCAGTCATCCTTCCCTGATTAAGAGAATATGTTGCTTCTTCATCATATTTTCCTGTATGCGCTTTTGGATCACTGCATTTAGTTCCTCCAGCAGCTGGATTTAGAGAATGTCTATGCTTGTCTGTATATAGATCTACCACACATCACACCTTTTATAAAATTATGATTTCATGGAATATAAAGATTATTTTGTGGGAAAATCTATTTTTACTTTTTGGTGAAATTTATAAATTATGCCCATATCTTGTGAATACTGCTATAACAGATTGCTAATCTAGAGCTATCATTTTTCAAAATTCCAAACAGGCAAGTCCTGATCAATGCTGTTTGCATACCAGATAAAACGCACGCCATATTTTTCAGAGAGCTTTTGCGCTTCATTATAACCAATCCTTGCATTTGCAATAATCGTCTTATTGTTTTGTTCTGAGTCTGTCTCTGCATGATCTAAAACAAATATAGGCTTGCCCCATTTTTTTGCAAATGCAACAGCTGCATCAATGTGCTCCTGATTCTTATGAATGCCTGCATCTAACTGAGTATCATATGTTCCATAATTAGGTTCTCCTGGAATATTATTATATTTTAATGTTAGCTCCTCAAACTTGAATCCATCAATATACCCGCCAATCTCTTCTATAATACCAAACCCTCTGTTTGGAATTATAACAAGCTCAGGATATTTTTCCCTTATCCTTTTAATCAGCTCAATCATGCCATTGCGCATCCTCTTTCTATCGCCATCAGATATCCTGCCTTCTTCATACAACCTATCATATTCATCAACAACATCTATCAAATCCATCATAATACCATCATATTGATTGTTGCCTAATGCAAAAATGTACGGTAGCTCCTCGTTTAATATGATATTTTGCCATCTCTCATCAGAAGCATCTGCAAAATAAGAGCCAGGCCAACCAGGGTCATTGCCAATAAACATTGTATTATCTTGATCTACGACAGTGCGAGGTATTATAGAAATATCATAAGCTCTTTCTGTTGGTGCCCAGTTTTTCCAATATCTTCTTTCATCATCAGCCTCACCAACACTGATGTATGCAATTATCATTACCCCTGATTTTTTTAATTCATCAACCCATTTCTTTTTCATATTATATGACTCTATCATGATTATGTCAAAGTTTTTTAATTTTTCAATATCCTCGTCTGTATAGGTTATATATGTGTTTGCATAGGTTTTTACACCAGAAAGTCTATCTTGAATTATATTAGGTGTTGGTATTATCCATATCTCAACAGAAGAGTTTTTATCAGCATGCGATTCAAACACAATCCATTTTTTATCAGGCGACTGGCTGGGTGCGCTGTCTGCTTTGTTTAAATTTGTTATTCTCTGAACATTTCCATTGAGAAAAATAAGAAATATATTTGGAGCCAATCCATCGCCTGTTCTTGAAGATAAAATATATCTGCTATCCCATGTCCAGGAATTGTCAGTGTCATCAGGTCCTGATGATGCTTGCGCAGCATTTTCAAGATGAGGAAGCGGTTCTAGAACAATATCTCCTATAAATATTCTCCAGTCATCTTTCCCAATCCCAGTCCTTTGCCATAATATCTTTTTGCCGTCAGCTCTCCATGACGGCAGGCGATCATCATATCCAGAAGTGAGAAAAGTTATCTTATTGTTTTTATCCAGTTCAACGACTGCAATCCTGTGCATATTATCCGATGCATATTCAAATAAAATCTTCTGCGCATTGTTTGGATTGAATACAGGCTCTATATAATATTCATCTGCATCGCTATGCTCTGTTATTTGTTGAATATTCTCGCCATTATCATCTGCAATATAGCTAGCCAACTTAATAATCAGGATATTAGATATAAGTTGGCTGCTATACACACCAAACAACATGCGTTGTTTGGTGCACCAGAAAGCTTTGCTTTCTGTGTGAGTGAACCAAGTTATAAATACCTGATTATCTACTTGGTTCACTATATATATCTCTTCTTTGCCAGATATGTCAGAAGAAAACACAATCTTGCTGCCTATCCAGCTTCCATATGGCACATTAACATTGTCACTGTCAGCGCTTGCAATTATTTTCTCCTGTCCTGTTTTGATATCAATAACAACAAGTTCAGAAGGCCCTTGGTTGTACCCATTAAGAAATCTTGTAAACAATATTTTTTGTGAATCAGGAGAAAACACAGGATTCTGGCAGCTTTTTGGATAACAATTGGTTATTCTGACAGCACCGTCATCTCTGGTTTCATATGATTTTATTTCATAGGAATCTATTTTAGAAGAGTTTGTTGTTTCATTTGTCTGCGAAACACAGCCACTAGCAAGAAAAACCAGAGCAATCACGGCAACAAGAGCTGCAATTTTCATGGCCCACATAAATAAATATTGCATTTAAGACAATTAAAACCAAAATCAATCTGTTGGTGCAAATGATAGAATTAGCATTAGTTGGCTGTCCGTCTTCTGGAAAGAGCACATTTTTCAAAGCATCCACCTTAAAGGATGCAAAAATAGCATCTTATCCTTTTACAACACTTGCTCCTGACGAAGGACTTGCCTATGCAAGCGCAAAATGCCCATGCATTGAATTAAACTTAAATTGCAAAAAATGTATCAATGGCATTCGGTTTGTGCCAATAAAATTATGGGACATAGCAGGCCTTGTTCCAGATGCCCATCTTGGCCGCGGCAGGGGAATTGCATTTCTGGATGATGTAAGACAGGCAAACGCATTGATTCAGATAATAGATATATCAGGAACTACTGACTTAGAAGGAAATCCAACAAATGATTTTGATCCCTCTCTCTCAATAGAAATGCTTGAAAAAGAAATAACCTATTGGATGCTGGATATATTCAAGAGAGACTTTACAAGAGCCCAGCACATCATTGCAAAGGATTTCCTGTTGCTGCTGGAAAACAGATTTACAGGCCTGGGAATTGGCAAGAATCATATAAACAAGTCAATATCATCGGCAGGTCTTGACATTGAGAAATTCAAGAGTTGGACAGAAGACCAGTGTTATGCATTTGTCAATGAACTCAGGAAAATATCCAAGCCAAGTATTGTGATAGCAAACAAAATTGACATCAGCAGCAAAAACATAGAAAATATTAAAAGTAAATATCCTGATAAAATAATAATACCGGCATCAGCTGACATTGAACTGGCATTAAGAGAGGCTGCGAAACACGAAATTATAGAATATGTCCCAGGTTCATCTGATTTCAGGTTATTGAAAACAGGAATAGATGAAAAAAGAATGAAAGCAATAGATTATATGAAATCGTTTCTGAAAAAGCACAAATCAACAGGCATTCAGGAAGCAATTAACAGTACAGCATTTGATATCTTGGGGCTTATAGTTGTCTATCCTGTTGCAGATCCAAATAAGTTCGCAGATAACAAAGGAAATATATTGCCAGATGCCTTTCTTTTGAAAAAAGGCTCAACAGCCCATGATCTTGCATATGCAGTTCATGAAGACATTGGAAAGAAATTCATAGCAGCTGCAGATGCAAGAACAAAGCGAAACATCTCAGCAGACTATGTCCTGAAGAATGGGGATGTCATATCAATAAAGTCAGGGAAATGATAAATATTTAAACAATTGATTATATTTTTATCATATGATTAAATATTTATCAGGTATTGAACGAGGGATATTAGGATTTTTATGCATCTATCCCGGCTCAGAATTTTCATATAGAGAAATTGAACGCAGAACAGGCGAATCCATAGGAACAGTTCTAAATATGTAAAGATTCTTGAAAAAAAGGAGTTTGTAAAAGTCAGATCAGCAGCAAGAGCAAGATTTGTGCGAGCAAACACAGAATCGCAGGATTTTATAACTTTCAAAAAAATACACAATCTGGAAATCATGCATCTATCAGGATTAATCCAGCATTTAAATCAATCATTGCGCCCAGATGCCATTGTTTTGTTTGGTTATATCGAGGTTGTTTGATGCTCAGGACATTTTCATATTATTTGAACACAGAACAAGTTAAAAAAGGGGTTTCAGACAAATCAGAGGCAAAAGGATTGATGCAAAACGCGCTGCAGGATGTTTCTCCTGTACAAGAAGGAATCTGCAATTCCTTCTGTACGCAAAGACTTGATAAGTCTTTGCTGTACAGGTTGAATTCTCTTAGAATTCAACCATGTATAGCTCAGCATGAAATAATATCTTGTTTATTTCATGGTAGAGCTATAAAGAAGCTGAGGAGATATTCATGCTGGCAAAACACCTTTTGCCAAAATTAGAAAATATTTTAACTAAGAAATTAAATAATAATTGATTCCAATAAGAACAGAGATGATAACCATGAACCCATTGCAAAAGTTCTATGCAGAATGTGAAGAGATTGCAGCTAATTACGCCAGTCTATTGGAAAAGCCAAAGCACTTTGGCGATCTAGCTCTCCCATGCTTTTCTCTTGCCAGAGAATTCAAGAAATCACCAATTGATATAGCAGCAGAGCTGGCAGCTGGTTTTAGTAAAAAAGCTGGAGGCATTGTCAAAGAAGTCAAGGCAATCGGACCTTATGTCAATTTTTACATCAATGAGAAAGAGTTTGGAAAACTTGTGCTGAAGCAAATTTTAAAGCAAAAGAAGAAATACGGTTCTGCAAAAAACAAAGGAAAGATTATGGTGGAGTATGCCCACCCTAACACACACAAGCTTTTTCACATAGGGCATTTAAGAAATATTATAACAGGAGAGTCATTGGCAAGGATTCTTTCTTTCAGCGGTTACAAAGTAATTCGCGCTAATTATCAGGGAGATATTGGAATGCATATTGCAAAATGCATGTGGGGAATCAAGAAGCTTGGCATGAAAAAAACCAGAACAGCAGATGAAAAAATAAGGTTTTTGGGAAAAGCCTATGCAATAGGAAGCGGGTCTTTTGAATAAGAAGAATATGAAAAAAAAGAGATAATTGCTCTTAATGAGATGATATACAAAAAAGACAAGAGGATAATGAAATTATGGAAAGAAACAAGGCAGTGGAGTCTTGTTTATTTTGACATGATATACAAAAGAGTCTATACAAGATTTGACAGATTATATTTTGAGTCGCAGGTTTTTGACAGCGGACTAAAGATAGCAAAAAATCTTGTTAAAAAAGGCATTCTGGAAAACAGTGACGGCGCAATCATATTCAATGGAGAAAAATACAATCTTGATAAAAGAGTGTTTGTAAACCAATTAGGATTCCCAACTTATGAAGCAAAGGAGCTAGGATTGGCTGAAAAAGAATTCTCGGATTTCAAGCCTGACAAGGCAATACACCTGACAGGCCCTGAACAAGCAAGCTTTTTCAATGTCACTATAAAAGTAGAAGAGCTGATGAATCCAAAGAAATTCACTGGCAAGCAAAAGCATTTGATATACGGCTGGGTAAAGTTAAAAGAAGGAAAAATGTCATCAAGGCTTGGAAATGTTGTTGAAGGAGAATGGCTTTTGAACGAATTGAAGAAAAGGGTGTTGGAAAAATATGTCAATGAGAAAAAGATTTCAGCAAAAAAGAAAGAAGAGCTTGCAGAATCAATAGCAATATCAGCTGCAAAATACTATTTTCTAAAACATGGAATGCCAATAGAAATAAGCTTTGACATAGACGAAGCAGTTTCTTTAGAAGGCGACACCGGCCCATATTTGCAATACACCTATGCAAGAGCTGGATCAGTATTAAGAAAATCAAGGAAAAAGCCGGCAGCAGGAGAGCTCGGTGATGAAGAATTTGCTTTAATAAAAAAACTGGCAGAATTTCCTGAAATAATTGATAAATGCGTCAAAGAGCTCAAGCCAAGCCTGTTGGCAAACTATCTTTCAGAACTATGTCTGTTGTTCAATGAATATTATCAGAATATACGAATAATAGATTCTGCAAAAGAAGCAGAACGCCTGGCACTGGCAATGGCTGTAAAACAGACAATGGAAAACGGCCTAAATCTTCTGGGAATAAAGCCAGTTGAGAAGATGTAGGTTATAGCAGATTGCAATATTTATAGTGAACCAAATAAAGAATACAAACAGAAGGAAATAGCTATTAAGAATGTATTAATCAGGATTAATCTATAATTAAGAGTATGTTAATCCAAATCTTTATATATATATTAATCTAAATTAATATATGCTAGAAATAAGAGAGAGGCTTGTCAGGCAGAATCCTTGGTGGCAGGGAAAGCCGATAGAATCAATAAGAGAAATGAAAAAAAGAGAGCTCTTCAGCGAGATAATTGAATACTTGGACAAGAAACAGATACTGGCTATTCTTGGTCTGAGAAGGGTTGGGAAAACTGTTCTTGTATATCAGATAATAGAGCATCTTATTGGAAAAAGAATAGATCCAAGACAGATTCTTTATTTCTCCTTTGATGAGCTGCTGGCAAGAGATCCAAATATTATAGAAAATGTGTTGCAGATATATGAAAAGGATATTCTCATGCAGGATCTGAAGAATGTATATATAATTTTTGATGAAATAAGCCATGTAAATGACTGGCAGGTTATTCTAAAACGCTTCTATGACATGGAAAAACGAATAAAGATCATCGTAACTGGCTCAGCAGGAATTCAGATAAATAAAGCAAAAGAAAGCCTTGCTGGAAGAATATATGAATTTGAGCTGAAACCATTAAATTTCAGGGAATTTCTTATGTTAAAAGGCATAGATTTCAAAGACGTTTCACATTCTCTGGCAATCAGGCAAGAGCTTGTCAATTATCTTATGAAAGGCGGGTTTCCAGAAATTATGGAAGAAAATGATTTTGTCAAAGCAAGAAAATATGTAAACAGCATTGTTGAAAAAATAGTCCTTTCAGATATACCAAAGGTTTATGATGTTGGAAACCCGGAAATTCTAAGAGAAATATTTTATATCATAGCAAAAAAGCCAGGATGTATTATTGAATTCAAGACAATTGCAGAAACCCTGAATATCACATATCAGACAGTCTCAAAGTATCTTCATTATCTTGAAAGAGCATATCTTATAAAGAGTTTGTATAATTATCGTGGAAGTCCTATAGTATCTGCCAGAAAATCAAAAAAAATATATCTTTCCACAACATCTCTTTCTATATCTTCTCTTGATTCAGATATTGATTTTTCTGCGATAATTCCTGCTATAGCAGAGAACGCGGCTGTTGTGTCATTGAATGCAAAATATTTCTGGAGAGAATATTATGAATTGGATATTATCCATGATAAAATTCCATTTGAAGTTAAATATGGTGAGCCAGATATCAGGAACAATATCAATGCAGTAAAAAAGCTGAAGATGAAAAGATTAGTCGTTATTACCAAGGATATTGAAAAGAAAGAGCAGCGCGAAGGCATCGCTGTTCAGTATATTCCACTCTGGAGATTTCTGTTAAAGTCTGGAATTTCATGGAAAGAATAAACATAGAGAAAACATATAAAAATAAAAAAAGAAGAGTGTTTTAAATCTATTGGATTTGAGCAGAAGCAACTTCCTTTATCTTTGTAGCGACAAAATTGATTACCTCATCATTCAGGGGAAGTGTCACGGATTTCTTGAATCTTTTTTCTCCATTGAATCCGTAGAATCCTCTGCTGATGGACACAAATTCATTTGTTCTTTCATTGTCTACTGCCCTTTTCTTGGCAACCTCTAAAAAGTTGTTGTTGCCAAAAGGTATTTCCTCTGCTTTTATGGTCTCAAAGTTTACCATTGTTTGCACCTCATTTTTTTTGCTTTACTAGTTTTTTCCATTGCTAGATTGTCATTAATAGCAAAGAAATGCTTTAAAAGGTTAAAATGAGAGCAGCAGCGCATAGAGCGCATTGTAGAGCTAGAATCAATGATGTACAATCAGAAACTATTCAGAATTCACCCAATCTTCTCTGCCTAAAACTCACACTATTTCTCATATATTCTCTTATTGGCACTCTTAGCCTTGTATTAATATCAATTAATGCCTCGTCTAGTGTATTGAATTTCCTAGCTGTTTGCTTCATTGCATTTCTCACACTCTCTCGCACAACCCAGACACCCATTGGAACACTATATCCTTCATATATCTCCCTGAAACATACAACCCTTGCCTGCTTTCGCATATTGTTCAGTCCTTCAGCCACTCCTAATCTGGATGCATAATATCCTCCTGACTGGCTGAATGCGTATTTCTTTCTTCCCATAAACCCTTCTGATTCAGGAATTATTATTGGTTTTTTGTTGTTAAGGAAAGTATAATATTTCTTTCCTTGACAAGATAAATGACTTTCGAAGAAAGTCATTTTGTTATTTGATATCCATGATTCAAGATTTTCAAATTCCCAGTTTCCTGGCATGAGCAATATCTCAAAATGGTTGTCAAGGTATTCTGATGTATATACAAAAAACTCATTCACAGATTGATAATCCTTCACCCTATCAATCAAGTCCTTTGCAACAATATCATCTATTGCAGTAATAGACCACTTTGTCGGCACTATTTTCTTCTTCATTCCAATGGCTCCGGATGACAGAATAGATGAGAGTTTGTAAATATCCTTGTTGAGATTGTATATTGATACAGCAGCTTCCTGGGCTTTTATGTCATCGCTGGCTATCTTATCAAGTTTCTGCGATATTTTCAGGTTCTCAGCAATCCTGAATTTCTCAATATCAGCAACAGGCCCTGATGGTGCCATGATGCTTGAGAATTCAAAATTATAACTGGGACTTCTTTTTAGCGTGAGTTCTATATCAACAGGCTCTGACATGCTAATGAGCTGGTTGTCTTCTACAAAGCGCGAATTATTCCTGACATGGGCAGTTTGTTTTGATCTTAGGAGAAGATACCTGTATTCTATTATTCTTTCATACGGCAGTCCAAACCACTTTGAAGGATTGTCCAAAATTAAATTATGTTCAATTGATGACATTGGCCCAATGCTAACATTTGGATAATTCGCCCTGCCTACAAATATGCTATATGATGGCCCGAAGAAGTCCTTTCCAATTGTTTTGCCGACAAGCCCTGGCAAAAGCTGATAATTGTGTATGCACACAGGCCTTCTTCCTTTGCACAATGGACAGAGCATAAAAACGCCTTTTTTCGCATCAGATTAGAGGAATTGTGAAGAAATTCCTCTTTTTAAGTATATTGCCAGAAAATAGATAAAGTGATAATTATGAAAATCTTAGTGACAGAGCCTGAATTTCTATCAAAGAAGCGATTGGAAGAGTTGAAATCTCTTGGAAAGGTTATTGCAAAGAAAATGGATAGAAAATCCTTGCTAAAGCAAGCCAGAGATATAGATATTATATTTGTCAGAATAGATACTGCTGTTGACAAAGAGCTTATTGATCATGCAAAGAAACTAAAGATAATAGCAACACCAGTGACAGGACTGAACCACATTGATGCAGCATATGCAGAAGAAAAAGGAATAAAAGTGATAAGCGCTCCTGGCATGAATACAAACACAACAGCAGAGCATGCATTCAGTCTTATTCTTTCCCTTACCAAGAAAATCCCTTTCTCATTCGAATCTGCAAAGAAAGGAGAATGGAGACGCCATCAATATATCAGCAATGAACTGAATGGAAAGAGTATAGGAATAATAGGACTTGGAAGAATAGGATCAAGGATAGCTGAGTTTGCAAAGGCATTTGGAATGAATGTATATGCATTTGATAAATATGTTTCTGAGAAACAAGGCAGTGAAAGAGGAGCAATAATGGTGGAGCTGAATGAATTGCTTAGAAAATCAGATATTATTACTATTCATTGTATGCTAACAGATGAGACAAGGAACATGTTTAGTTCAAGGGAATTTGGCATGATGAAAGACAGCGCCATGCTGATAAATGCATCAAGAGGAGAGGTAATAGACGAAGCAGCTCTGTTAAATGCCCTGAAAAAGGAAAAAATAACAGGAGCTGCGCTGGATGTTCTTGCGCAAGAGCCTCCAAAAAAGAACAGTCCTCTTATTAAATATGCAGAAAAGCATGAAAATCTTATAATAACACCTCATATAGCAGGCCTGTCCTATGAATCAATAGACAGTGCAGTCTCCTATGTCATAGCAGGAATAAAAGAAGCAATTGGAGCAAGTGAATGACTATAAAAACTTTGATAGAGATTAGATTTTTTGATCTCAGATTATGCAAAAAAATCTAATAGAAACCATAAAAGAAAATAAAAAATTACTTTTTCTTCTTGTTCTGCATATCCCATTTCAGATCTTCATATTCAATCCAGACTACTAGAAGCCCGACAAATATCAGGACCAATCCAAACACTCCTATGAAGACTGTCTTCAATGCAGATATTGCTGATAATCCCAACCAGGTCGATGCCATATTTGCAGCAATTGTGTCTGCAAGATACCAGTATAGACCTGCTATCAGGATCAGAACCCCGATTATCATCTTTATTCCCGAATGCATTGATTACCCCTTGAGCAAATTATAGAAATATATTTTTAAATAGGTTATTTGTATATGATTGATATAGTGAAAAGTGATAATATGCCAAACGCATCAAAACCAAAACTGATAGAATGGCGAAGAGAGAATGTCTTTACAAGAGCAGAAAAACCTACTAATGTAAAAAAAGCCCATGCGCTTGGTTATAGGGCAAAACAAGGATTTGTTGTTGTGCGAACAAGGATACATAAAGGAGCAAGAATAAGGCCAAAAGCAAGAAAGGGAAGAGATCCATTGAAAACAGGACGAAGATATTCACCTGACCAGTCTTGGCAGACAGTTGCTGAAAAGCGCGTGGCCAGGAGATTTCCTAATATGGAAGTATTGAATTCATATTATGTTGGTGAAGACGGCACCCAGACTTTCTATGAAGTTCTGCTTGTTGATCCAAAACATCCAGTGATAAAAGCAGACCAAAAGATAAACTGGATATGCAGTCAGAGAAAGCGCGCATTCAGAGGACTCACTGCTTCTGCAAAACGATCTAGAAAATAAAAAGCTGCTCTTTGCAAATTTCTATCTATTATGCAGCCTGACACACTCATCTATTTTCCTGTTGCATCCATCGCACATGCTCATATCCCTGCCTCTCTGTTTTGTGAAATTGTATGCTGAATAAACAGCAGACACAGCATCTCCTACGCCTGTTATAGCCTGCTTGAACGCTTTATCTGTAACATCGCCTGCTGCAAAAAATCCTGGCAAGTTTGTTTCGCCATACCTGTTTATTATAATTTCGCCTTTCTCATTTACGTCAATTCCTATCTCATGGGCAAGGTCTGATATAGGAATAATACCGACTGATAGAAAAATTCCATTTACTGGAAAATCAACACTTCCTTTATATGGTCTGTCTAGAACAACCCGTTTCACAAACCTGTCTCCTATTATTTCTTTTATGTTTGTGTTGTTTATTATCTCTATTTTTCCTTCTTTTATTTTCTCATCTATCTTTTCCATGTTTGCAGGCTCTGCCCTGATCTTTTCTTTTCTATAGATTATATACACTTTTTTTGCCCATTGTGTCAGCAGCACAGCTTCTTTTGCAGCAGAATCAGATCCACCAACAACTGCAACAATTTTGTCCTTATAAAATGCGCCGTCGCAGAGCCCGCACGTATGCACACCTTTTGCAAAGAATTCTTTTTCTCCAGGAACATCCAGTTTTTTGTGTTTTGTTCCTGTCGCATACAGAACAGAGATTGCCCTGTATTCTTTCCTGGATTCAGTATGTATGATAAAGCATCCTTTTCTCTTTTCTATTCTTTCCACAATATCATCTACAAACTTCACATTGTCCCTGTATTCCATTGCATGTTCCCTTACCTTTGCTGCAAGTTCAGCACCTGTTATGCTCTTGAATCCAGGATAGTTTTCTATAACATCGGTTGTGACAATTATCCCGCCTCTTTCCTTTCCTATGACCAGTGTCTTTAGCTTAAGACGTCCTGCATAGACAGCGCCTGCATATCCGGTTATGCCTGCTCCTATTATAATAATATCATATAATTCCATAATAACACCTTTCAGAACCTTTCACAAACTTTTCCATGCAGCATCATCTTCTTTGCTATTCCAGTCTTTTGCAAGTGTTTTCTCATTGTTAAGGAAAGTATAATATTTCTTTCCTTGACAAGATAAATGACTTTCGAAGAAAGTCATTTTGTTCTTGTAATGGAAAGTATATTTATTATGATATTTTCCTATACGAGACTTAGAGGAATTGCTTCGCAATTCCTCTTTGTTCTTGAGTAATAAAAGAAATGCCATAGTAATCACTTCTAGTTCATATTTATTTAAGAAGACTATAAAAAGACTCAAATAATTTGTATTATTGGAGATTAGATGGCAGAACAAAACATACCAGAAGGATTTGATTCGTTGCTGAAATTGGCAATGAAAGAAAAGCCAGAGCCTGTTAAAGGCGCTGCAATCTGGGACAAATTCGTGGCTGCAGCTCTTGTAGGCGGAGGAAAGTCAGAAGCAGACATACAGCTTTTGGTAAAAATACTTGGCAAAGCAAATTTATTGAGATTGGAGAATGTAAGCAAGATGAATGGGCCTGAATGGTCTGATGCTGTTGAAAAAATACTTAGAAATGAGTTGGACAGGTTGAGGTTTGGCGAAGACAAGACAATGATTAACAATTTCCTAAAAGAGCTCTTCAGGATAACAGCGTCAATAAAAGGCAGCGCAAGATTTTTTGAGAGAAAATCTGTAATAAAGAACATAGATGAATACACAAATGACCGGAAAAAGACAGAGGAATTTATACAGGAAATATGCGATGACGAGGACGTCTCCAATGTCAAGCATACAAAAGCCGTGCTCTGGCTTCATTCAATCAATAGGGCAGAAGATCAGATACCAGCAACCAGGCATGTAAAATCGTTTGTGAACATCGTGTATGGATATTATTCATTCTATGACGACAACAAGTATTTTATAGAAAAGGCAAATGAAATACTCCAGGCAATGCAGAAAAAGGCAAAAGCCAATGGAAAGCATTTCACAAGGGCAATATTTCTCTACATCTCTGTCAAGTCAATGGTTCCAAGGGGATTTGGAAAAGAGTTCACTGTCAAAAAATTCCTGGAATTTATGAAAAAGGAAAAACTCACCACAGAAGCCCTTGCAAAAGAATTGGCAGTTCTGGACAAGCGCTGGAAACTCATTGCAGAAGTTGATAAATTCGTGAGAAAATAGCAATTCGCATCTTTCTCTGAAAGACTTTATTTACTTTCTCTCCAATAAAATAATCAGGAGATCTGATGGTTAGGGTAGAAAAACTTGTTATGCAGGGATTCAAGTCATTTGCAGGAAGAGTAGAAGTTCCTTTTCCAAGCGGCTTTACAATTGTATGCGGTCCGAATGGTTCTGGCAAGTCTGTACGTGCTGATACAGAGATTCTGCTTACTGACGGAAGTATAAACCCCATAGGAGAAATGATAGAGTTTGTTTTAAACAATTCTAAAAATATTAAAAAACTTGATGATGGTGTTTATACAAATGAAAATCCTGAGAAATGGAAAGTCTGGGGATTAGATCAGAAAACTATGAAAATTGTAGAAAAGAAAATCTCAGCATTTGTTAGAAGAAATGGCGAACCTCATCTTTTTGAAATAACTACAGGAATAGGAAAAAGAGTTGCTACAACAGGCTGTCATCCTGTTATGGTATTCAGATATGGAAAAATAATATCTGAAGTTGTTGATAAATTGAAAGAAGGAGATATGATAGCAACTCCAAGAAGACTGGAATTTCCTGAAAATAAGTTTAAGATAGGAAATCTAGATATTGATGAAGATTTTTCTAGATTTGTTGGATATTTGATTGGAGATGGTTATACAACATTAAATAGAATAGAAATTGTTAATGCAGAGAAAATAATATTGGATGATTTTGAATACTTGGCAAAAAAACTTGGTTTGGTAATAAAATACAAAAAGCAGACAGGAAAAGCAACTAGATTAATATGCTGGAGTAAGGAATTTCCATTAACAATGAAGAAACTTCTAAAATCTGATAGTGTTTTGCATCTGACTTCTAAATATAAGATAATTCCAAGCGAGATTCTAATGTCTAAAAAATCTATATTATCTAACTTCTTAGCAGCGCTCTTTGACTGTGATGCAACTGTTAGAAAAGATAATCCTACATTTGAATATACAACAAAGAATGAGAAACTGGCAGATCAGGTTCAGTTGGCATTTTTAAGATTTGGAATTGTAGCTAGAAAGAGAAAAACATTAAAACATGCAACAAATACAAAAGAAAAAACAAAAAGAGAATATTTCGATATTGTAGTAGAAGGCAAAGAAAAAATGAAACTCATATATGAAAATATACCAATGATATCTAAGATGAAAGTAGATCGGTTGAAGAATCATGCTGCAAAAGATATTAAAACAGGATCTAATTTAGATATTTTGCCGCAGGAAACCAATGTATTGGTTAAAAAATGTACAAAATTATTGGGTATAGAATATAAGCCAATGCGCAAAAGATATCCATGGTTTGCAGCTTATAATGAAAATAGATGCTGTCCTACACGTAGTGGGGCAGAGAATGCGTTGTGTATATTTAGAGAAAAATATAATAAAATAAAAGGCATAAGATCATCATTATCTTCAGAAAAGAACTCTCTTCTCAGTGCTATGAAAATAATGAATATAAAGAAAACACATGCAAGCAGTAAAATAGGTCTGAACAAAGATACTATAAATAATAGTTGGGTATTCCTTGATCATGGTGGAAAGAAAGAAAATAGAGAAAAGTTGTATGAATATATTAAATCTGAATTAGATTTGAGGATGAAGGAATCCCAAAGTATTATGAATGTTCTTGAATCTCTTGCAAAATCAGACATATTTTGGGATAGAATAAAAAAAATAGATAAGGTCAGGGGTGAAAAATGGGTATATGATCTGACAATACAAGATTGCCATAATTTCATAGGCAATGGCATATTTGTCCACAACTCAAATATCATAGACGCAATAACATTTGTTCTTGGTGTTACGTCTGCAAGAGCTATTAGGGCTCAAAAATTAGAAAAATTGATATTCAACGGAGCCAGAAATAAAAAACCAGCGCCGTTTTGTGAAGTTTCTCTTGTGCTGGACAATTCTGACAAGCAAATGCCAGGCGATGATGACGTGGTTACAATCACCAGGCGTGTGACAAGAAGCGGAGTTTCTATTTATAGAATAAATGAAAAGACAGTGAACAAAACAAAATTAATTGACACGCTTGCTTATGCAAACCTCTCTCCTGACGGCTACAATATAATCATGCAGGGCGATGTCACAAGGATTATAGAAATGTCGCCAAAGCAGAGGCGGGAGATTATAGATGATATTTCTGGCATAACAGAGTTTAATGAGAAGAAAGAAGACACCATGAGAAAGCTTGAGAAAGTAGAATCAAGGGTAAGGGAATCAATGATTATCATAGTTGAAAAACAGAAAAGAGTAGAGCAGTTGAAAAAAGAAAAAGAAGAAGCAGAGAGATATCTTAGATTAAATGACGAACTCAAAAGAGCAACAGCGTCTTCTATTCATCATGACATTAAGCAATATGAACAGGAGAAAGAGCTATTGAAACAAACTGCTGATGAAAGCAAGTCAACTTTCACGGAAATAGACAGGGAATTGAAGCGCAAGGAAAAAGAGCTTGAATCAAAAGAAAAGCTGTTCAAACACAAATCAGAGGAGATAATAGAGACGAGGTCATTTGATACTATCAGGGATATTGAAAAAACAAACTCAGAAATACTAAGAAAGCGCGACAGGATAATATCCATTGAAAGAGAGATATCATTCATGTCAAAGGGTAAAAGGGATTTTTCTGGCAAGCTTCCTGTAAAGGTGAATAAGTTCTCCTCATTGATAAGCACAGACAATAAGTATGGCATGGCAATTGAGGTTGCAATGGCAAGCCATATAGATGACTTTGTTATTGATACAGATGACCATGCAGTTGAGTGCATAGAATACCTTAAGAGAACAAGGATTGGAAGAGCGAGATTCCTGCCGCTCAATAAGATAAAAGGAGGAAGGATAGGCAAGAGAATAGACTACAAAGGATTTCTTGGTCTTGCAATAGATCTTGTGAAATTTGATTATGTGTATAATTCTGCAATAGAATATGTTCTTGGCAAAACCCTTGTTTTTGACACTATTGACAATGCAAAGCGCGTCAGCGGCTACAGGATAGTCACTCTAGAAGGAGAGCTTATTGAAAAGTCAGGAGCAATCATAGGGGGACATAGAGAGAGAAGGGTTTTCAATACAGCAGGACTTGAGCAGGAAAAAGAACGTATATTGAATGAGATAGATATGTTTGAAGAGCATATGGTGGCGCTGAAAAAACAGAAAGAACAGGAAGACAAGAAGTTCGCAGATACAAAAGAGCAAAAATCCACGCTAGACCAGGAATTGGATGAGATGAAAAAAGCTGTCAAGGATTTGACGCAGCAAAAGTTTGCAATACATTCAAAGATGAACAAGGATCAGACAGAGCATACGAGGATTGAGGTCATTCTCTCTGATCTTGGCAAGAAGTTCAGGGAATACAAGGATGTTGAACTGCTGGATATTGACAAGCCAGAGCTGCAGAGAAAAATATCATATTGTATATTGGAAATAAGAAAGCTTGGCCATGTTAATGTGAAATCCATAGAAGAATATGCATCAATATCAACAGAATTTGAGCAGATGAAGAGCAAGCTGGACAGTCTGATAGAAGAAAAGAATTCAATAATAAAGACAATAGAAGAGATTGAGACAAAACGTCAGGAGAAATTCAAAAGCACTCTTGAACTATTGGCAAAGAACTTCACCCAGATATACTATGACATGGTTGGAGGAACAGGCCATATCAGGCTTGAAGACGAGAATAATATTGATTCAGGTCTTGTGATAGAATCTTCTCCAGCAGGCACAAGGGTGCTTGATCTGGATGTCATGTCAGGCGGCGAGAAAACAATGGCATCCCTGTCATTCTTGTTTGCAATTCTGCAGCATTATTCATCGCCATTCTATGTCCTGGACGAAGTAGATGCTGCCCTTGACAAGATAAACACAAAAAAGGTTGCGAATCTTGTGAAAAAATATTCAAAGAAAATACAATTTATCGTGATAAGTCATGATGACATTACAATCTCTGCAGCTGACAAGGTCTTTGGCATTGCAAAGCAGGACGGAGTCTCAAAAGTCTTTGGCATTGATCTACCAACTCGCTAGCGAGTAAGGAGATAATAAAACATATTATAAGGTCTTAAAATGGATGAAGAAAAATTAATCAGGACAATTGTAACAGGCGCTGATTGGCAGGAAGTTTTGTCAAGCATAGTAATTGAGCACAGCCTTGATCCGATGAATATAGACATCACAAAACTTTCCCAGGAATTCATGAATTATATCCACAGCATGACTGATTTTAATTTCAGAATACCTGCAAGGTTCATCCTGGTTGCAGCAGTGCTCCTTACCATGAAATGCGAGAAAATACTTGAAGAAGAGGAAAAACAATTGAGCAATCTTGAGAAAAAAGAATATGACAAGCTTGATATTGATGTTCCGCTTGTAATGCCGCCTATCAAGAGAGAGCCTACAAGAAAAGTAACCCTCACAGAACTCATAAGCGCAATGAGCAAAGTAATAGACATCAAGCAGAAAAAAGAGAGGATAATAAAGATAGATAGAGAATCTCCTGTCATATCAATACAAAAAGCAGAGGATATTGAGAAAAGAGTAGAGGTCATATATGAAATGATAAGAAATAAAGGGCTGATATCATTCTCAGATATTGTCCATGTCTGGAGAAGAAAAGACATCATCTATGCCCTTCTTCCTGTACTAACTCTGGTAAACAGGGATCTCATAGAATGCGACCAGGAGGAGCATTTCAAGGAGATATATATTAAGTTGAAATAGAATATTATCAAGTGGTTTTGTGAAAGTTCTCAATAAGGACTTTGACTAAAATACATGTTATTCAAAGTCCTCTATTTTGTATAAATTCAATTCCAGCTTCATCAGGCATGTCATTTGGGAAATCATCTGATGCTGTAGATTTCCTAGATATTTCAATCTGGAAATCCTCGTGTTCTGTTAATTTATAGTGAGCCAACAAAAGAATACCGACATGAATTTGTTGCCTCCCATACGCTCAAAGAACTAAAAGTTCTTTGGCGCATCAGAAAACTTTGTTTTCTGAATGTAACTAACCAAGTTTCTAGTCGGTATTATTAACTTGGTTAGCTATAA